>JAAXZZ010000007.1 GCA_012719655.1 Gammaproteobacteria bacterium | reverse complement strand
GTGCTGCACTGCTGGTCAAGGGTTGGGCATTGTTCAGTAGGTAGCCGAGTGCACTCTGATGCAAAACAGATGTCTTGCTCTGGCCTTTTTTTAAATCAGCCATGCCGATCCAGCACGCATGTCGAGAACGCGTTAAAGCAACGTAAAGCAGACGTAAATCCTCACCCAAGCGCTCATTCTCTGCTTGCTCTAAATGCTGCTGCTCAGCATGCAGAATCAGTTTGCGCTGCTGGTCTTCTTGGATCATAAAAGGTTTCTTACCATCTTGCGCACGAAAACCACAAATAAAGGGTAGAAAAACTAAAGGGTATTCCAAGCCCTTGGATTTATGGATGGTCACAACACGCACCAAAGACTCATCACTTTCCAGTCGCAACACTTGCTCTTGTGCACTCTCAGCTTGACCGGCGCAGGCTGTTTGTAGGTAGCGAAGCAAAGCAAATTCGCCGTCCAGCTCGCGGGCTGCCTGTTGTAAAAGCTCTGCCAAATGCAACAGGTTAGTCAGCGCCCTTTCACCGTCTGGGCGCTGCACTAAACGCTGCGCAAGTGCAAAATCATGCATCATCTGCCGCAACATCGGTAACACGCCTTGTTTTTGCCAGCGCGCACAGTAGGCTTGAAATTGCAATACACGCTGCTCCCAAAGCAACTCATCTTGGTTAATTCGCTCAAGCTCGCTGAGCGGTAGCGCTAAGGTGCTGGATGCCAAGGCGGCTTTCAGAGCACGTTCATTGTCCGGAGTTAAGCAGGCCCATAACCAAGTCAGTACATCTTGGGCTTCTTGACTGTCAAACACGGAGTCTTTATCGGATAAATACACACTGCGCACATTGCGTTGTGCCAAGTGTTTGCGCATGGCTTGCGCCTCACGTAGGTCGCGCACCAGCACCGCAATATGATTGGGCTGTAATGCTTGCAATTGTCCTTGTGCGTTTTCAAAGCCAGCCTGTTGCTGTAGCCCAAGATTGAGCAAGCGGACAATTTCGGTGGCGCTACTGGCGGCCATCGCTTCGATGTATTGCTCACGCGAAATGGCTTGATCAGACTCAATAAGCCATACGCTCAAGGCAGGCTGTGCCTGACCTGCAACCGTCCACTGCTCTTTACGTCCTTGCGCATGCACCGGGATAAACGGCAAATCATTGTTGTCCTGCTGCTTAAATAAAAAGGCGCCACGGCTATTGGCACGATCTTCAGCCAGTTTAAACAATTGGTTCACCGCAGCAACCATCGCCGCACTGGATCGGTAATTGGTATCTAAGTTGTAATGCCGTCCTGTAGTGGCGCGCCGTGCATACAAATACGTATGGATATCCGCGCCGCGAAAGCTGTAGATGGCTTGTTTAGGGTCACCAATTAAAAACAAACCACAATCGTCTCGGTTATCTGTAATGGAGTAAATGCGGTCAAAAATGCGGTATTGCAAAGGATCGGTGTCTTGGAACTCATCAATCATTGCAATCGGAAACTGTAGACGAATCACTTGCGCCAAGCGCTGTCCATTCGGGCCTTGTAGAGCTTGATCTAAGCGCGTCAGCATATCGTCAAAACCCATTTGCGCACGCTGTTGTTTTTCTAAATGAAAACGCCGTTTAACCCAGTGCGCCGCATGCCATAGCGCCTGCTCATCTAATGCAAAAGTCAGTCTATCGAGCTCTGTAGGTAAACTTTGCATGGCCTGCAATGCAGGGTGCTGCGGTACTGCGCTCGTATCCTTCCACGCTTCATGCAAACCATCAGGGGTTAGCCGCGTAACACCTGTGCCGATATCAAACTTAAGCTGCTTAGGATCAGCCGCCCATGCATTGATTGTATCGAGCCATCCGCTGTAACGCGCGGTTTGAATCATGCGACCATTGACCGCTTTTGCTGCCACAGCCTGATCAAGAATATCGCGCAACTCTTGTGTCCAAGCAGGCCATGGCGCTTTTAGTTTGGCTAAAGCCTGTTGCTGCGCCTCAATGGCGCTATCGAGCAATTGGTTAAGCGATTGTTGATAATCAGTGCCTGTGGACGCCGTACTTTGCGCATGCAATAAAGGTTGGATTTTGCTGTGTAAGGCTGCTGGTTGCTGCCAATGTTCCAGAGTCCACAGCACATTATGACCTTGCAGCGGATAACAATGCTGGCGCCAATAATCCTTCACCACTAAGGCTAGTAAATCACTGTGATCAGTTTCTAAGGTTTGCGTAAAAAGACTACCGCTATCAAAGGCATGTTCGCGCAGCATACGCTGGCACCATGAGTGAATGGTCGAGACGGCGGCCTCATCCATCCACTGTGCAGCTTGGTCGAGTCGCTGTGCGCAAGCGGCCCATTGCGCTTGTGGATAGTCTGCTCGCAACTGAGAGAGTAAGGCGTCGGGCTGGCTGATTTCATCGCGAAACACCTGCGCTGCCTCAACCAACTTGGCGCGAATGCGATCACGCAATTCTTGTGTTGCCGCATCGGTAAAGGTCACCACCAAAATCTCCGGCGGGAGCAAAGGCCGATTGAAAGCCGCCTTGTTATGCTCGCCATGCTGCAAAATTAAACGCACATATAAAGCGGCAATCGTATAGGTTTTACCTGTGCCGGCACTGGCTTCAATTAAACGACTGCCATATAAAGGAAAGGTTAAGGCAAGGGGCTGAGTGCTCTCAGAGTGACTCATGACGGCTCTCCTTCGCGGTCAAGTGTAATAATAGAAGCATTGGCTAATGCGCCATACAACGCCTCTGCCCAATGACTAAACTGTCCATCGGCCTGCAGGTCAGCAAAGGTTGGAAACTGCCGCGCTAAGGCGGCGTTATTCTGCACTTCACCGGACATGTTATAAGCGCCTTCATAAATCGCTTGAGCTTTGTCAGCTGATTGCGTTTTTAAAAAATTCATTGCGGTTTTTAATGCCACTGGCAGCGGTGCGTCTAAGCCTTGTTGCCATGCAGCCAGCCAAACCTCGACAATTTGCTGCGCTTCTAGAGTGGTTAGACTGGCAAAAGCCATGCTGCTTTCTTGAGCAATCACAATGGTTTGCATAGAAATACCGTTCGCATTGCTCAGCACATGCTCAACCCAAGGCCTGAGCAAGCGATGCCAGCGTTTATCCTTGCCCACATTGATTTTCCCAGGCAGTAACTCAATACGCGCATACTCGCTGTCTTGACTGTCTTGACTGTCTTGGGTTGCCGGTCGACGCAATCCGCTCAGCCAGCCCTCGAGCTGTACTCGTCCGACACTTGACTCAATAATACGTGGGTTATCTTCTTGATAAGGCCAGGCTTGACAATGTTTTCGATAGTCTTCGAGTTGTGACACTAACGGCTCAACCAGTTCGGCACGAGCCAGCTCACCAAAAGCGCACATAGGTAGCGCACCACTGCGCTGTAGTTTTTCGCTGTGCAGCTGCAACAGCTCGGTTAGATCAGCTTGACTATCGGCCTGTTGTCCGGCTGTTAGCAATTGATGCTGTAAGTTGAAGCGCTGTAAACCATCTAAAGCAAAGGGTTCATCTTCAAACACCTCAAGCTCATTTTGATCAAAATACACCTTCAGACGCTCATTAAAGAAATACTGCACTGGATTGGCTAAAAAGCGTTGCAGCATGTGTGGACTGATCTTGCTGCTTGGAACAAAGCGAGCAAGCTCGGTCAATTGACCCTCATCCACAGCAGTCTGATGCAGCGCCGCCCACTCATGCGCGTAAGTAAAAAGCGCAGAGGCTCCTTGTTTCGCGTCATCTGCGCGCCCAGAAAAATAGTGCTGACTGAAGGGTTGAAGTGGATGCACAGTGGTCAAGGCGTCTAACACTGGCTGCTCATCAACCATTCGCCAGCCGCTGCGCAAATGATCGCGTAATTGCGCAACCAGGACAGAGGGTGGTCTTTCTGTATTGTCGCGGACACTGCGCCCCACCCAGCTGATGTAGAGTTTTTCCCGAGCGGAAAGTAGTGCCTCTAACAGCAAATAACGATCGTCCTCGCGCCGCGAGCGGTCACCGGGGCGATAATCATTGCCCATCAAATCAAAATCTAACGGCGCTTGCACCCGCGGGTAATCCCCGTCATTCATGCCGAGCAAGCACACCATGCGAAACGGAATGGCGCGCATCGGCATCAAAGTACAGAAATTCACTGAGCCGGCTAAAAAACGCTGACTTAAATGATCGGCTTCGATATAGCTGAGCCAGGCTTCACGCGCGACCGTTAGCGGTAAAACGTGTGTCAGTTCAGCTTGCTCGCACAATGCGTGCCATTGCTCACAACCATCGCGTAAACGCTGCATCAGCAGGTATTGAGCATCATCTTCAACTAAGAAAAACTGTTCCAGCAAGGCAAAAAACACCTCACGCCAATCACTAGAACTGTGCTGTGTAGACAGTTGCTGATGCAGCGCTTGCAAGGCGTCAAGAAACTGCGTAAATGGGCCGATTAACGCGGCATCCAGACCACCTACTTCATCGTACGGCTGAATCCCAGCAAAAGCATCGCTGTCGCCCATGGCATAACCCAACAGCATACGTTGCAAGCCAAAATCCCAAGTGTTTTGCGACAAACCTTGTGGCACTGAAAAGTTTTCGCGGTGCGCAGCACTTAAGCCCCAACGCACACCAGCACCGGTTAACCAGCGCTGCAAGATGGGCAGGTCCGCTTCATCAATGGCAAAGCGTGCGCGCAGCGCTGGCACATCCAGCAGGCTCATAATATCAGTGACGGTGAGCCGCAACTCCGGCAATGCCAATAAGTGCTCTAGAGCGATCAGCAAAGGCTCTCTGCTACGCTCGGCTTGATCAGCTAAAGTAAAATGAATATGCCGTAAGTCATCGCGTGCATACTGACCAAACACAGCCTCAATTGATGCGGCATAACTGTCGATATTGGGCACCATAACAATGATATCGCGCGGTTTTAGACTAGGATCGGCATTGAAGTGCGCAAGCAATTGATCGTGTAAGATTTCTACTTCACGCTGGGCACTGTGCGCGATATGAAAACGTAACGACTGATCCTGCCTGTCGAGTGCGGGCCAAGTGGCTTGTGTTTCAGTCAATGGTCGCAGGTGCAAAATGTCGTTGTGCAATTGCTGTAGCAGGGTTTGTGTCTGCCCTTGCTCAAACATATCAACACGCTGGCCATGGCTGTTAAATTGCGCTTGGTAGCTGTCCAGCTCATCATATTGATCCAATAAACTGATGTAATCACGCCCCTGTTTGCCCCATGCCGCCAGTAAAGGATGCGCGAATTGATGCAATTGCTCTACCGATAAAACTTCTGGGAAGCCCGCTTTACGCGCTTGCCGACGGTACTCATGGCGTAGCAATTGTTTGTCTTCAACAATATCGGCCCAGTGGTATTGGCATGGGTTATGAACGCAGAGCATCACTTGGCTAAAACGGCTGATGGCAGCGAGCGCCTCAACCATTTGTGCGGGTAAAGAAGAAATTCCGAACACAATAATGCGCGGAGGCAAGCCTGCTGGGGCGTGCTCTAAGTTTTTCATTGCTGCAACAAAGCGCGGATGTACGGCGGCACGACTGCTGTGCATAACGTCCTCACCAATATCAGCAATCAGTAAACGCCACAGTTCGGCTTGCCAGGCAATGGTTTGCGCCTGTCCTTCAGCTTGTTCGGCGCGAATACTAGGTTGACCATCAAGCTGACGCAGTTGATCAATACCCTCCGCCCAATCCTTAAGCCAATCTGAGCGATAGACTTGGTATTGGTCGAACAAGTCGGCTAGGCGTTGTGCCAATTGATAGCATTTACGTGAATCCGCATCGTCACTTAAAAAGCGTTGCAAAGATGCAAATACGGGCTGATCGATAACGCTGGGTAGCAAGCGCATCAAGCGCCAAGTCAATGGTTCTTTATCAAAAGGAGAGCTTTGTGCAATGGTCTCTGAGCCCAGCACTTTGCGATAGGTTTGCCATAAAAAACGTGCCGGTAAACCAACATCCAAACCCGCTGCAATCGCGCAGCCATCATCGGCTGCCAATGCCAGTTTTAGCCACTGAGCAATGCCATTGCTTTGTACCAAAATGATTTCATTTGCCAATGGCTGCAAAGGATTGATTTTGCTCCATTGCACAACTAGATCACGAAGTTGCTCTAAATGGTTGCTGTGCGCAATGATAAAT
>JAAXZZ010000135.1 GCA_012719655.1 Gammaproteobacteria bacterium | reverse complement strand
TTTATATCAGTGCTGGGCGACGGGGTCTGGAACTTGAGTTAAGTGCAGCGGATGTGCTGGCTTTAACGCAAGGGCAGTTCGCCGAGATTGCCAATCTAGACCATTGAGCCGGAGCAGCTCTGAGTGCTTCTTGTTGTAAATCAAGAAAAGCCAGTGAAGCCGACAAAGAGCAGTGAAGCCCTGCGCGTAAGGCATTAAGGTATGCACAGCCAGACCTCTAACAACATCAAGCTTGTGATTGTGTGCAGGTCTAACGGATTGTTTCCTTAGGAGCAACACATGCTTTTTACTCATCCTACTGTTGCAAGCATTTTACAGCATCCATTTTTTAAACATTTGAGCACTGAAAACCAAGAGCGCTTGATGAGTCACAGTCATGAGCAACAATGCCAGGCGGGCGAGTTGTTGATTCGGCAAGGGCAGCCTGCAGAACGGTTTTTCTTGGTGCTAAAAGGCCGAGTTAAGCTCTATCGGATTTCAGCCGATGGCCAAGAGAAAGTCGTCGAGATTATTCAGGCCGGGCAAACCTTTGCTGAAGCGGTGATGTTTATGCAGCGTTCTGAATATCCAGTATGCGCGGAAACCTTAGAAACTGTGCAATTGGTAAGCTTTCCTAATCGATTGATGCTGACTTTACTGCAAGAAAATCCGCAAGCCTGTTTGCACTTGCTTGGGCACATGAGCATGCGTTTACATCAGCGTTTGGGCGAGCTAGAGACTTTGACCTTACAAAATGCCACTCAGCGTTTTGCTTTGTATCTGATTCAGCAGCTGGAAGATCGTGCCCAAGAAACCGTTGATATTGAGTTGCCATTACCTAAGCGTTTAATTGCTGCGCGCTTATCCATGCAACCAGAAACGTTGTCGCGGATTATGGCGCGCTTAAATCAAGAGGGTTTAATTGAGATGCGCGGCCGTAATATTCATATTCCGAGTATTAGCAGTTTGCTCGCGCCTTTTGCCTAATCAGTTATACGTTTGTATGGCTTATCAGCGCTTGGGCTAGTTATTGCGCCGCACAAATGTATGAAACAGTGCGCTGATCTCTCGCCACAGTGCTGCTGTTCCTAGATTGGCATGCTGTTGTGTCAGCTGACTATCGAGCATGCTGTGCGTGCGTACATGCTGCACAACAAAGTGTGCCACTCCAGCAGCGCTTAAACGACGCGCCAGCTCCAGTAAACGCTGTGGGTCAATCAAATCCCAATGCACAGTGGTGCGGCACTCATACTGGACGCCACTGGCCAGCAGTAATTCTAAACACTGCCAGTTGGCTTGGCCGCTGCCAGAGACACCAGTAATCAACTCGGTATCCTCGACTAAAGCTTTGACATCAAAACCTACCCAATCGCAATAAGGCAAAACCCGCTGCAATGCTTTAGGGTTAATCCCCGCTGTATGTAAGCCGACTTTAAAGCCCAGTTTTTTGACCTCTTGCATCGCCCCTTTTAGGCCGTGTTGCAAGGTCGCTTCACCGCCACTAAATACAACGGCTTCAAGCAAGCCTTGGCGACGCTGTAAAAACTCTAGAATACTCAGCCAGCTGTGCATTTGCTGCGCACGCGGTGGAATTAAGTCAGGGTTATGGCAATAGCGACAGCGCCATGCGCAACCTTGGCAAAACACCACGCACGACAGATGGTCTGGAAAGTCTAAAGTGGTCAGGGGCACGAAGCCCCCGACTCTAAGTTGCTCAGTCATTTTTAGGCGGACTGACGCTGGGTTGGCTGTTCATTAAAATGCATGCGCTCACGGTGCTCAGATTGCTTACCTAGATTGAAAGCGCTGACTGGACGATGGTAGCCCATCACTCGGGTCCAGACTTCACAGCGTTGACGTTGTTCTTGCGGCAGTTGCTTTACAGTTTGCATAGGTCTTTCCTTTTAGTTTGATGCAGGGCATCGGATCAACGCGCTGCTCTATAAGTGGCGCGCTGGCTGGCTCAAAGGGTCTTAATGGACGGCTTTGAGATGTTGAGCGCGTTGCTGTTCTTGCAGCAGCGCTTCGTCACATTTGGGGCAGAACTCATGTTCACCAGATAAATAACCGTGCACTGGGCAAATGGAGAAGGTTGGGGTAATGGTTAGATAAGGCAGACGAAAGCGTCCCAAGGCATTGCGCACCAGTTTTTTACAGGCTTCAGTGGAAGAAATTTGCTCTGACATGTACAAGTGCAATACGGTGCCGCCGGTGTATTTGCATTGCAGTTCGTCCTGCAATTCGAGTGCTTCAAACGCATCATCGGTAAAGCCTACGGGCAGCTGCGATGAGTTGGTGTAGTAGGGCGCATCAAAGCTGCCAGCTTGCAGAATATCGGCAAAGCGTTTTTGGTCTTCTTTAGCAAAGCGGTAGGTGGTGCCTTCTGCTGGCGTGGCTTCTAGGTTGTAGAGGTTGCCAGTTTCTTCTTGAAACGCCACTAAGCGCTGACGAATATGGTCAAGCATCTCCAGCGCCATTGTGCGTCCGTTAGCCGTGTGCATGCCTTCTGCATCGTTGCTGTAATTGCGCAGCATTTCATGCAGGCCATTGACGCCAATGGTTGAGAAATGATTACGCAACGTACCTAAATAGCGTTTGCTGTACGGATACAGGCCGGCGTCCATGTGGTGTTGAATCACCTTGCGTTTGACTTCTAAACTGTCTTTAGCCATGTCTAACAACTCATCAAGACGGCGATACAGACCCAAGGGGTTGTTTTTATACAGATAGCCTAAGCGAGCGCAGTTGATGGTTACCACGCCCAGTGAGCCGGTTTGTTCTGCTGAACCAAACAAACCACCACCACGCTTGAGTAGTTCGCGCACGTCCAACTGCAAACGGCAGCACATCGAACGGACTTGGTTGGGCTCCAATTCTGAATTGAGGAAATTTTGGAAGTAAGGCAAGCCATAGCGGGCGGTCATTGCAAATAAGCGATCGGCGTTTTCGCTGTCCCAAGGGAAATCATGGGTGATGTTGTAAGTTGGAATTGGGAAGGTGAAAACGCGGCCTAAGCCATCACCGGCCTGCATCACTTCGATATAGGCTTGGTTGATCATTTCCATTTCAGCTTGCAGATCGCCATAAGCGAAAGGCATTTCTACGCCGCCAATGTAGGGGATTTGCTCACGTAAATCCTCTGGGCAGACCCAGTCAAAAGTCAGGTTAGTAAAAGGCGTTTGTGTACCCCAGCGTGAAGGCACATTGAGGTTATAGATAAACTCTTGAATGTCTTGGCGCACTTGCGCGTAGCTGAGCTGATCTTTACGAATATAGGGCGCAAGGTAGGTATCAAAGGAGCTAAAGGCTTGTGCACCGGCCCATTCGTTTTGCAAGGTACCAAGAAAGTTGACCATTTGTCCGAGTGCGCTGGACAGGTGTTTGGGTGGGCCGGCTTCAACACGGCCTGGAATGCCGTTAAAGCCTTCATTGAGTAAGGAGCGTAATGACCAGCCAGCGCAATAGCCAGCGAGCATGTCAAGATCATGGATATGTAAATCACCGGCACGGTGTGCTTCACCAATTGCAGGGCTGTACACTTCGTTGAGCCAGTAATTCGCGGTGACCTTGCCGGAGACATTGAGAATTAAACCGCCCAATGAATAGCCTTGGTTGGCATTGGCGCGTACACGCCAGTCTTCACGGGATAAATACTCGTTCATGGATGCAGCAACATCGACTAGATTTTTATGATCACGGCGCAAGCGTGCATGCTGTTCGCGGTAGACAATGTAGGCGCGTGCGGTGCGAAAATGCCCAGCGGCCATTAAGGTGGTTTCGACACAGTCTTGGATGTCTTCAACATTGAGTGTGCTGTGTGGCGATAAAGTATGCAGCACCTGCTCGCAGAGCTTAGCAGCCGTTGCTTGCGTAAACTCGCCGGTTGCTCGTCCTGCTGCAGTTATTGCATATAAAATTTTTTGCGCATCAAAAGGAGCGTAACTGTGGTCACGTTTGCGCAGTTGGCGGGTGTTGGGTACTGCGGTTAAGCTCGGCAT
>JAAXZZ010000134.1 GCA_012719655.1 Gammaproteobacteria bacterium | reverse complement strand
GGCATCCGATATAGCTGAGCGCGGCTTAGTTTTGACGGGTGGTGGTGCACTGCTACGTGATATGGATAAATTGCTTGCGCAAGAAACAGGGCTACCCGTTATTGTTGCTGAGAATCCAAAAAACTGTGTGGCTTTGGGCGGCGGTAAAGCTTTAGAAATGATGGATCGTAACTCTATGGATCTGTTGTCAGCAGAGTAAAGCTACATCTTTACTTGCGAGTCGCTGAACGTGGTGTTTATAGTTAAACTTAAATGTGTGTGGGGTAAAAGTTCATCCACATTTAAGTCGCTGGGGAAACAACATTAAGCCATTATTTGCCAAAAAAACCTCGTTAAGCACGCGGTTTCTTATTCTTAGCTGTTTGTCGATTGCCTTGATGCTGGTTGATGCACGCTTTACTGTGCTCAAACCCGTGCGCAGCCAGTTAGGAATGGTATTGACCCCGCTGTATTGGTTGGGTGACTTACCCGTGCGCGGTTGGAACAACACGTTGCAAATGTTTAGTAGTCGTACTGATCTCTTAGCTGAAAATGAACAGTTACGTGCGGAAACGCTTTTGATGCAACGTCGTTTGCAAAAATTAGCCACCCTCACAGAGCAAAACGTCCGCTTACGAGAATTGCTCAACTCATCGGCTTTAATTGATGATCGTGTCTTGGTTGCAGAATTAATTGGCGTTGATCCCAATCCTTATACACATCGGGTTTTGATCAATAAAGGCAGTAATAGTGGAGTGACGCTCGGGCAGCCAGTGCTTGATGCGCGCGGTGTGATGGGGCAGGTCATCGAAGTGATGCCCTATAGTGCGCGAGTTTTGCTGATTACAGACAGCAATCATAGTGTGCCAGTGCAAGTTAATCGCAATGGTTTGCGCGCTATCGCCAGTGGAACGGGTAATTTAGAGTCTATTGAATTGCGTTACGTCACCGATAGTGCTGACATTCGCGAGGGTGATTTGTTGGTCACCTCGGGTATGGGGCAGCGCTTTCCTGTTGGCTATCCAGTGGCTGTAGTGACGCAAGTGCAGCGCAATACAGGGCAGCCTTTTGCGCGGGTGCTGGCTTTGCCGGCGGCAACCCTAAATCGTAGCCGTTATCTGTTGCTGGTCTTTAGTGACAGCAAAAATGCCACGCAAGCCCTCGACGATACGGTACAGAATGCCTTAGATGATGCGGTGCAATTGCTTAAGGCCACAGAGTCTACGGCAACGGAGGCGCATGAATGAGCAATACATCCAGCAATATCACTCTGATGATGTGGTTAACATTGCTTGTCGCCTTATTACTGTCAGTGATGCCAATGCCTGAGCAAATTGAAATTGGTCGACCTTTGTGGCTGGCGCTGGTTTTAACCTTTTGGGCGATTTATTTTCCACAAAATATCGGTGTGTTGACGGCTTGGTGTGTCGGTATTGCCCAAGATGTGTTGTATGGCACATTGTTTGGCCAACATGCCTTGGCGTTGACGATTGTTGTATTTTTAGTTTTAACTTTGCAGCAGCGCTTGAAAGTCTTTCCATTGTGGCAGCAGTCCTTTGCGTTGCTGGTGATTTACGGTTTGGCGCAACTGGTGCTGCTATGGTTAAGCACGCTGTCAGGGCTGCGCCCTGCAATCAGTTATTATGCTTGGCCAGTGCTGATAAGCTGCTTATTGTGGCCTTGGCTGTATGTGTTGTTGGTGAACGTCAAGCGTATTCGTGGTTTTCGCTGATGGCACAGCTGAAGGCGATGTCTAATGAGATGGCTTTAGGCAAAAGCATATTGGCTGAGCAAGCGCTGCGAACTCTGCAATTGAGTTGTCGCTGAGCTTTTTAGCTCGCTGATTGATAACAAACTCATCTTCTCAGCTGTAGTGTATTGGTTTTATTAACGATACAGGGCATATTGACCTGACTGTATTGCCCTGCATTATTAGGTTGCGCGAGCCGTGCACAGCAGAGCCTGAGACTGAGAACGCTATGAGTGAAGAGATTTTAATCAATATTACGCCAATGGAATCACGGGTTGCTGTGGTTGAAAATGGTGTTTTGCAAGAAGTTCATGTTGAGCGTACCCAACGGCGCGGCATTGTTGGCAATATTTATAAAGGTAAGGTTGTCCGTGTGCTACCAGGTATGCAGGCGGCCTTTGTTGATATTGGCTTATCCCGTGCAGCCTTTATTCATGCGGCTGATATTACCGCGCGTGAGGGTATGACAGGCGAAGGAATCAGTGGTTTGGTGCATGAGGGGCAAGCGCTAGTTGTACAAGTCACTAAAGATCCGATTGGCAGTAAAGGTGCGCGCCTGACCACGAATTTATCGATTCCCTCGCGCTACCTGGTGTATATGCCCAGTAGCAGTCATATTGGTGTGTCGTTAAAAATTGAAGAAGAAGCTGAGCGCGAGCGCTTAAAGCAAGCGGTGACTGAATGCTTAGCTAGCGAAGGCCTCGAGGAAAAGGGCGGCTTTATTATTCGCACGGCCACCGAAGGCGCTGATATGTCAGCGATCATGCTGGATATACGCTACTTGCACCGTCTTTGGGAGCAGGTTCGCGAACATATGCAAGTGGCTGGCGCACCCGCAGTTATTTATGAAGAGCTTTCCCTGCCTTTGCGTACTTTGCGTGACTTAGCCGCGGAGCACACAGAAAAAGTACGCATTGACTCGCGGGAAACTTTGCTGAAAGCACAACAGTTTGTTGCAGAGTTAATGCCGGAAATTGCCGACCGGGTTGAGCACTACCCTGGCGAGCGGCCAATTTTCGATCTCTATGGCATTGATGATGAAATTCAAAAAGCCTTAGAGCGCAAAGTGCCCTTAAAATCAGGCGGGCATCTGGTGATTGATCCGACAGAAGCGATGACGACTATTGATGTCAATACCGGTGGTTTTGTTGGTCATCGTAATCTTGAAGAAACTGTCTTTAAAACCAATCTTGAAGCGGCTTTGACCATTGCGCGTCAATTACGTCTGCGCAATGTTGGCGGCATTATCATTATTGATTTTATTGATATGGAGGACGAAGAACATCGTCGCCAGGTGTTACGTACCTTGGAGCGCCAGCTCGAACGCGATTACGCCAAAACCAATATTATCGGTATCACTGAATTAGGCTTGGTGCAGATGACGCGTAAACGCACGCGTGAAAGTTTGGCGCAAGTACTTTGCGAACCCTGCTCTACGTGCCAAGGGCGTGGACAAGTGCGTAGCGCAGAAACCATTTGTTATGAAATCTTTCGTGAGATTTTACGCGAAGCGCGCACCTTTCAAGCCGATGGTTATATGGTGCTGGCCAGTCAGAGCGTGGTTGACCGCTTGCTTGATGAGGAATCAGCCAATGTTGCTGATTTGGAATCGTTTATTGGCCATCCTGTACGCTTTCAAGTGGAAACAATGTACTCGCAAGAACAATATGATGTTGTTTTGTTGTAATGCGGGCAATGATTAAGGTGTTTGCATGATGGCGTTACTGCAGTTCTTCAATACTGTGCTGCGTTGGAGTCTGCGGGGTATTGCCGGATTGCTGATCCTTGCCGCCTTATACGTCAGTGCTGGACGCCAGTTCACACCTTTGTTGGCTGAATACCGCGAGCAGATTGAGCAGCAGTTGCAGCAGCGGTTACAGCAGGATATTCAATTTTCACAGCTTGAAGGCACTTGGAGTGGATTTTCCCCTGTCCTTGAGGCGCGCGAGGTCTCGATCGGTAGCGGTGCCGAGGTGTTATTACTTGATGAGTTGCACATTCAGCTGGACGTCATCGGCAGTGTATTGGCCCGTGAACTGCGCTTAAAAACCGTGACTTTAGTGGGGCTGCAAATTTCTATAGAAGAACAGCAGCCGCAGCAATGGACTGTGCAGGGTGTACGTCTAGACAACAGTCAACAGGCAGTATTTAAGCTCAACGATTGGCTGGCTAAATTGCAACAAGTGGCGCAATTGAGCGTGATTAACAGTCGAGTGATTGTGCAGGCGTATGGTAATGAAGCGTTAGCACTGAAATATGCCGGCTTTACCCTAAGACGTGTCGGTGCAGAACAGCATTTAGCCGTTCGCGCCGTGCTGCCAGATGGGCAGACGATAGAGTTGAGTGCACAAGGACGCTTAATTGGTAAAGACTGGCAGCAGAGCGCCATCAATGTGTATTTGAAAATCCCCAGCAGCGATCTTGCACAATGGCTGCAGAAAGCTTACTTGGCAGATTGGCAAATAACACAATTTCGGATGGGCGGCGAACTGTGGCTGCAGGCTCAGCAAGGCCGTATTCATACGGCAGCCGTTGAGTTGGCTGATCTAGTCGCTGATGTGCAAGCGCCGCACGCGAGTGTAGTGCACTGGAAGGGCACTCGTATTCAAGGCTTTTATCAAGATGATGGGCAGCAGCAGGTGGCTTGGTTGCCCAGTTTTACTTGGCAAGTGGATGATCTGGCACCACGTAATTGGCCGCTGTTGGTTCGTTATAGGGAGCAAGATACGCCGACTTGGAGCGCAGCTGTTGAGCAGTTAGAGCTGGCTGACGTGCATTATTTGGCTGAGCGCTTATTGCCTTTGCCTGAGGTGGCTGCTGATGTGCTGCAGAGCATGCAGCCGCAAGGGGTCCTGCGTCATATTAATCTGCAGTGGCAGCCCGAGCAGCCGCCGGAGCAGCGTTTAGTGTTTGCGGCAAATGTGCAGCAGGTGGAGTTTTCCAGCTGGCATGATGTGCCTGCCGCTTCTGGGATCAGTGGACAAATGACTGGCGGCTTAACCGGTGGCGAGCTACGTTTGGCCAGTAATGACGGTTTTAGCTTGCACCTAGCGCGTCTCTTTCCTAAGCCATGGCAGTATTGGCGCGCGCATGCGCAGTTAGTTTGGGCGTTCGATCCGCAGGGATTTACTTTGCGTAGTCCTTATTTGCGGGTAAGCGGTGAAGAAGGTGAGATTGGCGGGGACTTTTTAATTCGTCTGCTGGCTGATGCTGATGAAGAAGACTACATGGATTTGCGTGTGGGGCTGCGTGATGGTGATGCGCGTTTTACAGGAAAGTATTTGCCGAGTTTGCTGCCAGATTTTAGCGATAACTTAGAGCACTGGTTGAATACCGCGATTCGTGCTGGGCAGATCAATCAAGGTTACTTTCAATATCAAGGCTCGCTCAATAAAGGCGCAGCACCAGCAGCGCGTTCAATCAGTTTGTATTTTGATGTACAGGCTGCAGAGCTGGAGTATCAACCGGGTTGGCCAGCGCTGACTGAGGCGGCGGGTGAAGTGCTGATTGAGGACAGTGGCGTGCGCATTGGTATTGAGCGCGGCCTCATTCTTAATACATCTGTTGCTTCAGCTTATGCAGAGATTGCACATCAGGGGGGCCAGCCTCCTGAGTTACAACTGCACGCTGAGTTACAGAGCAGTGTTGCCGATGGGTTACATATTTTACAGAAAACACCGCTGAGCAAAACAGCAGATAGCTTTGCCAACTGGAGTGGTCAAGGTCAATTACCTGCAACCTTAGATGCATTAATCCCTCTGCATGCAGGGCAAAGCCCGGAGGTTAACCTGCAACTGCATGCACATGATATCGAGCTCAATATCCCTGATATTAATATTGAGCTGCGCCAATTACGTGGTGAGTTCGTTTTTAATAGTAAGCAGGGGCTGAGTGCTAAGACCCTCAGCGGACAGTTTTTAGAGCAGCGTTTTAGCGGCAGTATTGAGGCGCAAGGGCGTAATGGTAATCTGCGTACACATCTTGATGTAACAGGGTTGATGCCGCTTGTAGCCTTGACCCGCTGGGCAGACATTAAGCAAGCACTTCCAGTCTCCGGTACTTTGCCATATCGCTTACGTTTGTTATTGGAAGGTAATGCTAGTCAGCTGCGTATTGATTCCAGTTTGTTAGGGGGCAAAATTGATTTACCTGCACCTTTTGGCAAAACAGCAGAGCAGCAAAGCTATGCTGATTGGCGGATGACTTTAGCAGGCACAGAACGCCGTTACTGGTTGGATTATGCGGATCAATTGAGTCTCAGTTTAGCGGCTGCAGCTGATGATCTATTGGCCGGGCGCGCTGAGTTACGGGTCGGTGGTGGGCTTGCACGATTACCGACGCAAGCGGGCTTGCACGTGCGCGGCCGTTTAAATGAGCTCGATATTGAACAATGGCAAGCTGTCTTGCAGCGTTACGCTGGAGGTGCTGCAGATCATCAAGGCGTCTTAAGAAAAGCGCAACTGCAGGTCAAGCATTTGCATGGCATGGGTTTGAGCGCCAAGGATGTGGGGCTGCTTTGGCAGGCAGGTCAAGACCAAGCTTGGAGCCTGGCTCTAGACAGTCAGCAGCTCAAAGGTCGCCTTGTTGTATCTGATAGTGCAAAGCCTTTTGTGGTGCATGTTGAACATCTTTATTTGCCGAAAAGTGAGCCTGTTGAAAGCGCTCAGCCACGCCACGATGTGTTGGCGGAGTTTGATATGCGTAGCATTCCGGCCATGAACGTACAAATTGATGCGCTCTATCAAGGGCAGGAGCATTTGGGTTCAGGGGCTTTCAAGACGCGACCTAAAACGCACGGGATGCGGTTTGAGCAGCTTGAATTATCTCTCAAAGGATTGAAAGTCGCTGGACAGTTGGATTGGCAGAAAGCCAACGGGCAGGTGCACACCCAGTATACAGGCCGCATCAGCGCTGCCAATGCCAGTGATATATTATTGGCTTGGGGGTATGCGCCAAATATTACCAGTGATGAGTTTCGTGTCGATGCTGCAGTGCGCTGGCCAGGTTCTCCGGCGGGATTGAGTTTAAGTAAAATCAGCGGCACTGCAGACATAAGCTTTCGCAAAGGTCAGTTGCTCTCTGTTGATGGTGGAGCGCAAGCTCTGCGCGTATTTGGTTTGTTGAATTTTGACTCGATAGGTCGGCGCTTGCGGTTAGATTTCTCTGACTTGATTGATAAAGGTTTGGCTTATGATCGAATCAAAGGTGAGTTGCTGATTGATGATGGCGTTTATCGAACCAATCAAGCTTTGAATCTGCATGGGCCTTCGAGTGATTTAGAGTTGAAAGGCCAGATCGATTTAGTTAAAGAGCAAGTCAATGCCACGCTACAGGTGGCCTTGCCATTAACCAATAATCTGCCACTTGCCGCCATTGCTGTGGGCGCCCCAGCCATTGGTGGCGCTTTATTTATTGTTGATCGCTTGATTGGCGATCGTGTGGCGCGTTTTGCGAGTGTTAAATATTATATTTCTGGCAGCTGGCACAATCCGACAATCTCCTTAAGTAAGGAATCACGTCAATAGTAGGCCGCGCAATGCGATTAAGCGCGCTGCGCTACAGCGATGGGGTGCTGTGCACTGTCTAGAATTTTACGTGCGTGGACTAAGGATTCCTCAGTTAAATCAATTCCGCCAAGCATCCGCGCCAACTCTTCTACACGTTGATTATCAGACAGCAAACTCACAACAGTGTTGGTTTGTTTGTGTTTGCGCACTTTATGTACAAATAAATGCTGGTGCCCTTGCGCTGCTACTTGCGGCAGGTGGGTGACCGTAAGTACTTGTCCTGACTCGCCGAGCTGGCGCAATAATTGGCCAACTACTTCAGCAGTTGGACCACCAATACCAACATCCACCTCATCAAAAACTAAGGTTGGCACGCGCGAGGTTTGTGCGGTGATCACCTGAATGGCCAAACTGATGCGGGATAACTCACCGCCTGAGGCAACTTTGGCCAGACTGCGTAAAGGTTGACCGGGGTTGGCGCTGACTAAAAATTCAATGTTTTCTAAACCGTTCAGAGCAGGTGTGGCGGCAGTGATTGGCTGTAGATCAACGCTAAACTGCCCCCCAGGCATACCCAGCATATGCAACTGCTGCATGACGGCGTTACTGAGTTTCTTTGCTGCAGTGGTGCGGCGTTTACTCAGTGTTTGCGCTTTTGCTTGGTACTCTTGTTGCAATAAAGCCGTGGCTTGCTGTAAATGTTCAAGATTTGCATCATCGGCATCCAGCGCGGCCAGTTCAGCGGCCAGTTGGTTTTTTAAGGCATAGAGTTGTTCGGGTTGCACACGATGTTTGCGAGCTAAGGTGTAAATGGCGTCAAGGCGTTGCTCTAACCACTGCTGGCGCTGTGGGTCTGCATCAAAGTGATCAAGAAAATGATTAAAATCGCTGATCGCTTCTTCAATCTGGATGTGCGCACTGGCGAGCAGTTCGGTTGCTTGTGCAAATGCTTGTGGTGCTGCAGATACAGCACGTGCGCGTTGCAGTAAAGTGGCTAACGTATCGAGCACATTGTTGCTGTCGTTTTCACTGCAGGTATCAATGATTTGCCGGCAGTTTTCCAGCAGACTTTCTGAATTGCTTAAGCTCTTGTGTTCTTGCTCTAACTGCTCAAGCTCGTCTTTCGCTAGGGCCAGTGTTTCCAGCTCTTCCAACTGGTAGGTTAATAATTGTCGACGTGCTTGTTGTTCTTCACCGTTGGCACGGAGTTTATCGAGTTGCTGCTGAGTCGTACGCCAGCGTTGAGCGATGCTCTGTACCGCGCGGGTAAGTTCAGTGGCAGCGGCAAATTCATCGAGTAAGCGACGATGGGTATCGGTTTTTAATAATGATTGATGCTCATGCTGGCTATGAATATCAATCAGTAATTCGCCCAGTGCCTTAAGGTCAGCTTGCGGGCAAGGGGTGCCATTGATGTAAGCGCGGGAGCGCCCTTCGGCGGTAATCACGCGGCGTAAAATACACTGCGCTTGGTTATCGAGGTCACGCTCTTTGAGCCATTGTTGCGCTTCAGGGATGCGCGACACATCAAAGCTGCTGAGGATATCCGCTTTGTCGGCACCGGGGCGAACCATGCTGCTGTCTGTGCGCGCACCTAGCGTTAAGCTCAGTGCGTCGAGCATGATGGATTTGCCTGCACCGGTCTCGCCGGTGATGACACTCATGCCATCTTGCAGCTCGAGGTCGAGGTGTTCAACGATAGCGTAGTTTTGCACGGAAATATGTATCAGCATGGTTAGGGCTCCTGTTTGCGCTGTTCATTTATACAGTGAAATAAACAGTGTTATCAAGAGATGAAAGCGAGATTTTTAAACTCTTTAACAAAAAAAGATCAACGGTCGTGACATATTTGCGCCGTTACCGCTGTTTGAGCGCTTTAGGTGAATGCTCAATGCGCTAAAGGGTAAGACTAAAATGCTTTTTGCTCTTGAAGTTCAGGTGATAAACCCCATATAGCTCGCATAGCACAGGTAAAACGCCTGTTATTTGATCGTAAAGGAGGGTGCCATGACTGACGAGCAAACTTTAGATGAGCAAGCGTCTGATATTAATGCAGAGCCGCAGGCCGCAACAGACCCGGCACAAGCCGCACAAGAACGTATTGTTGAGCTGGAAGGTCAGTTAGCGAGTGCGCAAGAAAATGCATTACGTGCTGCTGCAGAAGTACAAAATATTCGTCGTCGCGCCGAGCAAGATATTGAAAAAGCGCATAAATTTGCCTTGGAAAAATTTGCCACAGATTTGTTAGCCGTGCTTGACAGTCTTGAGCGTGGTCTTGAGGTCTCTGATCCGGCAGACGAGACAATTCGTCCTATGCGCGAAGGTATGGAGCTGACCTATAAACTGTTTTTAGACACAATGAAGCGTTTCCAAGTCGAGCGTGTCGATCCGCAAGGTGAGCCGTTTAATCCTGAGCTGCATCAAGCCATGGCAATGGAAGAAAGTATTCATGCCGAGCCTAACAGCGTCCTAAAAGTATTTCAGTGTGGGTATGTGATGAATGGACGCCTGCTGCGCCCAGCTATGGTCGTTGGCAGCAAGGCGCCGAGTGAAGCACCAGTAAAAATTGATGAACAGGCTTGAAATTTTCATTAAGCCCCCCCATCTAGTTATACAAGTTAATTAATATTTTTCAGTCCGGCACTACGCTGTGGATGAAGCAGAACTTAGGAGATTTAAAATGGGAAGAATCATCGGTATTGACTTAGGAACCACCAACTCTTGCGTATCAGTCATGGAGAATGGTGTTGCTAAGATCATTGAAAACGCAGAAGGCGGTCGCACCACTCCTTCCATTATCGCTTACACCAATGATGGCGAAATCTTAGTGGGTCAGGCCGCTAAGCGTCAGTCGGTGACTAACCCGCACAATACTTTGTATGCGGTGAAGCGTTTGATTGGTCGTCGTTTTGACGAAGATGTTGTACAGAAAGACATCAAAATGGTGCCGTACAAAATCGTCAAAGCAGACAATGGCGATGCTTGGGTTGAAGTAAAAGGCGAGAAAATGGCGCCGCCGCAAATCTCTGCGGAAGTACTGAAGAAAATGAAAAAAACCGCTGAGGATTACCTCGGTGAGCCCGTTACTGAAGCCGTTGTCACTGTACCTGCATACTTTAATGACAGCCAACGTCAAGCGACTAAAGATGCCGGCCGTATCGCTGGTTTAGACGTTAAACGTATTATTAACGAGCCGACCGCTGCGGCACTTGCTTACGGTATGGATAAAGCCAAAGGCGACCGTACTGTTATTGTTTATGACTTAGGTGGTGGTACTTTTGACGTCTCAGTGATCGAGATCGCTGAGGTTGATGGCGAGCACCAGTTCGAAGTATTGGCCACTAACGGTGATACCTTTTTAGGCGGTGAAGACTTCGATAACTTGTTAATCAATGACTTGGTTGATCAGTTTAAGAAAGACAGTGGTTTTGATCTAAAAAATGATCCATTAGCCATGCAGCGTCTAAAAGAAGCAGCAGAAAAAGCTAAGATTGAGTTGTCTTCAGCACAGCAAACTGATGTTAACCTGCCGTATATCACGGCGGATGCCAGTGGCCCTAAGCACCTCAATATTGTTATTACCCGTGCCAAGCTTGAAGGGTTGGTAAGTGACTTGGTTCAGCGCACGCTTGAGCCTTGCCGTGTTGCTTTACAAGACGCGGGCATTGAAGTTAGCGCAATCAATGACGTGATCTTGGTGGGTGGTCAGACACGTATGCCACTGGTGCAAAAAACCGTTGCGGAGTTCTTCAAGAAAGAAGCGCGCCGCGATGTTAACCCTGATGAAGCCGTTGCCATGGGCGCAGCAATTCAAGGTGCGGTATTGTCGGGTGATGTGAAAGACGTTCTGCTGCTAGACGTGAGCCCACTGACCCTTGGTATTGAAACCATGGGTGGTGTAATGACGGCGTTAATTGAGAAAAACACCACGATTCCTACTAAGAAATCACAAGTGTTCTCAACGGCAGATGATAACCAAAATGCGGTAACCATTCACGTGCTGCAAGGTGAGCGCAAGCAAGCTTCAGCGAATAAGTCGCTGGGTCGTTTTGACTTGTCAGATATTCCGCCAGCACCACGTGGCGTGCCGCAAATTGAAGTGACTTTTGATATTGATGCTAACGGTATTCTTAACGTGTCGGCTAAAGACAAAGCCACAGGTAAAGAGCAGTCCATCGTCATTAAGGCTAACTCGGGCTTAAGTGATGAAGAAGTTGAGCAAATGATTCGTGATGCAGAAGCTAACGCTGATGAGGACCGTAAGTTTGAAGAGCTGGCAACGGCACGTAACCAAGGTGATCAGTTAGTTCACGCAACGCGCAAAATGCTGACTGAAGCCGGCGATAAAGTCACTGAAGAAGAAAAGACTGCCATTGAAGCCGCTGTGGCTGAGTTGGAGGCCGCTGTTAAAGGTGACAGCAAGACTGAGATTGAGGCAAAAATTGAAGCGCTTTCACAGGTCAGTGCGCCAGTCACTCAAAAAATGTATGCCGAGCAAGCTCAGCAGGCAGACGCAACAGCAGCAAGTGATGATAACGCTGATGACGTGGTTGATGCAGAGTTTGAAGAGGTTAAGGATACTGACACTAAGTAATCCTTTAAAGCTAAGCCCTGCAGATCAGTCAAGATTGATGCAGTAGTGACTCACCACGCGGGACTAGCTCCCGCGTTGGTGTGTCTGGCAGATGAGAATCCGGAGTTAAAAGAATTATGGCAAAGCGTGACTTTTACGAAGTACTCGGCGTGGAGCGCAGTGCGAGTGAGGCTGAGTTGAAAAAAGCCTATCGCCGCCTGGCAATGAAATTTCACCCGGACCGTAATCCGGATGACAAAGACGCTGAAGAGAAATTTAAAGAAGCCAACGAAGCCTATGAAGTGCTATCGGATGCCGATAAGCGCGCAGCCTATGATCGTCATGGTCATGCTGGTGTTGACCCACAAATGGGCGGTGGTGGTTTTGGCGGTGGTAACTTCTCCGATGTCTTCGGTGATGTATTTAGTGATTTTTTTGGCGGTGGCGGTCGTGGTCGTGGCGGCCCGCAGCGTGGCAGTGATTTACGCTACAACATGGAGCTGGATCTAGAAGAAGCCGTGCGCGGTACAACCGTTAGTATTCGCGTACCGACCTTAGCAGATTGTAAGACCTGTAAAGGTTCTGGTGCGAAAAAAGGCACCAGTCCGGTGACCTGTACGACCTGTAACGGTATGGGGCAGGTACGGATGCAGCAAGGTTTCTTTGCTGTGCAGCAAACCTGTCCACGTTGCCATGGCTCGGGCAAGATGGTCACAGACCCCTGTGGTGATTGCCATGGTCAAGGCCGTGTTGAAGAAGAAAAAACCTTGTCGGTTAAAGTGCCGGCAGGTGTGGATACCGGCGATCGTATTCGCTTAAGTGGTGAAGGCGAAGCGGGTGCCTTAGGTGGGCCGTCAGGTGACTTGTATGTGGTGGTTAATGTGCGTCCACATCCAATTTTCCAGCGTGATGGTCGCGACCTATATTGTGAAGTACCTATTAGCTTTGCGGATGCCGCCTTGGGTGGCGAGCTGGAAGTGCCGACCTTAAATGGCCGTGTAAAACTGAAAATCCCAGAAGGCACGCAAACCAACAAACTGTTTCGCTTGCGTGGCAAAGGTGTGACACCTGTGCGTGGTGGTGGTGTCGGTGATTTGTTGTGCCGCGTCGCTGTAGAAACGCCCGTCAAGCTGAATAAGCGCCAGCGTGAGTTACTGGAAGAGTTCCGTGCTTCACTGCAGGGTGATGCTTCGCATTCGCCGCGTGAAAGCAGTTGGTTTGAAGGTGTAAAACGCTTCTTTGGCGATCTGTAGTTTTTACGAGTAGGCTATGCGCGGTAAAATATTATAGCGCATAGCGCGTAACGTTAAATAAGCGGGGAGAAATCAATGCTTCGAGTTGCAGTGGTAGGTGCCGCAGGGCGCATGGGTAAAACATTAATTGAAGCGGTACGTATGGTGCCTGCTTTGCAATTAACAGCCGCGATTGATCGTCCAGAAAGCAGCTTGATTGGCGCCGATGTCGGTGAGTTGGCTGGTGTCGGCCGGGTTGGTATCAATTTGGTCGGTGATTTATCGAGTGTGCTGGATCAGTTCGATGTGTTAATTGATTTCACTCATCCCACTGTGACGTTAAGTAATCTGGCCATTTGCCGTCAGGCGGGTAAAGCGATGGTGATTGGCACGACAGGCTTTAGCGAGGCTGAGCGTCAACTGCTTAAGGAGGCAGGGCAAGACATTGCCATTGTTTTTGCAGCGAACTTTAGTGTTGGTGTCAACCTGTGCTTAAAATTACTGGATACCGCTGCACGTGTATTAGGTGATGACGCTGATATTGAAATCATTGAAGCGCATCACCGCCATAAAGTTGATGCGCCATCCGGCACGGCGTTACGTATGGGTGAGGTGGTTGCGGCTGCATTAGGGCGTGATTTAGCTGATGTTGCTGTGTACGGGCGTGAAGGACAGACTGGTGCGCGCCAGCGTGAAACCATTGGTTTTGCTACTGTTCGTGCCGGCGATATAGTGGGTGATCATACTGTATTGTTTGCTGGCGATGGTGAGCGGATAGAAATCACTCATAAAGCCTCCAGTCGCATGACCTTTGCCAAGGGTGCGGTACGCTCTGTGCAGTGGCTAGAAGGTCGGTCGGCGGGTCTTTACGACATGCAGGATGTATTAGCGTTACGTTGATTGGTTTGATTGCTTCCGATTTTTGAAAAAAACCAGTACAATCTCTTTTTAGTGTATCCACTAGAAGTGCGCCCATATGAATGACTTAAAAGCGGAATGATGTCAACACACGTCATTCCGCTTTTTTGCGAAAAAAGTGCACATAACAGTCTTATTTACGGGAGGTCTTCTTGACTAAGCCAGCCATACTCGCCCTTGCTGACGGCAGCATTTTTCGCGGCGAAGCCATTGGAATTGACGGTCAAACCGTTGGTGAGGTGGTCTTTAACACTGCCATGACCGGCTATCAGGAAATTCTTACAGACCCATCCTATGCTCGCCAGTTGGTTGCGTTAACTTATCCTCACATTGGTAATACCGGAACTACCCCTGAAGATGCTGAGTCAAATCGCGTTTGGGCGGCCGGTTTGATTATTCGTGATTTGCCGCTGCTGTCCAGCAGCTGGCGCGATAAAAAGCCTCTGGGCGAATACTTAAAAGACAATAAAATCGTGGCGATTGCTGGTATTGATACCCGTCGTTTAACTCGCATCTTGCGTGATACTGGTGCACAAAGCGGCTGTATACTTGCTGGCGATGACGCCACTGAAGAGCGTGCACTGGAATTGGCGCGCGGATTTACTGGCTTGCAAGGCCTTGATTTGGCCCAAGAAGTGACAACCGATAAAATTTATGAGTGGCGTTCAGCACCATGGCAGTTGATCACCGATAGTCATCCGGAGATTCAAGCAGGCCAGCTACCCTACCATGTAGTTGTCTATGACTATGGTGTAAAGCGTAACATTCTACGCGTACTGGTTGCTCGTGGCTGTCGACTAACGGTAGTACCAGCGCAAACACCGGCCAGTGAAGTTTTGGCCTTAAATCCTGATGGGGTTTTCCTCTCCAATGGCCCAGGCGATCCAGAGCCTTGTGATTATGCCATCGCTGCGATTAAAGAAATCTTGAGCACAGATATTCCGCTCTTTGGTATTTGCTTAGGTCATCAGTTACTTGCTTTAGCGTCAGGTGCGCGCACGATGAAAATGGTTAACGGCCATCATGGTGCCAATCACCCAGTGCAGGACTTGAAAAGCGGTATGGTGATGATCACCAGTCAAAACCACGGCTTTGCAGTGGATAAAGCCAGTCTGCCAGATAATTTGAAAGCAACCCATGAGTCTTTGTTTGATCAAACTTTACAAGGCGTTGAGCGCACTGATAAAGAGGCTTTTGGTTTTCAGGGGCATCCTGAAGCAAGTCCTGGCCCAAATGATGTCAGTTCTTTATTTGACCGCTTTGTTGCCAGCATGGCCGCGCGTCGCTAAGGGATAGCTGTTATGTTGCCAAGTTTGGGAATCACTGATCTTTGGACTTATATCCTTGGTACAGTGTTTATTGTGTTGTTGCCGGGACCAAACTCTTTGTTTGTTCTGGCGACAGCCGCCCAACGAGGTATCGCTTCTGGCTATCAAGCGGCATGTGGTGTGTTTCTTGGTGATACCGTGCTGATGATGTTGTCTGCGCTGGGCATCGCTTCTTTGTTGCGCACAGAACCGATGTTTTTTCTTGCCCTGAAATACCTTGGTGCAGCTTATTTATGTTGGCATGGTGTTGGCATGTTACGCTCGGCTTGGCGCTCTATGCACAGCACAGCGCTCACTGCTGAAGTGATTGAGCAGCAACAGTCTGTACATAAACCTTTGCGCAAAGCCTTTCTGCTGAGCATCTCCAATCCGAAAGCGATTTTGTTCTTTGTTTCATTCTTTATTCAGTTCGTCGATCCAGGCTACGCCCATCCTGGTTTATCGTTTCTAGTACTGGGATTGATTCTGCAGTTGATTAGCGGGATTTATCTGAGTGTACTGATTTTCACTGGCGCCCGATTAGCCCACTGGTTTCGTCAGCGACAACGCTTGGCCAACGGTGCGCTAACAGGAGTAGGCGCTATGTTCGTCGGCTTTGGCGTGAAGCTGGCCACCGCAACCCTGACCTAATATTACGAGAATCCTATGCCAAAACGCACAGACATTAAAAGCATCCTCATCATCGGCGCAGGCCCAATTGTTATTGGTCAAGCATGTGAATTTGACTACTCTGGCGCGCAGGCGTGTAAGGCGTTGCGCGAAGAAGGTTATCGAGTCATTTTGGTCAACTCAAACCCAGCAACGATCATGACTGATCCGGCGATGGCTGATGCGACCTATATTGAGCCCATCAAATGGCAGACCGTTGCCAAAATCATTGAGAAAGAACGCCCAGATGCTTTGCTACCGACGATGGGTGGGCAAACGGCATTGAACTGTGCGCTCGATTTAGAGCGTGAAGGCGTTCTGGAAAAATTTGGCGTAGAAATGATTGGCGCCAACGCCGACACCATTGATAAAGCGGAAGACCGTTCACGTTTTGACCAAGCTATGCGTTCAATTAACTTGGCCTGCCCGCGTTCAGGTATCGCGCACAGCATGGAAGAGGCGTACAAAGTTCAAAGCGAAGTGGGCTTCCCATGTATTATCCGCCCAAGCTTCACTATGGGTGGCACTGGTGGTGGTATTGCTTACAACCGTGAAGAGTTTGAAGAGATTTGTAGCCGTGGTCTTGACTTGTCACCGACTAAGGAACTGCTGATTGATGAATCACTGATCGGCTGGAAAGAGTTCGAAATGGAAGTGGTGCGTGACAAAAATGATAACTGCATTATTGTCTGCTCAATCGAAAACTTTGATCCAATGGGCGTGCATACTGGTGATTCTATTACCGTAGCGCCTGCGCAAACTTTGACCGACAAAGAGTACCAAATCATGCGCGACGCCTCTTTGGCAGTGATGCGTGAAATTGGCGTTGTCAGTGGAGGCTCTAACGTACAGTTTGGTATCAATCCAAAAGACGGCCGTATGGTCGTGATTGAGATGAACCCACGGGTTTCACGCTCATCCGCCTTGGCGTCCAAAGCGACAGGTTTTCCGATCGCTAAAATCGCCGCAAAGCTGGCCGTGGGTTATACCCTTGATGAGTTGGACAACGATATCACTGGCGGTCGTACCCCGGCATCCTTTGAGCCATCCATTGACTATGTTGTCACTAAAATTCCACGCTTTACCTTTGAGAAGTTCCCCAAAGCAGATGCGCGTTTAACCACACAGATGAAGTCTGTGGGTGAAGTGATGGCCATTGGTCGTACCTTCCAAGAGTCGCTACAAAAAGCCTTGCGTGGTTTGGAAGTTGGTGTGCATGGTCTAGACCCGATCCTTGATCTGAAAAACCCAGAAGCAGCCAGCATTATTCGCCGTGAGTTGACCGTGCCAGGTGCGGATCGCATTTGGTATGTGGCCGATGCCATGCGTTTTGGTATGTCTCGTGACGAAATTTATGAGCTAACCAAAATTGATCACTGGTTCCTTGTGCAGATGGAAGACTTGGTGCAAGAGGCCGAGCGTCTAAAAACAGTTGGTTTGGCAGAGATTGATGCGGCGCAAATGTTTAAGCTCAAACGCAAAGGTTTCAGTGATGCACGTTTAGCTTCATTGTTAGGCGTATCTGAGAAAAATATTCGCAATCGCCGCCATCAGTTGAATGTCTTCCCGGTCTATAAGCGTGTCGATACCTGTGCCGGTGAGTTCGCCACTGACACCGCTTACATGTACTCAACCTATGAAGAAGAGTGTGAAGCCAATCCAAGCTCGCGCGAAAAAATCATGATTCTCGGTGGCGGCCCGAACCGTATCGGACAGGGTATTGAGTTTGATTATTGCTGTGTGCATGCGGCGCTGGCCATGCGTGAAGATGGTTATGAAACCATCATGGTCAACTGCAACCCAGAAACGGTCTCCACTGACTATGACACCTCAGATCGCTTGTACTTTGAACCTGTGACCTTAGAAGATGTGTTAGAAATTGTCCGTGTGGAAAAACCAATCGGTGTGATTGTGCAGTACGGTGGCCAGACGCCGTTGAAAATCTGCCGTGCGCTAGAAGAAGCGGGCGTGCCTATCATTGGTACCAGTCCAGATGCAATTGACCGCGCTGAAGACCGTGAGCGTTTCCAGCAAATGGTGCAGCGCTTGGGTCTATTGCAGCCACAAAACGCTACTGCACGCAGTGAAGAAGAGGCCATTGCTGCTTCTAAAGAAATTGGTTATCCGCTGGTTGTGCGCCCATCCTACGTACTGGGAGGGCGTGCTATGGAAATCGTTTATGACGAAGAAGAGCTCAAACGCTATATGCGTGAGGCGGTGCAAGTCTCTAATGATAGTCCAGTGTTGCTCGATCACTTCCTCAACAGTGCGATTGAAGTCGATGTGGATGCCGTTTGCGATGGTGAGATCGTCGTGATTGGCGCAATTATGCAGCACATTGAGCAAGCCGGTGTACACTCAGGTGACTCTGCCTGCTCATTGCCGCCGTACTCGCTGCCTGCGCACATCCAAGATGAGATTCGTGATCAGGTTCGTCGCATGGCGTTAGAACTTGGTGTGCTTGGTTTGATGAACGTGCAAATGGCTGTACAGGGCGATGATATTTACGTGATTGAAGTCAACCCGCGTGCCTCGCGTACCGTACCTTTTGTATCCAAGTGTATTGGTGAGTCCCTCGCCAAAGTAGCTGCGCGGGTAATGGCAGGTAAAACATTAACTGAGCTAAACTTTACCAAAGAGATCATACCGCCTTTCTTTAGTGTTAAAGAAGCGGTATTCCCATTTGCTAAATTCCCAGGTGTTGATACCATCCTCGGCCCAGAAATGAAATCTACAGGTGAGGTGATGGGGGTTGGTGATAGCTTCGCGGAAGCCTTTGCCAAAGCGCAAATGGGGGCCGGAGAAGTATTGCCAACCAGTGGTTGTGCCTTTATTAGTGTGCGTGCAGAGGATAAACCTTTCGCGGCTGATTTGGCCCGAGACTTAATTAGCTTGGGCTTCACAATTGTCGCCACTACAGGCACAGCAAAGCTTATTGAGGCTGCCGGTTTAGCTGTGCGCCGTGTAAATAAAGTAACTGAAGGTCGCCCACACATTGTTGATATGATCAAAAATGATGAAGTTACTTTAGTTATAAATACCACCGAGGGACGTCAATCTATTGCTGACTCCTACTCGATTCGTCGAAACGCTCTGCAACGTAAAATCTACTTCACCACAACCTTTGCGGGTGGTCAGGCAGTTTGCGAGGCGCTTAATTTTGGTCCAGAAAAGACCGTGCGCCGCTTGCAGGACTTGCATGCAGGAATTAATGCGTGACTAAATTTCCAATGACAATCCAAGGCGCTCGCGCCTTGGAAGAAGAGCTTAAACATCTGAAAACCGTAATGCGCCCAAAAATTACCGCTGACATTGCTACCGCGCGTGAATTGGGCGACTTAAAAGAAAACGCGGAATACCATGCTGCGCGTGAGCAGCAGGGTATGACTGAGGCGCGCATTCGTGACATCGAAGGTCGCCTCTCTGCTGCGCAGATTATTGATGTCACCACCCTACCTTATACCGGAAAAGTTTTTTTCGGTACTACGGTTGAAATTGCTAACGTTGAGACGGACGAGACGGTCACTTATCAGATTGTTGGTGAAGATGAAGCGGACCTTAAGCAGGGTAAAATATCGGTGACATCGCCGATTGCTCGCGCTTTGGTTGGCAAGGAAGAAGGCGAAGTAGTGGTGGTGCAGACACCCAGTGGTTTAATTGAATACGAAATTATTGAGGTGCGTCATATCTAATCTCAGCTCATTCAAAGCAGGCGCGAATACTTGGCAATTGGCGCAAGTATTTTGGGTTGGTGGTATTTGGATGATGCACTTCGTTTTGCTGGGTGTATTAGAAAAGCTTGGTTTTGCCAGTTTGTTAGTGCAAGAGGTCGCGCAGTATGCGCGGCCCTTACTTATCGGTTTCGCATTAGCCTGTGTGCTACTGCAGTTGTGGGTGCTTAAACAGACCATGCCGTGTAAGCAGATGCTGAAGGATTCGCGCGGACAGTTATTGCTAGCAACGCTAATGCTGTGCAGCAGTTTCTTTATGTGTCGAGCGTTCTGGCCTGCTGCGCAATATTGGTTGGTGTACAGTTATTTGGCGGTCGGGATGTGCGGTGTATTGTTGGTTTTGCAACCCATACCTGGGCGCCACTCTCAGCTGTTAAGTTGAGGTGTAACGCCCAAGCGGTGAGGCAGAGTCATTAAGCGTTGTAGCGTAATATGTTGGACAGGTTTTTATTGGGTTGTGCATTTTTACGGTAAACCAGTGCAACCTTGCCGATGCTTTGCACCAACATGCAGCTGCTTTTTTCACACAGCTCATCAATGATTGCTTTACGGTCTTCGCGTTCGCCGAGACGTAGCTGAACCTTAATAAGTTCGTGATCGTTAAGGGCGCGATCCAGTTCTGCTAGCACGTTATCGGTTAAACCGTTATCGGCAATGGTAACAATCGGCTTAAGGTGATGGCCGATGGATTTAAACTGTTTCTTTTGCTCTTGTGTGAGCGACATAATCGACCTCTGAGTCGTAACATGAATGAAGGTGGATAGTTTACCTGACCTGAAGCTTAAGAGGTATTCTGTGGCTCGATCTAAAAGCAGTTCGCGTTGGTTAAAAGAACATTTTGATGATCCGTTTGTAAAAATGGCGCAAAAAGATGGCTATCGCTCGCGTGCCAGCTATAAATTGTTAGAAGTGCAAGAAAAAGATCGTATCTTGCGTCCGGGTATGACTGTGATTGATTTGGGCAGCGCCCCAGGGGGCTGGTCACAAGTGACCAGTCGCGTGATTGGTGACAAAGGTACTTTGATTGCTTCAGATATTTTGCCGATGGCGGCGATTGCTGATGTAACCTTTATTGAAGGTGATTTCACTGAGGAACGAGTGTTTCAGCAAATCATGGATGCGGTGGGGAATAATCCAGTCGACCTTGTTATTTCCGACATGGCCCCCAATATGAGTGGTGTAAGGGCTGCTGATCAAGCGGCGGCGATGTATTTATGTGAACTCGCCTTGGATTTAGCATCTAAAGTACTACGCCCGGGTGGCGATTTTTTAATTAAAGTGTTTCACGGTGAAGGTTTCGATGCCTATTTGCGTGATGTGCGCAGTCGCTTTGAAAAAGTGCAAATGCGCAAGCCCGCTTCATCACGAGACCGCTCGCGTGAGCAGTATTTGTTAGCACGCGGCATGCGTGCCTTGGATGAAAATGTTTAAATGTATTGTTACAGGACAAACACACGCAGTGCGTCAATCTGTAGTAGGTTTGTTATGTGTAATTGACGTATGTGTTGCGCTGAGTGCAGCAGAGGGTAAATTGAAGTGAACGATATGACTAAAAACCTACTTTTGTGGTTAGTTATCGCTGCTGTCCTAGTGACTGTAATGAACAACTTTTCCTCGCAAAGTGAAACGGGCAAGCTGAACTACAGTTCTTTTATTGAAGAAGTGAAGTCAGGTCGTGTTCAGCAAGTTACAGTAGATGGTTTTGTGATCAGCGGTATGCGCACTGATGGTAGTGTCTTTGAAACCGTGCGTCCGGCCATTCAGGATAATGGTCTGATGGGCGATCTGATTGATAACAACGTCAGCATCGTAGGTAAGCAGCCAGAGCGCCAAAGCATGTGGATGCAATTATTGGTTGCCAGTTTCCCTATTCTGATTATTTTAGCTGTGGTGATGTTCTTTATGCGTCAAATGCAGGGTGGCGCTGGCGGTAAGGGCGGACCCATGAGCTTTGGAAAAAGTAAGGCGCGTTTGCTTGCAGAGGATCAAATCAAAACCACATTGGCTGACGTTGCGGGTTGTGATGAAGCTAAAGAAGAAGTGGGTGAGATTGTTGAGTTCTTACGTGACCCAAGTCGCTTTCAGCGCTTAGGCGGTAAGATTCCACGCGGCGTGCTGATGGTCGGGCAGCCCGGTACCGGTAAAACCTTGTTGGCAAAAGCCATTGCCGGTGAAGCAAAAGTACCGTTCTTTACCATTTCTGGTTCTGACTTCGTAGAGATGTTTGTCGGTGTCGGTGCCTCGCGTGTTCGCGATATGTTTGAACAAGCGAAGAAGCACGCCCCTTGCATTATCTTTATTGATGAAATTGATGCCGTGGGTCGTCATCGTGGCGCTGGTATGGGCGGTGGTAATGATGAGCGCGAGCAGACGCTAAACCAATTATTGGTTGAGATGGATGGCTTTGAAGACAATGATGGCGTAATTGTCATTGCTGCAACTAACCGTCCCGATGTACTGGATCCAGCGTTGTTGCGTCCAGGGCGTTTTGACCGCCAGGTTGTGGTAGGTCTGCCGGATATTCGTGGTCGTGAGCAAATTCTTCAAGTGCATATGCGCAAAGTGCCGGTGCATGATGATGTTGATGCAGCGGTCATTGCTCGAGGTACACCAGGTTTCTCGGGTGCAGACTTGGCTAACTTGGTCAATGAGGCGGCGCTATTTGCTGCGCGTTCTGAAAGTCGCTTAGTGACCATGAAAGAGTTTGAGTTGGCCAAAGACAAAATCATGATGGGTGCAGAGCGTAAGTCCATGGTGATGTCTGAAAAAGAAAAGCTCAACACGGCCTACCATGAAGCAGGGCATGCGATTGTTGGTCGCTTAGTACCAGAGCATGACCCAGTGTATAAAGTGTCCATCATTCCGCGTGGGCGAGCTTTAGGTGTGACCATGTTCTTACCTGAAGAAGATCGTTACAGCTTGTCTAAGCGCGGCTTGATCAGTCAGATTTGTTCGCTCTATGGTGGTCGAATTGCTGAGGAAATGACACTTGGTTTTGATGGTGTCACCACTGGAGCCTCTAACGATATTATGCGTGCTACGCAGTTAGCACGAAATATGGTGACTAAGTGGGGATTGTCAGAAAAACTCGGTCCTTTGATGTATGCCGAAGAAGAAAATGAAAGTTTCTTAGGCCGTTCAGGTGGTGGCACTAGTAATGTTTCTGGTGACACGGCTAAATTGATCGACCAAGAAATCCGCGACATTATTGATCATTGCTACGCGACTGCTAAACAGATCTTGCTGGATAATCGCGATAAGCTTGAGCAGATGGCGATGGCTTTGATGAAGTATGAAACCATTGATAGTGACCAGATTGATGACATCATGAGTGGTCGTGAGCCGCGTGAGCCAAAAGATTGGAGCGGTGGTGGTTCAGCGGGTAAGTCTGCTCAGCAGGCCGCGCCCCAGCAAGAGCAGGACAAGTCTGCACAAGAGCGGCCAGAGGCGCCAATTGGCGGGCCGGCAGGCGAACATTAATAGTCAGCACAACGGGCGCTCTTTAGCGCCCGTTTCAATAGAACAGAAAGGCAGATTATGCACGCTATTGCACACCCGTATTTAGGTTGCGGCAAACATCAGCTTGACCTTACACGTGCCCATGTTATGGGTATTCTCAATGTAACCCCTGACTCGTTTTCTGATGGCGGACGCTACACCTCGTTAGAACAGGCTGTCTTGCGCGCTCATGAGATGGTGGCAGCGGGTGCTAGTATTATTGATGTGGGTGGTGAATCAACTCGTCCTGGGGCCGCTATTGTCAGTGCACAGCAAGAGCTTGATCGGGTTGCACCATTGGTTGAGAGGCTTGCTGCTGAATGCGATGTGATTATTTCAGTAGATACGTCCACGCCTGCAGTGATTCGTGAGTCAGCCCGTCTCGGTGCAGGATTGATTAATGATGTGCGTTCGTTGCAACGTGATGGTGCTTTAGATGCGGCTGCAGCAACGCATTTGCCTGTTTGTTTAATGCATATGCGTGGTGAGCCTCAGACCATGCAGGATGAGCCACATTACGTGGATGTTGCTGCTGAGGTCAAGGGCTTCTTGCAGGAGCGCATCAGTGCTTGTGTTGCTGCTGGCATTGCTGTGGAGCGCATTATTCTTGATCCCGGCTTTGGATTTGCCAAAAATACCCAGCATAATTATGAATTATTTAAGCGCTTGCCGGAGCTGCAAAGCTTGCAGCGGCCGCTTTTGGTGGGTGTGTCTCGAAAAAGCATGATCGGCAACATTTTACAGCGGCCTGTTGATCAGCGTTTATATGGCAGTTTAGCTTTGGCCGTTATGGCGCTAGAGCGCGGAGCTAAAATTTTACGGGTGCATGATGTGGCGGCGCCCATGGATGCATTGAAAATCTACAATGCGGTACAAGATGCTGCAAAGGAACAATAAAGCAATGACAAAAAAATACTTTGGCACGGATGGTATTCGTGGTCGCGTAGGCACTGCACCAATCACTCCTGAGTTCATGCTAAAGCTAGGCTGGGCAGCAGGTATGGCATTTCGTAAGCAAGGTAAATGCCGTATTTTAATTGGTAAAGATAAGCGTATTTCCGGTTACATGTTTGAATCGGCGCTGCAAGCCGGTTTGTCCGCCGCAGGTGCCGATGTGATGTTGCTTGGTCCTATGCCAACGCCTGCGGTAGCCTATCTCACCCGTACATTTCAGGCCGACGCGGGTATTGTGATCAGCGCATCGCATAATCCTCATTATGATAACGGCATTAAGTTCTTCTCCGGTGGCGGTACGAAATTGCCCGACTCGCTGGAATTAATGATTGAAGAATTGCTCGATATGCCAATGACTGTGGTTGAGTCAGAACAGCTTGGTAAGGCGTCACGGATCAACGATGCTGCGGGACGTTATATTGAGTTTTGCATAAGTAGTGTGCCGACCAGTACCAGTTTTGCCGGTTTGAAAATTGTCCTTGATTGCGCCCATGGTGCTACTTATAAAGTGGCTCCTAATGTATTTAGTGAGCTCGGTGCGCAGGTGATCACGACCGCAGCTCATCCTGATGGTTTGAATATCAATGCAGGCGTCGGTTCAACGAGTTTAGGGGCATTACAAAAGGCTGTGGTCGAGCATGGTGCCGACCTAGGCATCGCTTTTGATGGTGATGGCGACCGTGTGCAAATGGTCGATCATACCGGCGCCATCGTCGATGGCGATGATTTGTTATATATCATAGCAACTGACATTCAAGAACGTGATCGTTTGCCGGAAGGAACCGGTGTAGTCGGCACTTTGATGAGTAATCTGGGGCTTGAGCTGGCGCTAAAAGAGCGTGCAATACCCTTTGTTCGCGCTAAAGTGGGTGACCGTTATGTGATGGCAGAAATGCAAGAGCGGCAATGGGTGCTTGGTGGAGAAAACTCAGGGCATATTCTCTGTGCGCAGCATGCCACCACAGGGGATGCGATTATTGCAGCGTTGCAGGTGTTATTGGCTTTGCGTCGTCGTGGTCAAAGTCTAGCGAAAGAGCGTTTGGCTTGGCAGAAACTACCGCAAGTGCTGATTAATGTGCGTTTTACGGGGGATGCTGATCCTGTTGCGCATCCGCAAGTGCAAGCGGCGTGTGATGAAGTCACTACGGCAATGGCTGGGCGTGGGCGCGTTTTATTACGCAAATCAGGTACCGAGCCTTTGGTGCGAGTAATGGTTGAAGGTGATGATGAGTCTGTGGTGATGCGCCATGCACAGCACTTGGCTGATGTTGTTAAAACAGTATGTGCTTGATTCTGCTTGCATGTTTTTATGTGCTTGAGTAATATCTGCGCCCACTTTGAGCGAAGAGGTACGACATGCGTCGCCCATTGGTAGCTGGTAATTGGAAAATGCATGGCACTCGCGGCAGTATCGCTAAGCTGGTTGCTGAACTATCAGTACAAGCTATGCCTGCTGACGTTGATGTTGCAATTTTCCCAGGTTTGATTCACTTGCAAACTGTCCTTGCTGCTGTGGCTGATTGCGCTATTGTTGTTGGTTCGCAAGACTGTGCGGTGCAGATGGAAGAGGGGGCGCTGACTGGCGAAACCTCTGCGTTACAACTGCAGGATTTAGGTTGTTCCATGGTAATTGTGGGGCATTCTGAAAGAAGACAGTTGCAAGAAGAAAATGATGGTGTAATATGCCGCAAGTTTATTGCAGCTCAAAGTGCAGGGTTAACTCCCATTCTTTGTGTCGGTGAAACGCTTGCAGAGCGTGAAGCAGGTTTGGCTTTGCTTACTGTACAAAGACAGGTTGATGCAATACTGCTTGAATTAGGTGTTGATGTGCTGCGTAATGCGGTAATTGCTTATGAGCCCATTTGGGCTATAGGTACCGGATTAACAGCCTCCCCAGAGCAAGCGCAAGAAATACATGCACAAATACGTGCACATGTGGCAAAATACAGCGCGTCAATTGCCCAAGGGTTACGTATTATTTACGGTGGCAGTGTTAAAGCCGCTAATGCTGCTGAGTTGTTTGCTCAAGCAGATATCGATGGGGGGTTAGTAGGCGGAGCCTCCCTCAATGCAGATGAATTTAGTGCGATCTGTCGCGCTGCGGGAAACTAAAATGCTGGAAACAGTCATAATTATTGTGCATTTGGTGGTTGCGATTGGTGTTGTAGGTTTTGTTCTGATTCAGCAGGGCAAGGGCGCAGACGCTGGTGCTTCATTTGGTTCGGGCGCTTCAGGTACTGTTTTTGGATCGCAAGGTTCAAGTAGATTTTTGAGTCGTTTTACAGCTGTGTTAGCAGCTGTGTTTTTTGCAACAAGCTTGGGCTTGGCGTTTTACGCTAAAGACCGTGCTGCAACCATTACTGAGTTAGGTTTACCTGATCCTGCAGTATTGGAAGTGAAGCCTCAGGCGCAACCTTTGCTGGAAGACATTCCTCAAGTTGAAAGCAAAGCGACTGAAGCAACAGAAAGTGATGTACCTGCTGTAGATTGATTTTGCCGAGGTGGTGGAATTGGTAGACACGCTACCTTGAGGTGGTAGTGGCCATAGGCTGTAGGGGTTCGAGTCCCCTTCTCGGTACCAATATTACAAGATCGCCTGCTGTATGCAGGCGATCTTGTTTGTAGCCTGCTTGACCGAAGTAGGTTGTGGCTGTATTATTCGGCCTCACGTTATGCTTTACACTTGTGATTGCGCAAGTGGACGTGACAGATTGCTTC
>JAAXZZ010000133.1 GCA_012719655.1 Gammaproteobacteria bacterium | reverse complement strand
CCCGCAGCATACCCCGAAGCACGCCATGCACAGATCAAGCAATGTAGTATTGCTAAGTAAACAGCAGGACAGGCGCATGTCGCACCTTGCTGGTGTCGCTTTTCCCTCAACGGGGCCTCCTGCCCCGATTCGGGCGCTCACCCTCCCTGGTTCGCTCGCCGCGACACCAGCAAGGTGCTCATTGATCAGCGATGTTGCCTGCGGATTTGTAATATGACTCCATTTATGCAATTTACTGTGGGTTTTAAGCAGTTTGCTATGGGAGCGCGGGCAGCTTGCCCGCAGCATACCCCGAAGCACGCCATGTGCAGATCAAGCAATGTAGTATTGCTAAGTAAACAGCAGGACAAGTGCTCAGGGGCAATGCTGTTGTTTGTGGGTGAGGTGGATGATACTTTTAAACGATTATTTAGCAGGCCTCTGCTATATAGGCGAACTAAATGCCGGCTGTTTGTTCCAAAGCTTAATAAACTCCAACACAATAGCGGCCACTAATCTGGTGATGCAACTGCTGTCTAATTATTAGAATGAGGTGTGATGTGGCGACTTTACATAAATATGCTGCGTTGGCTGGTGTGCTGTTGCGGGTAGGCTGCCAAGCCGTCAATACAACTGGCTCAAGTGCGGTGGGTGTTGATCGTAAACAATATATGTTCAGTATGCTGAGCACTAACGAAATCAATCAAAGTTATGCGCAGGCTTACCAAGAGACGTTGCAGCAAGCTCAAGCTAAGGGCAAGTTGGATACGCGTAGCAATAACGCCAAGCGTTTACAAGTGATTGGCCAGCGTTTAATTGCGCAAGCTGGGTACTTCCGTGCAGATGCAGCACAATGGGACTGGCAAGTCAGTTTGATTGAAAGCCCAGAGCTGAATGCCAATTGCGGTCCTGGCGGTAAAATAATTTTTTATAGCGGTATTATCACTAAGCTCAATTTGACGGATGATGAAATTGCAGCAATTATGGGGCACGAAATTGCTCATGCTTTACGTGAGCACAGTCGTGAAGCGATGTCGAAGGCCTATGGTATTGAGATAGCTAAATTAGGTTTGGGTGCTGTGTTGGGCGTTAATCAAGAAACCATGCAGATTGCTGATGCTGCAGTGCAATATGGTATGACTTTACCTAATAGCCGTAGCGCAGAGACAGAAGCTGACTTGTTAGGTATTGAATTGGCTGCACGTGCGGGTTACAACCCTAATGCAGCCGTTAGTTTATGGCAAAAAATGGAGCAGGTAAGCCAAGGTGCACCGGCAGAGTTTGCCAGCACTCACCCTTCTTCATCGACACGAATTCAAAATCTGCAAGCCAATATCCCTAAAGTGATGCCACTCTATGAGCAAGCACGTAAGCGTTAAGCGTTGCGGTTAAGGCGTTGGCCGCTTAGAAGTTGACTGGCGCCATTTAAAGTTGTTAGAAAAACGTTATTCGTATGTTTTTATTTAATTGCTTTGAAAATCACAAATTTAGCGTTTGCGGCAATCTGCTGTACGTCACGGAACATGCGTTTTAGCGTGACGTGATAGCCCAGATGTCGATTACCGACAATCCATAGTTGACCGCCTTTTTTTAAGGCTCGGTGGCTTTGTTGGAACATACGTCTGGCTAAAAAGTCGCCCACCACTTGTTGCTGATGAAAAGGTGGGTTGCAGAGAATAAGATCAAGTGTTTCGGGCGGCTCAGCAGCAAGGCCGTCACCGGCATAAATGATAACTGGGCGCTCGGCTAACGCCCGTTGCCAGTTTTCTTGCGCAGATTGCACGGCCATATAAGATTCATCAACCATGCGCAGTTGTGCTTGAGGATTATTCAGCGCACAGACAATGCCCAGCACTCCGTTGCCACAACCAAGGTCTGCCACCTGTGCAGAGCCTAAATCAGTCGGTAAGTGCTGCAGAAAAAATCGCGTACCAATGTCTAAGGCTTCACGGCAAAACACTCCGGCGTGGTTGCTTAGAATGAGCTTTGGGTGTTCGAGTTGATATTCACTTGGATAAGGTGAGCTGGCTTGGGCTTGCTCAGTTGGCGTGACAAAGAGTAAGCGTGCTTTTTTTTCAGCAAGGCTGGCCTGCACTGGACCAATATAGCGTTCAAGTAAGTCGCCTGCTGAGCGTGGCAGATGTTTAATCATGCCGGCGGCGATAATAATAGTCTTTTGGGTGATCTGGCTTTGTAAGCGAATCAGTTGTTCTTCGAGTAATGCTAGGATTTTGGGTATGCGAATCAGTACATAGTCATAAGGACCTTGAAACGTTTGGTTGGCTTGGATGATTTCGATACTGTCTTGGCTAAGTTGATTATTATCAAGGTTATTGCGCAGGGCTTGATGGGCTAAAAATGAATCACCACTGCTATGGACTTGCATTTTTGTCGCTAAACTGGCGGCAAGGGCGCCGAAGTTATCGTTAAGGATTAGCGTGCGCGCATGGCTCGCTAAGCTGCAGCTGCTGAGGTGTTTAAGCAGATACTCGTCAGCCGCATCGAACGCTTGTAAGGGCGTTTTGGGCTGCTCTGGAAAGCGTAATAAATCGAGCTGGGCGAAAGACGTATTCAATATAGGCATAAGGATCGCAGGTATTTGTTTAGCCAAAAATGGCGTATGAATAGGGTAGCTGTTAATTAAAGAGGTGCAGTATGAACGTGACGCAAGAAAAGTTCACCCGGCAAAGGATTACTGATTTACATACTTGGACGCCCAGTTTGTTTAGTTTTCGTTGTACGCGTGATGCGGGGTTTCGTTTTACGGCAGGGCAGTTTGCTCGTTTAGGCGTGCGCAAAGCCAATGGCTCGATTGTTTGGCGTGGCTACTCGATGGTATCGAGTCCGTTTGATGAGTTTTTAGAGTTTTTCTCAATTGTTGTGCCTGGGGGTGAGTTTACTAGTCAATTAAGTCAGCTGACGGTTGGTGATGAGATTTTGATTGAGAAACAAGCGCATGGTTTTTTGACCTTGGATCGCTTTGTGGATGGTGAGAGTCTTTGGTTGTTATCGACAGGTACTGGAGTGGCACCCTTTTTGTCGATGCTACAAGATTTTGCGATTTGGCGGCGTTTTGAACGAATTGTTTTGGTGTACAGCGTGCGCTATGCGGCTGAGTTAGTTTACAAAGACTTGCTCAATGAGGTTTTGACGCGTGAGTATGTCGCCGAGTATGCACATAAGTTTACCTTTGTGCCGGTGGTTACCCGTGAAGACGTTGCTGGCTGTTTAGGTGTGCGTATTACTGATTTGTTGATATCTGGCGAGCTTGAAAAGCATGTTGGTTTGTCGATGACAGCACAAAGCTCTCGGGTAATGCTCTGTGGTAATCCGGAAATGGTTGAAGATTGTCGAGTGCTATTGCAGAAGCGTGATATGCAATTGTCACTCACGCGTAAGCCTGGTGCGGTTGCAGTGGAGAATTATTGGTAGTAAGTCCTGTAGGGGGTGGTCATCATGCCCGCGTTTTTAAAGCAATTCGTTGTGGGAGCGCGGGCAGCTTACCTCGAGGCACTTGTTTGTTTGGGAGCGCGGGCAGCCTGCCCGCAGCGTGTCCCGAAGTACGTCATGTACTCGGTTATCGTATCTAAGACAACAAAATATCTAGGATGCTAGGCGCATGCCGCACCTTGTTGGTGTCGCTTTTCCCTCAATGGGGCATCCTGCCCCGATTCGGGCGCTCACCGTCCTTGGTTCGCTCGTCGCGACACCAGCAAGATGCTCGTTGATCAGCGGTGTTGTTTGCGGATTTGTAGTATGACTCTTTTCAGGTAATTTACTGTGGAAGCGCGGGCAGCTTGCCTCGAAGCACTTGTTTGTTTGGGAGCGCGGGCAGCCTGCGCGCAGCGTGTCTCGAAGCACGCCATGCACAGATCTAATACTGTAATAGTGCTAAGCAAGCAGCAGGACAGGCGCATGCCGCACCTTGCTGGTCTCGCTTTACCCTCAGCGGTGTTGTGGGCGAGTTATATTTAGTCAGCGCCAAAACTAAAGCATGCCAGCGATAGCGCCTTAGTCTTAGTTTTTATTTTGATTTTTAAGTAAATCACGAATTTCGCTGAGTAAGACTTCTTCGTTGCTAGGGGCGGCTGGCTCAGCAGGCGTTTCTTCGCTCGCTTGCTCTTCGCGTTTAAGGCGGTTAATCACTTTTACCCCCATAAAGATGGCGAAAGCAACAATCAAGAAATCAATAATGCTTTGAATAAACTTGCCGTAAGCGAGGACTACAGCCGGCAAGTCACCTTCGGCCGCTTTGAGTGTAATGGCAAGATCAGTAAAATCAACGCCGCCAATTAGCACGCCGAGTGGTGGCATGATAACGTCACCAACAAAGGAGCTAACAATCTTACCGAAAGCCGCACCAATGATGATACCGACGGCCATATCAACAACATTACCTTTTACTGCAAAGGTTTTGAATTCTTTTAAAATGCTCATAGGCTTATCGTCTCAGTTAAGTTCAAATTTAAAATCAATGAAGTGACATTATGCCGCGCTTTTTTATCCAGTTATAGAGAGTAAAGGCAGATGGGTGTCAATTAAAAGATGCTGTATGAGCAAAACAAACAGCCCTTTAGCACATTACTAAGGGGCTTTATGGTTAGATTTTAAAGTAGTGGCATTTAGGTCGAGCGAGCGACCGCGAACTTGGCTAGCTCAATCAGCGCATCGCGATAGCCAGAGGCTGGAATGCAGTCTAAGCAGGCAATGGCGCGTTGTGCATAGTCTTGCGCAAGTTGAGCTGTGTAATCCAGAGCGCCAGAGGCTTCGACAGCCGCGCTGATTTCTGCGAGGTCTTCAATGCCACCTTGTTGCATGGCTTTACGCACCAGTGTTGCCTGTTCAGTTGTGCCTTCACGCATGGTAACGATCAATGGCAGGGTGGGTTTGCCTTCAGCAAGATCATCACCGACATTTTTACCCAGTGTCTCAGCATCGCCACGGTAGTCCAGTAGATCATCAACCAGTTGGAAAGCAATGCCCAAATTATCCCCGTAAGTGCGTAGAGTCTCAGCCTGTTCAACAGGCGCGCCAGCTAAAACTGCAGCGCTATGAGGTGATGCTTCAAACAGCATGGCTGTTTTGCCGCGAATCACCTCCATGTAGGTGGCTTCGGTGGTGCTGGCGTCACGCACCTTGGTGAGTTGTAATACCTCACCTTCAGCAATGACGCGAGTGGCTTGGGAAATAATTTCCATCACCGGTAAAGAACCGAGGCGTACCATCATTTCAAAGGAGCGCGCATATAAAAAGTCGCCAACTAAGACGCTGGGTGCGTTGCCCCATTTAGCATTAGCTGTGGAACGGCCACGGCGCAGGTCAGATTTATCAACTACGTCATCATGCAAGAGCGTTGAAGTATGCAGAAATTCAATAACAGCGGCGAGTAAACGCAGGTCGTCGTCTTGTTTACCCACAGCATTACCCGCTAATAAGACGAGTAGAGGGCGCAGACGTTTGCCACCCGCAGAAATGATGTAATCACCGATTTTTTCTACCAGAGGGATGCGTGAAGAAAGCTGTTGTTTGATGAGGCTGTCTACTGCAGCAAAATCTTCAGCGACGATTTGGTAAAAAGCCTGTGGTTGCATGACTCTGCGTACTCCAATAAGGTTGAGCGGCATGCTATGAGGCGCGCGGCTATCTGTCAAGGTAAGCGCATACAGCGCTTGCGTCTATAAGCAACTGTGCGTACAATTCGCGCTCCTGAACTTTACTTGGGCAACTCCCTGCCTTACGCAATTGCAGTGCGTCCTAATCCAATGCACAGCAGCCATGCCAACTGATACTTACCATTATAAAACGTTGGGTGAGCAGGAATAACGGAGAGATATGATGTACGCAGTAATTGTAACTGGCGGTAAGCAATACAAAGTCGCCGAAGGCGAATTTTTAAAGATTGAAAAACTGGACGTGCCAGTCGGCGAAGCGATTTCGTTTGACCGCGTTCTGTTAATCGGCAACGGCGAAGATGTGAAAATCGGTGCGCCAGTTGTTGACGGTGCTAAAGTGACAGCTGAGGTGATTGATCAAGGTCGTCACGATAAAGTAACTATTATCAAGTTCCGTCGTCGTAAGCACAGCATGAAGCGTCAGGGCCACCGTCAGTGGTTTACTGAAGTTAAAATCACTGGTATTCAGGCTTAATTGGCTGAACCCCTAAACTGATGGAGTGTTGAACTCATGGCAACGAAAAAAGCTGGCGGTAGTACCCGTAACGGTCGCGACTCGGAAGCTAAACGCTTAGGCGTTAAGATGTACGGCGGCCAAACTGTTAAAGCAGGAAACATTATCGTGCGTCAGCGCGGTACAGAATTCCACCCTGGTCCTAATGTAGGCATGGGCAAAGATCACACCTTGTTTGCTAAAGAAGCAGGCGTGTTGAAATTTGAAGTTAAAGGTGCTTTTGGACGTCGCTACGTAAGCGTCGTTTCAGCCTAAGTAGCTTTACACGGAAAAGCCCTGTCATCTGACGGGGCTTTTTTGTTTGAGCAGGCAGTAAAGACGGACTATCCGTGCTTGTTGTATCCTGCGTTTATATTTATCAGCCTGCGGGCTCGCGGGAGGCACATTAATGAAGTTCGTTGATGAAGTATCAATTGTTGTAAAAGCTGGCGATGGCGGTAATGGCTGCATGAGTTTTCGCCGAGAAAAGTTTATTGAGTTTGGCGGTCCAAACGGTGGTGATGGTGGCGATGGCGGCTCTGTCTATATGGAAGCTGATGTTAACCTCAACACTCTGATCGACTACCGCTACACCCGTCGCTTTAATGCACAGCGCGGTGAAAATGGTCGCGGTGCTGATTGCACGGGTGCTAAAGGTGAAGACCTGGTTTTAAAAGTACCGGTGGGCACCACTATTATTGATGCAGACACCCAAGAAATCATTGGCGACTTGACCGAAAACGGTCAGCGCATTCGTGTAGCGGAAGGTGGCTGGCATGGTTTAGGTAATACCCGTTTTAAATCCAGTACCAACCGTGCACCACGCCAGACAAGCGATGGTAAGCCGGGTGAGCTGCGTAATCTAAAGCTGGAAATGAAAGTGTTGGCTGATGTCGGTTTGTTAGGTTTACCTAATGCGGGCAAAAGCAGTTTTATTCGCTCTGTTTCAGCGGCCAAACCTAAAGTGGCCGACTATCCCTTTACCACCTTGGTGCCTAACCTTGGCGTGGTCAGTATTGGTCGTTATAAAAGTTTTGTAATTGCTGATATTCCTGGGGTGATTGAAGGCGCTGCGGAAGGTGCAGGCTTAGGTATTCGCTTCCTCAAGCACTTAACCCGTACCCGTTTGCTATTGCATGTGGTTGATTTAGCTCCGATTGACGGCAGTGATCCAGCCCAAGATGCACAAGTGATTGTGGATGAGATCGAGCGTTTTAGCCCATCGTTAATTGAGCGCGACCGCTGGTTGGTCCTCAATAAGGTCGATCAGCTGCTAGAAAATGAGCGTGAGCAGCGTAAGCAAGCCGTGATTGATCAGCTGGGCTGGACAGGTCCTGTGTTTATGATTTCAGCGTTGGATGGCGAAGGCACTAAAGAGCTTGCGCAAGCCATGATGCGTTATCTGGAAGAGCGTGATCAGCGCATTGCTGAAGATAAAGAATATGCCGAGTACCTTGCCGACTTAGATCAGCGTATCGAAGATGAAGGTCGTGCACGGTTGCAAGAGTTGGATGATAAGCGTGCCCTGCGCCGTGCCGGTGTTAAAGCTGCTGAAGATAGTGATGATGAGTTTGATGAAGACTATGACGAAGATGATGAAGACGCGGCAGAAATTATCTACGTTAATCATTAACTGATGGATGGGCTCGTCGTATTGCAGTAAGCGTCGAGTGTTCAATTTCAACAGGATTTTGTGTTATGCGCGACAAGGTGACAGGCGCTCAGCGCTGGGTAGTGAAAATAGGCAGTGCGTTGTTGACCGCTGATGGCCGCGGGTTGGACCGTCATGCTATGGCAATTTGGGTCCAACAAATGGTTGCTCTGCGCCAACAGGGCATTGATTTAGTGTTGGTCTCCTCTGGTGCTGTGGCAGCGGGGATGAGTCGTCTCGGTTGGTTGGAGCGTCCCAATGCAATTCATCAATTGCAAGCGGCGGCGGCTGTTGGGCAGATGAGCTTGGTGAAGGCTTGGGAAAGCAGTTTTGCTGAGCACAATGAGCGCACCGCACAAGTTTTGTTAACCCATGATGACTTGTCCGATCGCAAGCGTTATCTAAACGCTCGCAGCACCTTGCGCACCCTGTTGGAGCTGGGGGTGATTCCGGTAATCAATGAAAACGATACAGTGGCTACTGATGAGATTCGCTTTGGTGATAACGATACCTTGGCGGCGCTGGTGGCGAACTTAGTTGAAGCCGATTTACTGGTGATTCTTACTGACCGTGACGGCATGTACGATGCTGATCCGCGTCATAATCCCGATGCTCAAGTGATTTATGAGGCACGTGCCGATGACCCAAGTCTTGATGCTGTAGCCGGCGGCAGTGCAGGGGCTTTAGGGCGTGGTGGTATGCAAACCAAATTGCGTGCTGCCCGTCTTGCTGCTCGCTCAGGCGCCTACACTGTGATTGTTGGTGGGCGCCTTGAGCGTGTCTTGGATCGCTTGCATGCAGGAGAGCGTCTTGGCACCTTGTTGACGCCTGAGCAATGTCGTGATGGTGCACGTAAACAATGGTTGGCGGGTCATCTACAAACCCGTGGCACTTTGACCCTCGATGCGGGCGCTGTAAAAGCCTTGGTTGATGATCATAAAAGCTTGCTCCCGGTCGGCGTTACCGCTGTTGCAGGACACTTCTTGCGTGGTGAAATGGTGGTTTGTGTGGATGCGCAAGGCACTGAAGTCGCCCGTGGACTAAGTAACTACAGTGCAACTGAAGCCCATAAGATTATTGGTCTATGCTCTGAAAGCATTGAGGAAACATTAGGTTATATGGCTGAAGCGGAGCTGATTCATCGTGATAATTTAGTGGTGATTTAAGGAAGCACTTAATAATGTTAGCGAGGCAGTCAGGGCTAGGCTAAAATCAGCGAAAAAGCGCAGTTTACAGGTAGTAAATGAGCATTTTGAGCTGATTTTTAACAACGTCCTGACAACGTAGGTAATTATTCAGCGCTTCCTTGAGCGCCGCTGTGAAACAGCCGTGCGTGCAACCACTGTTAAAACCCGTGATGAGCCATGAGTCATCACGGGTTTTTTAATCCGCTTTAATCACCTCGGGCCCAAAGATTGCTGATAGGGTAGCGCCGATCACTACCAAAGCTACGCTTGCTAATGCGTGGACCCACGGCAGCTTGGCGGCGTTTATATTCGTTAATATCGATCAAGCGTAAAATCCGCATCACTGTCTCTTGCTCAAAGCCCTTAGCAATAATGGCGTGTGCTGATAAGTCCTCTTCTACGTATAAGCGCAGAATCTCATCCAGCACATCGTAGGGTGGCAGGCTGTCTTGATCTTTTTGCCCAGGTGCTAGCTCTGCCGATGGTGCACGGGTGATCACTCGCTCTGGAATAACAGGGCTTAAGCTATTGCGATAGCGGGCAAGACGATAAACCAAGCATTTAGGCACATCTTTTAGCAAGGCAAAGCCTCCCGCCATATCGCCGTATAAAGTCGCGTAACCGACTGCTGTTTCGCTTTTATTGCTGGTGGTCAGCACCAAGTAGCCGTTTTTGTTCGACAGCGCCATCAATACATTGCCACGGCAACGGGCCTGCAGGTTTTCTTCTGTGGTGTCGCTGGCTGAGGCCGGCATGTCTGTAAACAGGGGCTGCAGTGTGTCGATAAAGGCGGCAACCATGGGGGCGATGGCAATGGTTTTATACTCAACACCCATGCAGCGCGCTTGTGTGGCGGCATCGTCTTGGCTGATTTGGGCGGTGTAATGATAGGGCATCATTACCGCTTGCACTTTGTCAGCACCTAAAGCATCGGCAGCAATGGCTAGCACCAGCGCTGAATCAATGCCGCCAGACAAGCCCAAAAGCACGCCATTAAAGCCATTGTAATTCAGGTAGTCTCGTAAGCTCAGCATAAGTGCTTGATAAACGCTGGCTTCCTCGCTGAGCAACGGGCTGATGAGGGCTTTTTCGACATGGCTGCTGGAGTGAGTGAACTGCAGGTCCAAGGCGCAGAGTTCTTCGCTAAAAGCGGGGGCGCGCTGACGAAGGTTGCCTTGCGCATCGACAGTGCAGCTACCGCCATCAAAAATGAGATCATCCTGCGCACCAACTTGGTTGACATAAATAATGGGCATTTGCGCTTGCTGCGTCTGACGACTGAGCATCTGCTCACGCTCAGCTTGTTTGTGCACATGAAACGGCGAGGCATTAAGGCTGACAATCATCTGCGCGTTAGCTGCGCACGCCTGCTCAATAAAGGCTGGCTGCCAGATATCTTCACAAATACCCAAAGCAATGCTCACCTGATTGATTTCAATGCATAGCGCTTGATTGCCAGGGGTGAAATAACGCTGTTCATAAAATACTGGGTCAGTGGGTAAAAACTGTTTTTTATAAACGGCTTGAATTTGCCCTTGAAAAATATGAGCACAGCAGTTGTAACGATGACCTTGCTCAAGCCAAGGGTAGCCAACTAAAACATGAAGATTATGCGGTAGTGCAGTACACAGTCGCTCTAATGCACGCTCAATACGTACTTGCATATTGCTGCGCAAGAGCAAATCTTGGGCGTTATAGCCGCAAAGTGATAACTCAGGAAAAACAATCAAATCGGCTTGTAAATGTTGCTTTGCGTGCACGCTTGAATCAAGGATGCGCTGCAGATTGCCGTCAATATCGCCGACGCGCATATTTAATTGTGCCAGTACGATGCGCAGTGCCGTGGCCATGCTTAATCCTCCAAAATGATTAGGGCGCCAGTTTAGCAAAGCGACGAGCGGGATGGGTTGTTACTGCGATAAATCGCCCATGCATGCTCTAGTTGGCTAGTTTTGTTGTATTGTAAGCGGCTAAGTCAGTTGGCATTTGCCATGCGAGGCGTTTGGGCCTTTGCATAAAATACCCCTTGGTTTAGCACTCAAGAACAGATTTTAATACAAGAGAGTTGATATGCAGTTACAAGATAAAGTGATCATTATTACTGGTGGTGGCCAAGGTTTAGGCCGTGCTATGGCTGAGTACCTTGCCGCTAAAGGGGCGCAATTGGCTCTAGTTGATTTAGATCAGAGTAAGTTAGATGCAGCAGTAGCAGCTTGTCAGAGTATCGGTGCACAAGCGCGAGCCTATATTTGTAATGTCGCCAATGAAGAACAAGTCAGCCATATGGTTACACAAGTCGCGGCAGACTTTGGAGCGATTAATGGTCTAGTGAATAACGCAGGGATTTTGCGTGATGGTCTGACCATTCGCGTGAAAGACGGTGAGTTGAGCAAAATGAGTCTGGCCAATTGGCAAGCAGTTATTGATGTTAACTTGACCGGTGTGTTCCTGTGCACGCGAGAAGTGGCCGCTAAAATGATTGAGCTGAACAATCAAGGCGCGATTGTCAATATTTCTTCAATTTCCCGTGCCGGTAATATGGGGCAAGCAAACTATTCTGCGGCTAAAGCCGGTGTGGCTGCCGATACTGTGGTGTGGGCAAAAGAGCTGGCGCGTTATGGTATTCGTGTGGCTGGCGTTGCGCCTGGTTTTATCGAAACTGACATGACTTTAAGTATGAAGCCTGAAGCGTTAGAGAAAATGACCGCTGGCATTCCTTTGCGTCGCATGGGTAAGCCAGAAGAGATCGCTCACTCAGTCGCCTATATTTTTGAGAATGACTACTACACAGGGCGCATTCTTGAACTTGATGGTGGCTTGCGTTTGTAATCAGCCTCTGAAGCACTGCTGATTGCTTGTAGCTACTGGGTAAATGTTGCGCAGTGGCTACAAGCGCCACGCATTGATTCGCTTGATATTTGAGTTGCGTGTTGCAACTGGGTGTTCGTTTATTTGCTGCAATAGTATTTTCCTTGATCTTTAAACTATCTGTGCGTTTGTACGGCGACATCGCTATAATCCATGCCTATTTAACTTTTGACTTTGGTTTGATGCTATGACCGAACTTGTTGTTGACTACATGCAGCGCCTTGGCGAGTCTGCGCGTGAGGCTTCGCGTGTGTTGGCAAGAGCCAGTACTGCGCAAAAAAATCAGGCTTTATTAGCCACCGCTGCTGCTTTAGATAAATCCCGTGAGCTGTTATTAGCCGCCAATGAGTTGGATATGCAAGCTGGCCGCGCCAATGGCTTAGACGATGCCATGCTTGATCGCTTGGCGCTAAGCTGCAAGCGCATTGATGAAATGATTGAAGGCCTCAAGCAAGTGGCTGCGCTGCCTGATCCAATTGGTGAAATCCGCGATATGCACTTTGTGCCGTCGGGGATTCAAGTCGGCAAGATGCGTGTGCCGCTCGGTGTGATTGGCATCATCTATGAGTCGCGGCCTAACGTCACTGTGGAAGCGGCGAGCTTATGTATTAAGTCTGGTAACGCAACGATTTTGCGTGGTGGCTCAGAAGCCATTCATTCCAATCAAGCGATTGCGCAATGCTTAAATGAAGGCTTGGCGGCGGCTGGCTTTCCTGCAACAGCAGTACAAGTGGTGCAAACCACTGATCGAGCTGCAGTGGGTGCATTAATCACTATGCCGAAATACGTCGATGTGATCGTCCCGCGTGGTGGGAAAGGTTTAATTGAGCGTATCAGCCGTGACGCCAAGGTGCCGGTGATTAAGCATTTAGATGGCGTGTGCCATGTGTATGTCGATCAGGCCGCTGATGCAGAAAAAGCTATTCGTATTGCGGATAACTCGAAAACTCAGCGTTATGCACCTTGCAATGCGATGGAAACCCTTTTAGTGAACGAATCGCAAGTGGATGCTGTTTTGCGTCCGCTGCTTGATATTTATGAGGCTAAAAAGGTTGAGTTGCGTGGCTGTGAGAAAACCTGTGCTGTATTTGCTGCGCGAGTTAAGCCAGTTTCTGCAGAAGATTGGGTCGCCGAGTACAATGCACCGATTCTAGCGATTCGTATTGTTGCATCCCTTGACGAGGCAATTGCACACATCAATACCTATGGCTCTCAACATACCGATAGCATTGTCACAGAAAACTTCACTGATGCCCGTCGATTCTTGACTGAAGTCGATTCCAGTTCCGTGATGGTCAATGCCTCAACCCGCTTTGCCGATGGCTTTGAATATGGATTGGGCGCGGAGATTGGTATTTCTACTGATAAGCTGCATGCACGTGGTCCTGTCGGCTTGCTCGGCTTGACCAGTGAAAAGTATGTGGTGTTTGGTGACGGACACGTGCGTGGCTAAGCGAATTGGGATGCTCGGTGGTACTTTTGATCCGGTGCATATCGGGCATCTGCGCAGTGCCTTGGAAGTGGCTGAAAGTTATGCGCTCGACAAGCTGTTATTGATTCCTAGTGCACGACCACCCCATCGTGAGACTCCGCAGGTCAGTGCTCAGCAGCGCTTAGAAATGGTTCGGCTGGCGGTGGCGGATGTGGCCGTGCTGAGTGTCGATGATCGCGAGCTACGTCGTGATAAACCGTCATGGAGCATTGATACCTTGCTATCATTGCGCGCTGAACTGGATGAGCAGGATCAATTGTTATTGATCTTAGGTTGGGATGCATTTTGTGGTTTACCAAACTGGCATCGCTGGAGTGAGCTGTTAGATCATTGTCACATTTTAGTCTTACAGCGTCCTGATGCAGACATTGAAGCGCCACAAGTGTTGCGTGATTTAGTGGCGGCCAAAAGCGTGAGTGGTCCGCAAACTTTACAAGGTCCCAGTGGTCAAATCGCTTTTGTATGGCAAACACCGTTGGCTGTTTCAGCAACACAAATTAGGCACTTATTAGCAACACAACGTTGCGTACGGTATTTGGTACCAGATACTGTTTTTAAATATATTTATGCTCACCGACTTTATCAAAAGTCATGAGTTTTTTGAGGCGAGATACCCAATGCAAAATGAACAACTTGTTAAATTAGTGACGGCAGCTTTAGAAGATGTTAAAGCTAAAGACAT
>JAAXZZ010000132.1 GCA_012719655.1 Gammaproteobacteria bacterium | reverse complement strand
CGGTATACAGAATGTGACCTGCCAAGAATGTATCGTCTGGGGTCAAATCAGTCAGCATGGCAATGTGTTTTTTGGGAATCACCAGAAAATGCACAGGTGCTTGCGGGGCAATATCGTGAAAAGCCACAACATGCTCATCTTCGTATAATTTGCGCGCGGGGATCTCGCCGGCAGCAATCTTGCAAAACAAACAATCCATAACACAGGCCTCTGGTTGTTGTAACATTCTCAAAGTTTAGCTGTCTGGCGGTGCATTCGCTAGTGTTCAAAACGTTTTGATAGGTTGGCGTATCTTGAAAAATGATCTTAAAGATTTGCAGCTGGTATTAGATGCTCGCGTTCGCTTAATTGTGATTGAGTCGTGGGATGAGCTGCGAGTGTTAGAAACTTTAACCTCGTTGGCAGTGCAGCGCGGGATGAATTTACGCGTGTGGTCGATCAGCGAAGGCCTGCAGGGTATGGCCTTTGGTGGCGAAATGCAGGAAGGCAGTCATCTACCAGAGCGCGCTTTACGTTTGGTCAAGGCTGATCCGCAGGCTGGCTTGTATGTATTCTTTGATCTGCACTCTTTTCTTGAAAATGATGCGCTGCTCATTCGTTTAGTGAAAGACATTGCTATGGCTACAGGCCCCGGCAAACCCACATTGATTTTGGTTTCGCATGCACTAAAGCTGCCGGCTGAGCTGCAACGCTACGCTGCCCGCTTTAGTTTGTCGCTGCCCAGTGAAGATGAATTGCTCGCCATAGTGCGCGAAGAAGCGCTACGTTGGAGCGAGGGTAATCGTGGTTTGCGTGTGCGTACGGATAATCGAACCTTACAACAAGTGGTAAAAAACTTGCGCGGTTTAAGCCATGCCGACGCACGCTTGCTGGCGCGTAGTTTAATTTGTGACGATGGCGCGATTACCCAAGACGATTTGCCGGAGTTAAATAAAGCCAAGTTTCAGTTACTTGATCTTGATAGTGTACTTGGTTACGAAGCCGATACTACGCGTTTTGCTGATGTTGGCGGCTTGCACAATTTAAAACAATGGCTAGCAGAGCGCCAAGCGGCGTTTATGGCGGGCACGGCAAGCGATCTGCCAAAGGGCATGTTGCTGTTGGGCGCGCAGGGCAGTGGTAAAAGTTTGGCAGCAAAAGCCGTAGCAGGTTTGTGGGGGTTGCCATTGCTGCGCTTGGATTTTGCCAGTTTATACAATAAGTACTTTGGCGAGACGGAGCGTAATTTGCGTGAAGCACTGCTGATGGCAGAGCGTATGTCGCCCTGTGTGTTGTGGATGGATGAAATTGAAAAAGGCCTGGCCACTGGCGATATGGATAACGGCGTCAGTCAGCGCGTTTTGGGTACATTATTAACCTGGATGGCTGAGCGCAAAGCGCCGGTTTTTGTGGTGGCGACGGCTAATATTATTAAACGTTTACCGCCTGAATTGATGCGCAAAGGGCGCGTTGATGAGATTTTCTTTGTTGATTTACCTGCAACTGCAGTGCGTGAAGACATTTTTAGAATCCATCTGAACAAGCGTGAATTGCCTGCTGAAAATTTTGATTTGCCAGCATTAGCGGTGGCCAGTGATGGTTTCTCTGGAGCTGAAATTGAGCAAGCGGTGGTCTCGGCGCTGTATGCCGCACAAGCGCGGCAAGTCTCTGTTGAGCAAGATCTGATCGTGGAAGCACTGCAGCGCACAGTACCGTTATCTGTAGTGATGTCAGAAGAACTCAGCGCGTTGCGACATTGGGCCGCAGAAAGAACCGTGCATGCTGGTTAAGGCTGTGCGAGTCTAGATAAAACAGTCTTTGACAGAACGCTTTTACTGGCAACGGTGGATATTCTTCTTGTGCGACTAAAGGCTGATGTGTATCTTTGACACTTTTTGAGCACAGCAAAGCCACCTGATTGAGTTAAGCGGTGTGCTGGAAAAGGCATTGCTGATGTTTTTTATGATAATAACGATGATATGAGGAGCACAACATGCGCGTGATTTTGCTAGGAGCGCCAGGTGCCGGAAAAGGTACACAAGCGGGCTTCATTACTAAAAAATTTGCGATTCCACAGATTTCTACTGGCGACATGCTGCGTGCAGCGGTGAAAGCAGAAAGCCCATTGGGATTAAAAGTTAAAAATGTCATGGCAACCGGTGGTTTGGTGTCAGATGACATCATTATCGATCTAATTAAAGAACGCATTCAGGCAGACGACTGTGCGAATGGTTTCTTGTTTGATGGTTTTCCGCGCACCATTCCGCAAGCAGAAGCGCTGCGTGACGCCGGTGTTGAAATTGATCACGTGATTGAAATCGCGGTGGAAGATGAAGAGATCGTGGCGCGTATTGCTGGACGTCGCGTGCACCCAGCTTCAGGACGTACCTATCATATCGAGCACAATCCGCCGAAAGTAGCGGGTAAAGACGATGAAACCAATGAAGACTTGATTCAGCGTGAAGATGATAAAGAAGAGACGGTACGTCACCGTCTGTCTGTGTATCATGCACAAACCAAGCCTTTAGTTGCGTTCTATCAAAACTTAGCTGCTGTCAATGGCACACCAAAATACAGTGCAATTGCAGGCGTAGGTTCAGTTGAGCAAATCACCGCAAAGGTCATGGCAGCACTGGCTTAAAAGCATAGTGAGGGAATATATTCGCTGTAGCAGTGCGTCTGCTCGTTGTTATAGCGAATGTATTCTTTATCGTTTTGACTCGCAATACCCCTCGCAAGCCATCTCCCTGCTACAATTTCATTTTTCAATGACTCGACGATAAATCATGACTACTTTGTTGGCGCTCGATACTGCCACTGAAGCCTGCTCTGTTGCGTTATTACACAATGGACAAGTATTCAGCCGTTACGCGGTCATCCCTCGATTACACGCACAACGCATTTTACCTATGATCAGTGAAGTCCTAGCTGAGGCGGGTATTAGTAAAAACGCAGTGACGGCCATTGCTTTTGGCCGTGGCCCGGGTGCTTTTACCGGTTTGCGTATTGCGGTTGGCGTGGTACAAGGCTTGGCTTTTGCTCTGCAGATACCGGTGTTGCCTGTGTCTAACTTGGCTGCGATTGCACAACGTGCTTGCCGTGAGCACGGCGCAAAACAGGTTGCGGTAGCCATTGATGCCCGCATGGATGAAGTGTATTGGGGCTGTTATAGCTTGATTGATGGCCAGGTGCGTTTACAGGGCAGTGAAGCAGTGTTGCCACCAGAGCAGGCACAATTGCCGCGTACCGCGCAAGGCGAATGGTTTGCAGCGGGTACCGGCTGGCAAGCCTATGCTGAGCGTATTGCAGTGCCGGTGTCTGCAAGTGATACGCACCTGTTGCCCCATGCTGAGGATATTTTGATCCTTGCGCAGGGCATGTGGCAGCGTGGCGAAGCGATCAGTGCACAAGAAGCACAGCCCGTTTATTTACGCGATCAAGTAGCAACGCCGAAACAAGCTTAACAGGATTGATCTGTTGCTAGAGTCTGGTTACAGTAACGTCCTGTTTATAGGATTTTCACTTTATGCGTATTGATGGTTTTTCACCAGCTTATGTGCCCAACAGAACCACGCGTCCTGATGCCAGTGCGCAGATGGATGATGCTGTTCGCCAAGCTGAAAGACAGACTCGTCAGCAGCAGCCGAGTAACGCATCAGATAGTGTGAGTTTAGACACCTATCAAGCAGTGCAACGTCCCTCGGCACAAATACAAATCCAACAATATGAAGCGCGCCAAGTATTGAATAATCCTGCGCAGCAGTATCAAGCCAGCAAAGCTTTAGCCAGCTATAGCAGTACTGCTGCATTTAATACTCAAGCTGAAGATGCAGCCAATGTGCTGGGGCTTGATTTGTACGCATAATGTCTGACTCGACCTCCGTGCTGCTACCGACAATACGCGTTGAAGCTATGACTGCTGCTGATCAGCTTGCAGCCGAACAGTGGGCGCAGACGCTTGGTTTACCGCTTGCTGGCGCGGCTGAGTTCGCCCTACAGGTTGGCGTGGATGGTTTGCAGCTACAAGAGTTAAGCCGTTGTGCGCCGGGGCCTTTACGTGTTGACTTTATTGAAGGTGCACTGGCTCACCGTCGTCAGTTTGGAGGCGGCAGCGGTCAGATGATTGCCAAAGCGGGCGGCATCCAAGCGGGCGTTCGGCCAACTATTTTAGATGCAACTGCAGGGCTGGGGCGCGATGCTTTTGTACTGGCTTGTTTAGACTGTCATGTGCAGATGATTGAGCGCAATCCCATTGTTGCCGCTTTGCTTGCTGATGGCTTGCGCCGCGCGCGACTTGATGTACAAGTGGCCGCTATCGTGCAGCGCATGCCGCTGCTGGTTGGCGATGCCATTGAGTTGATGTCGACTTGGACAGCACAAGCGCCGCAAGTGATTCATCTGGACCCCATGTTTCCCAGTCGTGATAAAAGTGCGCTGGTGAAAAAAGAAATGCGTCTGTTTAAGCCACTGGTGGGCGCTGATGATGATGCTCCAGCATTGCTAGCGGCGGCATTAGCGTTAGCAACGCACCGCGTGGTGGTCAAGCGTCCGCGTAAAGCTCCTGCGATTGTAGGTGCAGCGCCAACCTACAGCTTGGAAGGTAAGTCCAGTCGCTATGATATCTACGCTAAGAAAAGCTTAAAGCCATAATTGCAGTAACGACCGAGACATAAAAAAGCCCGCAGAAAGTGATTTCTAGCGGGCTTTTTAATCAGCAGTATGTGGTCAGTTATTAGTTAACCAACGTACGCCATTCTGCGTATTCTTCAGTTTCGCCAGTGACTAAGTCAAAGTAGGCTTTTTGCAGCACTTCAGTGATTGGGCCACGGCTGCCGATGCCGATTTGACGACCATCCACTTCACGGATTGGCGTTACTTCTGCAGCGGTACCGGTAAAGAAGGCTTCATCAGCGATGTACACTTCGTCACGAGTGATACGCTTTTCGACGATTTCAATACCGCGTGCCTTGGCCAGAGTCAAAATAGTATTGCGCGTAATACCATTGAGGCAGGCTGTGACTTCTGGGGTATAAATCACGCCATTTTTAACGATAAAGATATTCTCACCTGAGCCTTCAGCCACATAGCCTTCTGGATCCAGTAGCAGTGCTTCATCAGCACCACCCGAGACGGCTTCTTGCAGAGCCAGCATCGAGTTGACATAGGCACCGCTGGATTTTGCACGGGTCATGGTGATGTTGACATGGTGACGGGTAAAGGAACTGGTGCGCACTTTAATGCCGTTTTTCAGCGCTTCATCACCCATGTAAGCCCCCCAATGCCACGCCGCAACAATCAGGTGTACTTTGAGATTATCAGCACGGATGCCCATGCCTTCTGAACCGTAAAAGGCTAAAGGACGGATGTAGGCGCTGTCGAGTTTGTTATCACGCACTGAGGCGATCACCGCTTGG
>JAAXZZ010000131.1 GCA_012719655.1 Gammaproteobacteria bacterium | reverse complement strand
GAAGTGACATTCTTGATTAAGCTGAACGCAAAATTTTCCAGATCGCAGAAGCAAGACCAAAAACTGGTGGGCCTGTTGGTCTCAATCAGTAGCTTGCCAATGTCATCGATACCATTGATACGCTGTTTAACAGTGATGAGGCCATTACGGGGGTCTCTACAGGGGTTACCGATTTAGATGAAAAAACCAGTGGTTTGCAACCCGCTGACTTAATCATTGTTGCCGGTCGTCCGTCGATGGGTAAAACCACCTTTGCGATGAACTTGGTAGAAAACGCCTTGATGCGTTCAGAAAAATCTATTTTAGTTTTTTCGTTAGAGATGCCTGCTGAATCCTTGGTGATGCGGATGCTGTCATCGCTGGGTCGTATTGACCAGACTAAAGTGCGTTCGGGTCGTCTTGATGAAGATGATTGGCCGCGTCTGACCTCAGCGGTCAATTTACTGCAAGAGCGTAAGTTATTTATTGATGACACTGCTGGTATCAGTCCTTCTGATATGCGTGCGCGGACTCGGCGCTTGGCCCGTGAGCATGGCGAGATTGGTTTGATCATGGTCGACTACCTACAATTGATGCAGATTGGCGGCAGTGGTGGGGAAAACCGTACCAATGAGATCTCGGAGATTTCTCGCTCGTTAAAAGCTCTGGCAAAAGAGTTTAATTGTCCGGTGGTGGCATTGTCGCAGCTCAACCGCTCGCTTGAGCAGCGTCCCAACAAGCGTCCGATCAACTCTGACTTACGTGAGTCAGGAGCCATCGAGCAAGATGCTGACGTGATTATGTTTGTCTACCGTGACGAGGTGTATCACCCAGAAACGGAGTACAAAGGTGTGGCGGAAGTGATTATCGGTAAGCAGCGTAACGGCCCGATTGGTACTGTGCGTTTGGCTTTCCAAGGTAAATACACCCGCTTTGATAATCTGGCGGCGGGCAGTTATCAGTTTGATGATGATTGACCACAGCCGCTGGTGCTGAGTGGAACTTAGCAAAGGCCAAATGATTGCCCTTATGGATCTTAGGGCTTAGGGCAAGACAAACCCATCGCTGGCGCGATGCAATTGCTGCAGGTGCTCGCCCAGTTGCTGGATATTGTCTTGGATGGCATTGAGTTCCTGTTGCTGTTTTACACTCAGCAGTGCACCTAGCTGATCATTAAGCTGCTCCGCCGTAGTCAGTAAGCTGGCATGACGTTGTTTGGCGAGGTCTTCGAGTAGATCGCGTTCTGCGGCTTGAGGGATGCCGTAGCCCTGATCAAAAAGATCTGCTGGGCGGCTGAGAAAGTTGCTGTGTGTGATCAGTTGCTGCATCAATTGACCCGCTTCACTGAGCTGATCATGGGTGCCATTGTTGGTCAGATAACGTTTTTTTAGATCATGTTGAATCGCATGGATATACCGGCGTAGTGCCGCTTGTTCAAGCAGTAGCAAAGCTGCTGCCGCGCGCTGATCGGCTGGTGTAAGCCATAAGTGGCGCTGATCAGCAGGCAGTGCTAGCCAGTCATCAATAGTTGTCTGCGGTATGTTCAGATTGGCACGTACCGCAGCGAACATGTGTTCGTAGCGATGTCGGTACGAGGCGAAGTAGTAGCCCTGACGTAGGGCTTCATCGCGTTGTAGAAGAGGGGCGTAATTGGCTAGACCGCGCGCCGCTAAGGTCTGCAGTAGTCCAGTGGGTGTGTAGCTGTCGAGGTCGCGTAATTGTTCATGAGCGCTGCCGCTGCGCAGTAATTTAAGGGTCTCTACTGCGCAGTTATTGCTGACGAAGTAATAGTTTCCATCATAACTCCAGTGTTGGCTGATGGCTTGGGTCGCTAGATTGATTTGCGCTTCTCTGGATATATTCAAAGGCACTGAGCTGAGACTGCGCATCTCGGTTTTGGTGTACTCATCGAGCACTTGGTTCAGTGGCAAAATAAATAAGCGTGAGGGATACACACCAGTCAGCCCGTCCCAGCTCGATAGCTGAAGATCATTCACGAAAGCTCGGTAGGACAGTACCAAGTGGTGCTCCAGATCGAGCATGCAGTCAGCGCCTAACGGCCGACCAGGTGCGCACATCACCAATCGCAGCATGCTATGCCCCCAGCGGCTGGCCCAATTTTGGTCTGGCTCGGCCAACAGGTAGTGCACTTGGTAAATACGCGCGGGGTCGAGCCAACCAAGGACTGACTGATTTGCATCCAGGCTGGCACTCATATAAGGAAGATCACTGACACAATTTGCTGTATGCGCAGGCGCCCAGCCGAAGTGCTGACGGAAGAATGCCTGCAGTGTAGGACGCCGACAGTGGTATTGCGGATCTAGCAAAAAATACTCAAGATTGACTGCCACAAACTCCTGCGGACTATGGAGTTCATAACTGTCGACGCTGCGATCGCGCTGGCGATTGATTGTTTCGCGCTGACCGCGCTGGCCGACTCGCTGCGGCCAGCCGGCTAGGTCTAGAAGGCGTGGCGCATCACTCAAAGTAAAGCGTCTTGCCGTTTGCCCGCGGCATTGACTGGGCAGTCCAATCGCACCTTGAGTGTGATGCTGTGAGCGGCAGCGCTGCACAAGCTGACGCTCAGTCGCAGGCCAGAAGCGGCCTCGATCATAGAGATGAGCCAGCTCATGCAGGAGTGTCGCTTTAAGCTCATTTTCCAGGGTGCCGTGCTGGCGGTTAGCGGTAAACCCTAGGCTATGGCCGGCCACCAACGCTGGCAGCCAGCGTCGATTCAGTTGTATCTTGCCGCCCAGAGTGGCGCGACCCATAACCTGCGCTGGAAGGTTGTCGCTCCAGCTCACAGAGACCTGACGATCAAGCTTTTCAATCATCAGCGGAGGTAAACGATTAAAAGCCTTTTCCAGCAGCTGTAGGGTGCTGTGTCTTTGTCGGTCGTCTAAGTCCGCTTGGTCAAGCCGCAACTGCAGGGCGGCTTGGATAGGAGTGCTCGCCAGCAGCACACTGAGCAACAGCATTGTGCTGCAGGTTAAGCAAGCGATAGGCGATAGGTTGCTGTGCGATTTTTGCGGAATACCCGCCTGTATTTTACTCAACGTGCAAGAATAGCCTCTGCCAGTTGCATGTCGGTTGCTTCAAGGTTGGGGAGTTCGCGACGGATATGTGATAGCGCGGCTTCTAAGTGAGCGCCGCGTATGCTGCCTTCGCTAACAACGAAGCTGGCAGCATCATCACGGGCGTCAACGACCACTTTATCATCGCCGATGGATGAGGTCGCGTCACTGCTCGCATTCACAGTCTTGGCCAGTGATGCACCAATGGAGTCTGTGGTGCCAATGAAGCTGCTGGCATACACGCTGCTGGCAATGCTCAGTACACCCGCGGCAACATATAAAGAGAAACGTAACATCGCAAGTTCCTTAATTAACGGATAAAGTATGAACGAAATATAACACACAGGCGCCCATCTAACGCAGCGTTGGCTGGTGTTGTGCGCTCGTGGATGAGTTTAAAGCTGCGTCTTTGCTTGCTGCAGGCGTTCAACGAACTCTGCTGCATCCACTTCGCCAACCACACGTAACTGCTCAAGCTCGTCACCATTGGTTGCGAAAAACTGGATCACTGGCGGGCCAAAGAGTTTGAATTGATTGAGCAGGGCACGGTGTTCAGCACTGTTCTCGGTAATATCCAAACGCAAGAGCTGGTAGTTGCCTTGTGCAAACAGTTCGCGTACCTGTGGGTGCTCCAGTACATTGCGCTCGATGATTTTGCAGCTGATGCACCAGTCTGCATACCAATCAACCACTGCGGGCTGACCCGCTTGCTGAGCTTGCTCAAGTTGCGCTTGCAACGCCGTCACGGCGGTGAAGTTTTGCCATGTGGTGCTGGCTGTAGCGGCGTTGTTATTCAGTATGCTGGCGCTGTTATTCAACGCGGTGCTGCTTGTGCTACTTGGCTGGCCGAGTGGCTGCAGTGGATTGGTTTGGCCTTGCAATGCGCCGACCCAAGCCGACAGCGCGTAGAGCAGTAAGGCTAAACCAAGTAGCTGCGCCATTTTTTGCGCGGTTGATTTTTTACTGAACTCTAAAGTGCCCAGCTGGATGGCAACTCCAGCGGCGAGCGCGCCCCACAACATTAAAGTGATTTGTTCAGGCAATACACGATCGAGTAGCCAAAGTGCAACAGCTAACAGCAGCACACCAAATCCGTTGCGCACCGCGATCATCCATGCACCTGACTTAGGCAGAATTGCGCCGCCACCTGTAGCAAATAACACCAAGGGTGTGCCCATACCTAAGCCGAGCGCCAAGAGTTTGAGCCCCCCGCCGATGGCGTCACCGCTGGCGCTGATATAGAGCAAAGCCGCTGCTAAAGGTGCAGAGACGCAAGGTGATACTAAGAGGCTCGAAAACACCCCAAGTAAGGCCGCACCGAGTAAAGAGCCACCACTGGTTTTGCTTGATAATCTATTTAGTGGGCCGCTGATACATTGCGGTAAGCGCAGCTCAAACACGCCAAACATGGCTAAGGCAAACAGAGCGAAGAATGCCGCAAAAGGTACTAAGACCCAAGGGGATTGCAGGCGCGCTTGGATGTTGAGTTCAGCACCAAACATCCCCATTAATGCGCCGAGCAAAGCAAAGCACAACGCCATCGACACCACATACACGCTTGATAAAGCAAAGCCGCGGGTGCCGCCAATCTGGCCGCGCAGTACCACTCCAGTCAAAATAGGTAACATGGGCAGCACGCAAGGGGTGAAGGTGAGGCCTAAACCTGCGAGGAAAAATAAGGCGATTTCTTGCCATGTCCATGCTGATGATACGCTGCTGTTTGGGCTGTTAAGGGCAAAAGAGTGCACTTCAGGTGGATAGCATAAGCCTTTATCAGCGCAGCCTTGGTAACCGACATCTAAGGTGTAAGGCCGGTTGTCGGGATTATTGACCGGCAAAGTAATATCTAAGGTTTCGTAGTACGCCTCAATATCACCGAAAAACTCATCATGACGCGCTATGCCGTCCGGTAATTGCGGATCGCCAATACGTACGCCAGCCGTGTCAGTACTAAAGGATAATCGGTGACGGTAGAGGTAATAGCCTTGCGCGTTAGTAAAACGAATCGCCACGCTGCCATCTGGGTTTTCCAGCGCCTGCACTTTAAAAGCTTGTTCAACAGGTAAGAAGTCACTGCTGTTATTGAACACATTGCTGCTTGCTGTGCTGGCTTGATCAAATACGCCAGCGTAAGCGGGGATGTGTAGTAGGCAAATAAGAGTAAATAATAAAGCGCGCATAATTGACTCACATAATTCAATGGGCACCATCATAACTGAGAGGGTGTTGAGACTGCAGCATTTAGCTGGCGCGGCTGCTTTATATCACTTGCTGTTGTTGTAGCTTGTGTTCAGCGCTGAGCATAAAGCAGGGTTAGCTGCGGCGAATCACCCAGATGCCGCTTAAAATCAGCATTAATCCGGCAATTTTACCAAAGTTAATCGGAATCTCTTTGTAACCCACCCAGCCTTGATGATCGAGAAATACAGCGCTACTCAGTTGCCCTAGTAGCACCAAAGCCATAAACAGCAGGGCGCCAATACGTGGGGCAACAAAAGCGGCGGTAAAGACGAAAAAAGCGCCGAGCAAGCCACCTGCCCAATGCCACCAGTGCAAGCTTTTTAAACTGCTTAAGCTGACCGTATCACGTTGCCAAAAAGCTAAAATGAGCAGCGCTGCGGTTCCTACGCTAAAAGAGATGGTTGCAGCATTTAAGACGCTGGACACCTCTTTGGCGAGCAGGCCATTGATTCCAGCTTGTAACGGCATAAATGCACCGGAAATAAATGCCATAGCCAGCAGGGCCCAGTAAATGTGTGGAGACATAAGTAACCCTAGGACGCAACAGTAAAGCGCTATAATGCCACAAAAAAGGCTGTTTTAAGACGATTTCTGCAGGTGTCTTGGCTTTAGTGAGGCGGGAAGTGCTGCAAAATACGCTGCACATAAGTACGCATGGTTGCCTCACGCGCCTGCGGATTGGTGCGTTGTGCTGGGAGCACCCAACTGTCACTGCCGCGCCAAATCAGTTTCTGTGTGCGACTATCGAGCAGGTCTATTTGTAACTTTTGCGTGGTGTAAGTGACGTCATAGTTTTCGACACGTAAAGAAGGCCCCCAAACGCCACCCCAGTAATCGTTATGCAGCACTTGTGAGCGTTGTTGCTGTTGCTCGGTAATTAACCAGGCGCGTACTTGCATCGGCGCCTCATTACTCTGTGGCAGACCTTGTTGCAGCAATTGTTGGCTGATGGCGTTACGCACTCGCTCGGCATCTAAGTCACTGCGCACTTCAGCCGATTTGGGTAAAAACTCAACGGCTGGTTCGGCCCATTGCCAGCTTTGGAATGTTTGAAAGTTTTGCGTAGGTTGGTAATCCAACTCGATCAGTGCTTGGTTTTGGCAGGCGCTAAGCATCAGTACACTGATTAATAATAGATAGCGACTGAACATAAAACTCTCCCAGAAAGTAGCTCTTAGCGTGGTTTTAACTCGGGTTTTTTATAAGGCTCTGTTAGGATAGTGCGCTCATATTGAGTTTAAATCCACCGCCTCGAGCGGTTTTTATTGCCAATGGAGGCATGCATGTCTGAAGTAAATCTGAGCACTGATGAAGCACGAGTAAGCTATGGTATCGGTCGTCAAATGGGTGATCAACTGCGTCAAAACCCACCTCCAGGTATCAGCATTGAGGCGGTCATTGCCGGTTTAAGTGCCGCTTTTCAGGGCCAGCCAAGTGCTGTTTCAGGTGCAGACTTGAATGCCAGCTTCACTGTGATTCGTGAGCGCATGGAAGCCGAAGCAGAAATTAAAGCTAAAGCGGCTGCCTCTGCAGGCATTGAGTTCTTACAAGAAAATGCGAAGAAAGAAGGTGTCATCACCCTGCCTTCAGGTTTGCAGTATGAAGTCATCAATAGCGGTGACGGTGCGCAACCAACACGTGACAGCACTGTGCGTACGCATTACCACGGCACATTGATTGACGGCTCTGTATTCGACAGTTCATACCAGCGTGGTGAACCTGCTGAGTTTCCAGTCTCTGGCGTGATTGCCGGTTGGACTGAAGCTTTGCAACTGATGAACTGTGGTAGCAAATGGCGCTTATATGTACCAAGTGAATTGGCTTATGGCGGTCAATCGGTTGGTAGTATTCCTGCACACAGCACGCTAGTGTTTGATGTTGAATTGCTGGATATTGTTGCTTAAATATCCGCTGATCATGTCATGCTGTGCCTGAGCGCGCTGCTTGGGCATAGCAGATTAAAAATAACTGCCGCACTTGCTCTTTAATCACTAAAGGCTCTGGGCTGTTTAAATCATTGGTGTCGAGCACACCTTGCTCGCGTAACTCTTCTAACTCCTTACCTTCAATCTGCACACAAACGTTGCCTGTTAAGCGATTAATAATGCGTAAGTAAGGCTGTGGGCGATCCAGCCAAGCGTCGATGAAGTAAGTCATAGTGGTGTCCTCAAATCGTGGTAGTAATGTTTAAATGAGAATACTTCTCATTTATATCTTGTGCAAGGCTTTTTTAATTTTAAGCCCTTGACTGCAGTCAAGAGAGATTGCTGTTAAGGGCTGTATTGTTTTTAGACATATCACGTATAGGAGCTTTCTAATGACAACTGCTATTCACCCATTGATTATTGATGCCCCTGAACTTGCGCAAGATCTGCTGGATTTGTGTGATGATGATCCAAAATTTGCTCGTCAAGCCGATGAGTATCAGCAATTGGTAGCGCGTCTTGCCACCATCAACAGTGGCGCAGAAACCGTCAGTGCTGAAACGGCACAATTGCTTGAGCAACAGCGCAGTGCTTTACAAGCTATTTTATTGCGCAAACTGACTCACCCGGCAGGCGGTTGCTGCGGCGGTTGTGGCGGTTGATGCTGGAGAGATCAGGCGCTAATGGTATAGGCTGTAAAGCTGCGCAGCAGCGCCGGTCTTGCTTGAATCAAGTGCTCTCACTTGATTGGATTATTGGCTGATTTTATCTGTAGCGGATGCGCATTGTCCCATTGATGTAGGCGTGAGCGCGGCAAGGTTGTATTGCTGCTGTTTAATGCCTAGCTGCGCGCTGTGTTTGCAATTCTTAGATCACTGTATACAATAACAGTGTTATTAAGGCCGGTTGGCTAAAACAATTGTAAACCACGCAGCAAGCAGGGGAGCGCAGGATGGCTAAGGCCAAACGTATGTATGGTTGCACTGAGTGCGGTGCCACTTATCCAAAGTGGGCTGGGCAGTGTGGCGATTGCGGTGTCTGGAACACCTTAGTTGAAACCCTAGTTGAAGCTGATGTGCCGAGCAAAGGTCGCTCTGGTTGGGCGGGAGATCAAGCTGAACTGAAAACTTTGGCACAAGTCAGTGTCGAAGAAATCCCGCGATTTTCTACACAGTCCAGTGAGCTTGATCGTGTCCTCGGTGGTGGTTTGGTGGATGGCTCGGTGGTACTGATTGGTGGTGATCCAGGTATCGGTAAATCGACCATTCTCCTGCAAACACTCTGTAATATGGCTCAACGGCTGCCTGCTTTATACGTCACTGGTGAAGAGTCGCAGCAGCAAGTAGCCATGCGTGCGCGTCGCTTAGAGTTGCCGCAAGATAAGCTCAAGGTGATGACGGAAACCTGTATTGAAACCATTTTAACGGTTGCACGCCGTGAAAAACCGCGTGTGATGGTGATTGACTCAATTCAAACTATTTTTACCGAACAGTTACAGTCCGCTCCCGGTGGTGTCGCGCAAGTGCGCGAAAGTGCTGCTTTATTGGTGCGCTACGCTAAGCAAAGTGGCACCGCGATATTCTTAGTGGGGCATGTGACCAAAGAAGGCTCATTAGCGGGACCGCGCGTGCTTGAGCATATGGTCGATACCGTATTGTATTTTGAAGGTGAGTCAGATGGTCGTTTACGCATGCTGCGGGCGGTGAAAAACCGTTTCGGAGCCGTCAACGAATTGGGCGTGTTTGGCATGACGGATCGCGGTTTGAAAGAGGTGTCGAACCCTTCAGCGATTTTCCTCAATCGTGCGCAAGAAGCAGTCTCTGGCAGCGTAGTGATGGCCACGTGGGAAGGCTCGCGGCCGATGCTGATTGAAGTGCAAGCCTTGGTGGACACCAGTCATTTAGGTAATCCACGGCGAGTGACGGTTGGTCTGGATCAAAATCGCTTAGCCATGTTACTGGCGGTTTTGCACCGTCATGGTGGTATTCCAACCCATGACCAAGATGTTTTTCTCAACGTGGTCGGTGGCGTTAAAGTGCTGGAAACCGCCTCTGATTTAGCTTTAATGGCAGCGATTATTTCTAGCTTGCGTAACCGACCACTGGAGCATGGTTTATTAGTCTTTGGCGAAATCGGTTTATCTGGCGAGATTCGGCCGGTACCTAGCGGCCAAGAACGTCTCAAGGAAGCTGCTAAACACGGCTTTAAACGAGCGATTGTGCCTAAAGCCAATGCGCCAAGAGAAACTTTACCAGGCTTGCAAGTGATCGCGGTGACACGCTTAGAAGAAGCCTTGGATGCCTTGTTTGAGTAAGCGTATGGTGAAGTACTGGCGAACATAATGTCGGTTTGCCTGTTCGAGTCAGAGGTGAAGCGCTACAATGCGCCACTTATAAAAGCCTAGGAGTTATTCTGGTGTCTGTCGTCTTTATCGCTGCCTCCAAATTACCCACCCCTTTTGCTGAGTTCACCATGCACGGTTTCTGTGATGAAGAAACGGGTAAAGAGCATGTGGCCTTAACCTTAGGGGATATTGCTGATGGCCAGCCTGTGCTGGGCCGCTTGCATTCTGAGTGTCTCACCGGTGACGCGCTGTTCAGTTTACGCTGCGACTGCGGCGCACAACTTGAGGCTGCTTTGCGTGCCATCGCCGAAGAAGGGCGCGGCGTTTTGTTGTATTTGCGCCAAGAGGGGCGCGGTATCGGTTTGCTCAATAAAATCCGTGCTTACAGTTTACAAGATGGTGGTGCCGATACTGTAGAAGCCAATGAGCAGCTCGGCTTTGCTGCAGACTTGCGCGATTATTCTATTTGTCGGCCAATGCTGGATCACCTCGGTGTGCACTCGTTGCAACTGATGACCAATAACCCACGTAAAGTCAGTGCAATGCAAGGCTTTGGTGTGGAAATTGCGCGTCGTGTGCCATTGCAAGTTGGCCGCAACACTTATAACAAACTCTATTTGGCGACTAAAGCCGGCAAGTTAGGGCATTTGTTAGGTCGCGAGCATCAGGCTGAGCACGATTGATGAGTCCTCACGAAGCACGCCGCACCTTACGAGTGTTGTGGTGGTTACAATTAGCCGTTGCTGTGCTACCTGTTTGGTTATTTCCCAGCGCCAGATTTAACTTAGGTATGCACACCGAGTTGGTTTCGTTGCTGTTCTTTGTGCTGGCATTGTGTTTGTTGTTTCTAAATGCCAAGCCCTTTCAGCGTTTTAAGCAGGCGGTGATTGCTATCGGCGCTGCGCGTGAGACTGAGGCTGAGGCGGCGGCTTGGCAGCGCTTAATGCACATTCGTCTGCAAGCCTTATGGTATGGCTGTATCCCGGCGTGGTCAGCTGCTCTAGCTAAAGTGCTGGGTTTAGAAATGCCGGTGGTGATGTTATTGACGCTGGCCAGCCCTGTATTGTTTTGGCTGTATCGAACGCCACGGCAATTATCATAAGTGATCTGCCTGCTGAGTAGCGAATGTGCCTGACAACCTCGGGCGCTTTGGTCTTGGCCTGGTAAACCGATATGTGTGGACCTTGCGCAGTTATGTGCTGAGTTGACGTCATGTAAAAAATAACGCAGCTCACACCATTGTTTTGAAGAGTGGATGTGATGACTTTTTCCTATAGCGCCCGTAGTCGCGCAATTGAACCCTTTCATGTGATGGCGTTGTTGCAGCGTGCCAATGAGCTACAAGCAGCAGGCCATGATGTGATTCATCTAGAAATTGGCGAGCCGGATTTCAATACCGCTGAGCCGATTATTCAAGCTGGACAAGCCGCCTTGTCCGCAGGCCATACGCGTTATACCGCAGCCCGTGGCTTACCGGCTTTGCGCGAAGCAATTGCTGGTTTTTATGCCAGCCACTACGGCCTGAATATTAACCCAGAACGCATTATGATCACCCCAGGAGGCTCTGGCGCGCTGCTATTGGCCAGTGCGCTATTGGTTGATCCTGGCAAACACTGGTTGCTGGCTGATCCGGGTTATCCCTGCAATCGTCATTTTTTGCGTTTGGTTGAAGGTGATGCGCAGTTAGTGCCAGTTGGTCCTGAGGTTAATTATCAACTCACCGCTGACTTGGTCGAACGCTATTGGGATCAAGACAGTGGCGGTGCTTTGGTGGCCTCGCCAGCTAACCCAACGGGCACCGTGTTAAGCCGTGAAGAATTAGCCGCATTGTCGGGCGCTTTACGTGAGCGTGGCGGGCATTTAGTCGTCGATGAGATTTACCATGGCCTGACCTATGGCATGGATGCGCCGAGCGTTTTAGAAGTGGACAACCAAGCTTTTGTCCTCAATAGTTTTTCAAAATACTTTGGCATGACCGGCTGGCGTTTGGGTTGGTTGGTTGCACCTGAGTCGGCCGTGCCTGAATTAGAAAAGCTGGCGCAAAACATTTATATCAGTGCACCGACTTTGTCACAGCACGCCGCCTTAGCTTGTTTTCAGCCTGAGACCTTGGCCATTCTCGAACAGCGGCGCGCCGAGTTTGCCGCGCGCCGTGATTATTTGCTGCCCGCCTTGCGTGAGCTGGGTTTCAAAATTGAAGTTGAGCCACAGGGTGCGTTTTACCTGTATGCCGATATTTCGGGTTTTGGCGGTGATGCTTTTGAGTTTTGCCGACACTTTCTAGAAACCGAGCACGTGGCGATTACCCCTGGTGTTGATTTTGGTCGTTCGCGCGCCAATCAGCATGTACGCTTTGCCTATACGCAAAGTGTGCCGCGACTGCAGCAAGCAGTCGAACGTATTGCGCGTGGCTTGCTGACCTGGAAAGCCCAACATGGAGTTTGATCCGCCTTTAGAAGAAGGGCGCTTACTCAAGCGTTATCAGCGTTTTTTTGCGGATATTGAATGCGCCGATGGCAGTGTGCTGACCGCGCATTGTGCCAATACCGGTTCGATGAAACACTGCATGGCACTGGGCGCACGGGTTTGGTTTAGCCGCAATAAGGATCCAAAGCGCAAGCTCAAAGCCACCTGGGAACTGGTGGAAACGCCACATGGCCGCGTGGCCTGTATCAATACTGGGCGCGCCAATCGCTTAGTCGAAGAAGCGCTAAGTGCTGGAATCATTACTGAGCTGGCAGGTTTTACTCAGTTGCGCCGTGAAGTGAAGTTTGGCGAAGAAAACAGCCGTGCTGATTTTTGTTTGATGTTTGCTACACAGCCGGTATTTGTTGAGGTGAAGAGCGTCACCTTGGGCTTTGCTGATACCGATACCGCCGCTTTTCCTGATGCCGTCACTACGCGAGGCGCCAAACATCTGCGCGAGCTAACGGCACTGGCGCTCAGTGGTCAGCGTGCAGTGCTGATCTATTGTGTCAACCTAACCGGTATTACTGCCGTGCGCGCCGCTAAAGAAATTGATCCTGAATACGCTGCAGCGCTGGCTGAAGCCAAAGCTGCTGGGGTTGAAGTATTGGCCTACGGCACAACAATTACCCCCGCGGCAATAACTGTGACGCATCCTCTAACAATCGAACCGAGCTAACCCAAACGCCAAGCATGATTCCTGTAGATGTTGGCCATGCCTGCGAGCTTTGCTCTGGCTCTGGCTCTGGCTCTGGCTCTGGCTCTTGCTTTGGCTTTGCTCTGTGATCATCAGAAACACATCCCCACTCACTCTTATACTTAGTGATTAGATAGATTATTTGTGATTGCGTGATGCATGTCATTGTCTGCTCTGCGCCATAGGGTCATGATGAATAAACAGGTCGCTTTATTGTTCGAGTGATTTAGCTCTACGCCACGTCTAATTTGGACGAGGATCTAAGTGAGGAATTCATCATGACGATGCCAAAACAAATGCAAGCCATTGTTTACGGTGGCCCGGGTGTTAAGTCTTTAGAGACGGTACCTACACCAAAAATCCAGCAACCCACTGATGCCATTATCAAAATCGTAAAAACCACTATTTGCGGAACGGACCTGCATATTCTTAAAGGCGATGTGCCTGCTGTAAGCAAAGGTCGGATTTTAGGCCACGAAGGGGTGGGTATTGTTGAAGAAGTAGGGAGCGCCGTCACTCGCTTTAAACAAGGCGATCGCGTGTTAATCTCTTGCGTCAGTGCCTGTGGTAAATGTGCTTACTGTAAGAAACAGCTCTACTCTCACTGTGAAGATGGCGGTTGGATTCTCGGGCACTTGATTGATGGTACCCAAGCGGAGTATGTGCGCACACCCCATGCTGACAACAGTTTGTACCATGTGCCTGAAGGTGCTGATGAAGAAGCACTGGTGATGCTCAGTGATATTTTACCGACCGGTTTTGAGATTGGCGTGCTCTATGGTGCGGTAAAGCCTGGTGATACTGTAGCGATTATTGGTGCTGGCCCAATTGGTATGGCCGCGCTGTTAACCGCTCAGTTTTTCTCACCCGCCCGCTTAATCATGGTTGATGTTGATGAGTCACGTTTAGCTATGGCAAAAACCTTTGGTGCGACGGATGTCATCAACAGCGCAACCGGCGATGCCGTGGCAGAGTTGCTGGCCATGACAAAAGACGGTATTGATGTGGTCATTGAGGCTGTTGGTATTGCCGCGACCTTTGATATTTGCCAGCGCGTTGTACGCCCAGGTGGACATATTGCTAACGTCGGCGTGCATGGCACCAGTGTTGATCTGCAGTTGCAAGATTTGTGGATCAAAAACATCACTCTCACTACAGGTTTGGTCAATACCAATACCACTGACATGCTGCTGAAAAACGTGCAGTCCGGCAAACTCAAACCGGCCGAATTGATTACACATCGTTTTGCTTTTGCTGAGTTTATGCGCGCCTATGAGGTGTTTGGCAATGCCAGCCAAGAGAAAGCGCTGAAGGTGATGATTGATAACAGCTGATTGTCTATGACCTAGTCAGCTGATGTTGCCAGCATAAGTTCAATAGCCAGATTCCAACTTAGCGCAGCCTTAGTGGAATCTGGTTTTTGCTCGTCGTTATGGTTAACCGGCGTGTCTCATGCTGACTCTGCCAGTGCTTGGCTACTGAATGAGGTTTAGTGCTTTTTCGTGTCGCCAGCAACTTTATCCATAATGGCAAATAACACACCGGATACTACAAAGGCCATATGAATGATGACTTTCCATTGCAAACTATTGGCGTCGGCTACGCT
>JAAXZZ010000130.1 GCA_012719655.1 Gammaproteobacteria bacterium | reverse complement strand
GCACTAAAAGGGTGCGCGGTTTTTATCCGTTGCCGGCGGCGCTTTTAGAATGTGCTTTTTCAGTGCAGTTGCTATTTTTTAGGGCATAAATGGATTCTGCTGTGCTGGTATTGCCTTGATTTATAAGGCTTGGCGTCTTAATCAAGATTGGCACAGTATTGGCTAAAGACTCCTCTCTATACTGCGGAGTTTTAAGCATGACGTTTATTTCGATACCTTTAGCCTTTACCAAAATGCATGGCCTCGGTAATGATTTTATGGTGCTCAATGCTACGCAGGCGCCGATCTCATTAACACCCGCGCAGATACGACGATTGGCCGACCGACACTTTGGCGTAGGTTTTGATCAGCTCTTGTTAGTGGAGGCCGCGCAGCAAGCCGATGTGGATTTTAACTATCGCATCTTTAATGCGGATGGCAGCGAGGTGGAACAGTGCGGTAACGGTGCACGTTGCTTTGCGTTGTATGTTCACGATAAAGGCCTGACAACGAAAAACCCTCTGCGAGTGGCAACGCGTGCGGGTGTCATCGAGTTAACCATCAATAATGCTGGGCTGGTGCGCGTAAACATGGGCGTTCCCAAAACTAGACCGGCAGATATTCCCTTTATCGCGGCTGCTGAGGCTGACTTTTATGCAGTGGACGTCGCTGGGCAAACAGTAAAACTTGCCGTGGTTAATATGGGCAATCCCCATGCCGTGCTTGCTGTGCCTTGCATTGAACAGGCCGCAGTGCAGCGTTTGGGTTCATTACTAGAAACGCATCCGCGCTTTCCAGCCAAGGTCAATGTGGGCTTTATGCAGGTGCTGGCGCGTGATGTTATCAAGCTTCGCGTCTATGAGCGCGGTACGGGGGAAACCTTGGCGTGTGGCAGCGGCGCCTGTGCTGCGGTCGTGGCAGGCATTCGCGCCGGTTGCTTGGACGCTAAAGTTCAGGTGCTACTCAGCGGTGGCAGGTTACTCATCGAATGGGCTGGAGGCACTGCACCCGTGATGATGCAAGGCGGCGCAAGTACGTTGTATGAAGGGCAGTGGGTTGCCAGTTTGTGAGCAAAATATAGTAATAACTTTAATTTAACAGCCCTGATTTTTTGCAACCGCTGACGCGCTGATGCATGGGTTCGCTTGCACTACAGCGCCTACACTAAAGTTATCCTTATGGGGTGCCGATAGCTGTGTTCAGCTTAGGAGCTTTTCAATGGCACTAACTATTTCTTCCGCGCATCCTGTGAACCAGCCTATTGCTCGTGCGGTTTCAGCATCGGATATGTCGCCGACGCAAGGCAGTGCTGCTGAAAAAGACCAGCGTTTACCTTCCGTAGGCGAGGTGCTTAATCAGCGCATGCAAACGCTGCGACAAGCCACACGGGATATGCTCAAGACCTTGCACACGGTCAGTGAGTCGCGCAAAGCGGCTGCACGGCAGCGATTAGAACTGGTTAAAGAGCGCATTAAGATGCTTAAAATGCTAGTGTCTTCTGGCTTGGCCTCTAAAGGCGTATTGCGCGAGATACGAGCATTAGCGAAAGAACTGGGTCAGGTGGCGAAAGAACTCAGTGGTAACTCTCCGGCAGTTGCAGCTTCGGATGCTTCTCAAAACTCTCAAGATGATGGGGGGGAGCAAGCAGCACTGACGGCAGAAGAGGAACTTTTGACCAGCGGCATAGCGACTGAGCATGAGCATAAAGCCGAATATGAGGACGAGTTAGAAGCAAACTCAGCCCATGCAAATGAGGGCTCTGAAGAGTCTGCTGGCGATGCCGAGGTTAAAGCACAAGCCGAGCGCGAAGCCAATTCCCTTGGTGTTTATCTACAGAATCAAAATAACAGCGATGCTAACCAGCGCCGTCAAGATGCGGAGTCGATTAAAGAGGCTTTAAGCTTATTGAAATCACTTGTTGCAATGGTGAAAAGTCTGGGTTGGAATGACCCGGAGTCCCGTAAGGAATTGGAGAAGATCAACAATCTATTAAGCGACGCAGAGAGCATCGCAAGCAACATGACAGGCAGCATCGTTGGCGGGCTTACCCTGGGTAATATAGTTTCGGTCAATATTTGATCTGCGCTTAATGAGGTTTTTATTAGGATTGGACTGGCACTTGTATTGTACACGGAGCTGAGAGCGCTCTTCGTCACAACAGCTTGTAAGGTATAAAGAATTGAAAATCCGCAGTACGATCAAGCCGCTAGAAAGGCTGTAATCTAGCGGCTTGGGAGCGGTGAGGTTCAAGTCAATAGGGTTGAACTGTTGTCTTTTAGAGACTCAAGTTTAGTTTGCAAAAAGTCATCATAGCCTTTTTGTACGAGCTCAAAAGTTTTGCCAATTTCGACGGCGATAGAACTGCCTTCACCGAGCACACCAAGACCGCTAAGAATTTTTGATGCCTCGCCATAGCCTTGTTCAAAGCCACCGCGAATGATTCCAACGAAATCACGCACGACTTGCTCGGGGTCTTTATTGGGGTGTTGTCTGGCGTAGGTGTCAAAAAATGCAGTCGATTGAGACAAAATGCGCTCGGCTGTCGCTTCTGGGCTATTGTCTTGCTGCATTGCGACTTGCAATGCATTGGCGCCAAACTCAGGGGCTAAAACTTCGTTAATGTGGTCGATAGCGCTGCGGTAAAGCAATGCCAGTGAGTTGTTTCCAGAACTAATTGATACCTCTAATGATGCTTGCAATATCTGTGCACTAAGCTGAGTGCGCTGACCTTCCACACTTGTGGCAGCTTTTTTTTGCGCCTCATCTAACTCGGAACTTTTAGTATCGACTTGCGCTGTGGTGTTCGTCATACGTGGTTGAGGCGAGTTGGGCGTAATGGGTAAGGTCATGATAGGGCTCCTGCGGTTAATCCGCTGTCTAGGCATAAAGCTACTTCTAAGTAGTATATCGGCCGATATTGGAAAACATTAAAGCTAACAACGTGTAGAGTGTTAGCCATTGGTTTTTCGGTTTGAGTGCGTTCGCCCGTGATCGTTAAAGCTGTTGTTGCATCCCTTGCATCTCTAGCGCAAATCAGTACAATGGCCGCGCACCAAATCGCTGGTGCATGCGTTATGGCGACCCTGTCGGTCCCCTCGCAACGATTAGCCGTAAACCTGGTCAGGCCCGGAAGGGAGCAGCCATAGCGGTGACATTGTGTGCCGGGGTGTGGCTGGCAGTGGTTGCCACCTAATGAGTCTCTGCCGTTAGCAACCCTCCGCGCAAAATTCAAATAAAGCCTCTTCGCCAACCCTGTTGCGGGTGCATTTTTTCTTGTGCTCCGTTAGCATGGGCGTCTGTTTTTCTGTCGGTCTTTGGTTGCTATGAGTTATCAGGTTTTAGCCCGTAAATGGCGCCCCCGTTCATTTCGTGAAATGGTTGGCCAAACTCACGTTCTAAAAGCTTTGATCAATGCGCTTGATCATCAGCGTTTGCATCATGCCTACCTATTTACCGGTACGCGCGGTGTGGGCAAAACCACTATTGCGCGGATTATGGCGAAATGTCTGAACTGCGAGCAGGGCATCAGTTCGACGCCTTGTGGTGAGTGTTCAATTTGTCGCGAAATTGATGAAGGACGTTTTGTCGACCTGATTGAAGTCGATGCGGCGAGTAAAACCAAGGTTGAAGACACCCGTGAAATGCTCGATAACGTGCAATATATGCCGACGCGCGGGCGTTACAAAGTCTACTTGATTGACGAAGTGCACATGCTCTCGACCAGTTCTTTCAACGCCTTGTTGAAAACTCTGGAAGAGCCGCCACCCTATGTTAAGTTTTTATTAGCCACCACTGATCCACAAAAGTTACCACCGACCGTACTGTCCCGTTGCCTGCAGTTTTCTTTGAAAAACATGCCGCCTGAGCCGATTGTTGGTCACTTGCAAAATGTGTTGACCAGCGAAAATATTCCCTTTGAAGACGATGCGCTGTGGCTGCTCGGCCGAGCTGCGGATGGCTCGATGCGTGATGCCATGAGTCTCACCGATCAAGCGGTGTCTTTCGGTAATGGCCGGGTGTTTGCTGATGATGTCCGGGCGATGCTGGGTACGCTGGATCAAGGTCAGATTTATGGCGTGCTCAAAGCCCTGATTGCCGGTGATGCCCGTGCAGCACTGAGTGCCGTTGCCCATCTGGCTGAGCACGGTCCAGATTGGGCGGGGGTGTTAGCGGAAATCCTCAATGCTTTGCATCGTATTGCCATCGCGCAGTTGTTGCCAGATGCGATTGATAACGGGCAGGGCGATCGAGCGCAAGTGCTTGAGCTGGCGGCTATTATTGCGCCAGAAGATGTGCAGTTTTACTATCAGCTGGGTTTGATTGGTCGTCGTGATTTACCTCTGGCGCCCGATCCCCGTGATGGTTTTGAAATGGTTTTGCTGCGTATGTTGGCGTTTCGTCCTGCCAACTTACCAGGCGCACCGAGCACGCCTTTAATTCAATCAGCTGCAGTGACTTCGGCAAGTACAATGACAACTTCGACATCCGGCAGCAGTGCTGTGACAGCTAACGGGCCGCCTGAGATTGTCGCTAACGTTGCGCCTGCAACACCGGCCGTTGTTTCAAGCACAGCCGTTGAGCCGCGCGCCGCGGTGTCGAGTGCTACACCGCCAAGTCAGCCAAATACTGTGGAGTTGGAGCCGGCGGTTGCAGCGATGGCACCAGCAGCCGCGAGTATGAGTTCCTCAGCTGAGACGGTAGAACATATTCATGCACCTTGGGAGGAGCAACCAGCCGCTGCTGTTACGCCAGAAACAGTCGAACCAGCAGCGCTGCCAACAGCGTCAGCCACTGTAGTGGTGGAGCAAGTGGCGATGACTGCAGAGCGGCCTGATGACGCTGAGACATTCAGCGCCGCGGATGGTATTGCCCGCACCGCCAGTAACCAAGAAGCCGCGGCAGACTATCAAGAGCAGGATTACAGTCAGGCATTTGCTGCAGAAACAGAGTCAGTTGATGAGGACGACAGTTATCTCGAGGCTGAGCCGTTTCAAGCCTACGATTATGTTTCCAGTTTAAGTGAAGAGGATGCCAAGCTTGCACAAAGCGATGTGCATTTGGCTGATTTGCAGCCCAGCATCCCCGTTGCCACAGGCTTAGCGGCCGAGTGGCAAGCCTTGTTTGCGCAATTGAAGCTGGCGGGTAAGACCGCTAGCATTGCTGCCAACTGTGTGTTGGTGGAGAAAAGCGCCTCCACTTGGCTGTTGCACCTTGATCCCAATCACAGTGCTTTATTTAATGACACTCAATTGCAACGTATTAGCGATGCGATTAATGCGCAGTTGCCCACGCCGATTGAGTTGAATATTGCAGTGCATGCCATTGATCAGGAGTCACCGGCATTGGCGCTGCTGCGCAAACAAGCAAAACGTCAACAAGAAGCAGAAGCTGCAATCCATTCTGATCCCATAGTATTGCAGTTAATGGATACCTTTGGCGCTATAATCAGCGCTGATAGTATCCAACCCATAGACTCGGTAATGTAAGGAATCCCGTATGAAAGGTGGTATGGCTGGCCTGATGAAACAGGCGCAACAGATGCAAGAAAAAATGCAGAAAATGCAGGAAGAATTGGCCAATGCTGAGGTGACTGGTCAATCTGGTGCAGGTCTTGTGAGTATTGTCATGACGGGCCGTCATGATGTGCGTCGTGTCAGTATTGATGACAGCTTATTGCAAGAAGATAAAGAAATTCTTGAAGACCTTATTGCTGCTGCAGTCAATGATGCGGTTCGTAAAATTGAGCAAAACAGCCAAGAGAGCATGGCCGGTATGACCGCAGGCATGCAATTGCCCCCCGGTTTTAAATTACCCTTTTAATGCTGTTGGGCCAGCGTTTAACTCAATGTCATTGAGCTAGGCTGCTGGTCCTGTCGTTTTGCAGTGGCTGGTTTACTTAAGCAGCTGCTGTATCTTTTTTTGTTAGTCAATGCTCTGGGTATTCATGTCGTTTAGTCCTTTGATTCGTCAACTTATTGATGCCTTTCGTGTTTTGCCGGGCGTTGGTCAAAAAACCGCGCAGCGCATGGCTTTGCAGCTATTGGAGCGTGATCGCAGTGGTGGGCAACGTCTTGCACAAGCGCTGAGTCAAGCGATGGAGGGTGTAAGTTATTGCCGTTCTTGCCGCACGCTCAGCGAGGATGAAATCTGTAATTTATGCAGTGATCAGCGTCGTGATGATAGTCTGCTGTGCATTGTGCAAGGCCCGATGGATGTCTATGCCGTTGAGCAAACCGGTTATCGTGGTCGTTATTTTGTCCTGAAAGGGCATTTGTCGCCGCTCGATGGTTTGGGTCCAGAAACCATTGGCATCCCTGAATTGCTTGGTCGCGTCAATGCTGGAAATTTCACTGAAGTGATTCTAGCCACCAACCCCACTGTCGAAGGCGAAGCCACCGCGCATTACATTGCGCAGATACTGGCTGATAAACAGCTGATCACCTCACGCTTAGCACATGGTATGCCGCTGGGTGGTGAGCTGGAAATGGTTGATGGTGGCACCCTCAGCCACGCCTTAGCAGGTCGACGT
>JAAXZZ010000129.1 GCA_012719655.1 Gammaproteobacteria bacterium | reverse complement strand
GCTAACGCCTATGCTGCGAAGGCCAAATAGACAGAATCAATCAGTTTGGCAGCTGCTTGGTTGCAAGAGGATAGGCTCGCAACGCACCTGTGCGCCCTTTAGTGGCGTACAGGTGCGTTTAAGCGCTTAGTTGTTTTCCGCGAGGAAGAACCAGGTATCCAGCACCGAATCTGGATTGAGAGAGACGCTTTCGATGCCTTGTTCCATTAACCAGCGGGCAAGATCGGGATGATCGGATGGGCCCTGACCGCAAATGCCAATGTACTTATTGGCTTTAATGCAAGCTTGAATGGCCATCGACAGCAGTTTCTTAACCGCAAGGTCACGCTCATCAAACAAGTGAGCAATCACCCCGGAATCACGGTCCAGACCTAGAGTCAGCTGGGTCATGTCATTGGAACCGATGGAGAAACCATCAAAGTGCTCAAGGAACTCATCGGCAAGCAAGGCGTTAGAAGGTAACTCGCACATCATAATCAAGCGCAAGCCATTTTCACCACGTTTTAAGCCGTATTCTTCCAGTAAACTCACCACTTGTGCGGCTTCATTGACCGTGCGTACGAAAGGCACCATCAACTCAACGTTGGTCAGCCCCATGACATCACGCACGCGCTTCATTGCACGGCATTCCAGTTCGAAACAGTCACGGAATGATTCGCTGATATAACGCGATGCGCCACGGAAGCCCAGCATTGGGTTTTCTTCAGTCGGCTCATACAGCTTGCCACCAATCAGGTTGGCGTATTCATTCGATTTAAAGTCAGATAAACGTACAATGACTTTTTTCGGCCAGAACGCAGCGGCTAAGGTGCTAACGCCTTCAACCAGTTTGTCGACGTAGAAATCAACCGGACTGGCGTAGCCGGCGATACGCTTTTCTACGCTTTCTTGCAGTTCACTGGGTAAGCTGTTGAAGTTCAACAAGGCTTTCGGATGTACACCAATCATGCGGTTGATAATGAACTCAAGTCGCGCTAAACCCACACCCGCGTTCGGCAGTTGCGCGAAATCAAAGGCACGATCTGGGTTGCCGACGTTCATCATGATTTTAAATGGCAGCTCTGGCATGGCATCGACAGAGTTGGTACGAATATCAAAATTGAGCTCACCATCAAAAACAAAACCGGTATCACCTTCAGCACAAGAGACTGTGACGCCTTGGCCATCTTTCAGTAGCGCGGTCGCGTTACCGCAGCCAACGACTGCAGGAATGCCGAGTTCGCGAGCAATAATTGCGGCGTGACAGGTACGCCCACCACGGTTGGTGACAATTGCGCTGGCGCGTTTCATCACTGGCTCCCAGTCCGGATCGGTCATATCCGAGACCAGTACATCACCAGGCTGAACTTTATCCATTTCAGAAACATCATTGATCACGCGCACGGGGCCTGCGCCAATACGTTGACCAATGGCGCGGCCTTCAACCAAAACCCTGCCTTGTTCTTTCAGTAAATAGCGCTCCATGACATTCAGATTGCTACGGCTTTTCACTGTTTCAGGACGGGCTTGGACAATGTACAACTTGCCATCATCGCCATCTTTGGCCCACTCGATATCCATTGGGCAGCCGTAATGCTGCTCAATGATGACGGCTTGTTTGGCTAAGTTGGTGACTTCTTCGTCGGTAAGGGCAAAACGCATGCGGTCAGCGGGGGCAACATCAACGGTTTGTACTGATTTACCAGCGCTAGCATCCGCGCCATAAATCATTTTTAAGGCTTTACTGCCAAGGTTGCGGCGTAAAATAGCTGGGCGGCCCGCCGCTAATGTTTGCTTGTGTACATAAAACTCATCGGGGTTTACCGCCCCCTGTACGACAGTTTCACCAAGGCCGTAAGCACCGGTGATAAACACCACGTCACGAAAGCCTGATTCAGTATCAAGACTGAACATCACACCGGCCGCTGCCGTTTCTGAGCGCACCATACGCTGCACGCCCGCAGACAAGGCAACGTTGCGATGATCAAAGCCCTGATGAACACGGTAAGAAATGGCGCGGTCATTAAATAATGAGGCAAACACTTCTTTGGCGGCACGGATTACATTGTCCACACCACGAATATTCAAAAAGGTTTCTTGCTGACCTGCAAAGGATGCATCAGGTAAGTCTTCGGCTGTAGCTGAGGAGCGCACAGCAACGGCCATATTGTCATTGCCATTGGCCATTGCCGCGAAGGCGCTACGAATATCGGCATCGAGTTGCGCTGGGAAATCAGCGTCTAAAATCCATTGACGAATTTGTGTGCCTGCTTTAGCCAAAGCATTGACATCGTCAATGTCTAAAGTGTCCAGCAGATCGTGGATGCGTGCATCTAGATTATTGGCCTCAATAAAATCACGGTAGGCTTGTGCGGTTGTAGCAAAACCACCAGGGACGGATACACCGGCACCTGCAAGGTTGCTGATCATTTCGCCTAGGGAAGCGTTTTTGCCCCCTACACGCTCAACATCATGGTTACCGAGCTTATCGAGGGAAACTACATACTCAACCAAGGTGATATCTCCACGTCTGTATTGAAGGGGCCAGTGTAATCTATTGGCCTTGTTTGGGGAAAATGGGTCACAATGTCGCTTAACAACATGTCTGGTAAAAAACCAGCCTATAATAACCGAGAAACGTCCACGACTTAAGGTTTTTGGCAATTATGAAACGTACAGCTTTTTTTATCTCTGATGGAACAGGTATTACTGCCGAAACGCTTGGGCAAAGCTTGCTTGCACAATTTGGCAATATTGACTTCCGTCGTTTGACCAGACCTTACATTGATACCGTTGAAAAAGCACAGGCTATGGTACAGCAAATTAACGCTGTCGCCGATACTGAGCAGGTGCGGCCCATTGTCTTTGATACCATCGTCAATACTGAAATTCGTGACATTCTTGCCACCGCCAATGCGTTTAAAGTGGATATTTTTTCAAGTTTTCTTTCCCCTTTAGAAGAAGAGCTCAATGAGCGTTCGTCTTATTCTGTGGGTAAATCCCATTCAATAACCCATAGCGCTAATTATATGGAGCGTATTGAGGCGGTGCATTTTGCGTTAGATAATGACGATGGCGCGCGCACCCGACACTATGACAGTGCGGACATTATTTTGGTTGGTGTATCGCGCTGTGGCAAAACCCCAACCTGCCTCTATATGGCGATGCAGTATGGTATTCGCGCGGCCAACTATCCATTGACTGAAGATGATATGGAGCATCTACAACTGCCATCCTCATTGAGCAAATATAAAGATAAGCTGTTTGGCTTAACCATTGATGCTGATCGTTTAGCGGCCATTCGTAATGAGCGTAAACCTAATAGCCGTTATGCCAGCTACGCGCAGTGTGAGTTTGAAGTGCGTGAAGTAGAGGCTTTATTTCAACGTAACACTATTAATTTCATCAATACCACGCATTTTTCAGTGGAAGAAATTTCCGCAAAAATCTTGGTGGAGAAGGGGATTGAGCGGCGCTTTAAGTAAGGGATGTAAGCGCTTGCAGAATAAGCAAAGCGTGCAGTGTTGTTCAGCTGCACGCTTTTTTGTCGCTATGGATAGAGAGCCGCCTAAGCCAACTCGTCCCAGCCACCCATTTCTTTCCAGCGGTTGACGATGCCACAGAATAACTCTGCGGTTTTTTCCGTGTCGTAACGCGCATTATGTGCTTCGCGGCTGTCAAAACCGATCTCTGCCGCTTCACAGGCTTTGGCCAGTACGGTTTGACCGTAGGCCAGCCCAGCTAGGGTTGCGGTGTCAAAGCTTGAGAAAGGATGAAATGGATTGCGTTTAATGCCACAGCGTTCAACCGCCGCATTTAAAAAGCCTAAATCAAAATGGCTGTTATGACCGACTAAAATGGCACGCTTACAGCCACTGGCTTTTAGCGATTTGCGCACACTTTTAAAAATTTCTGCAAGGGCATGCTCTTCTGATACGGCCATGCGCAGCGGATGGTCAAGTTTAATGCCGGTGAAATCAAGCGCCGCTTGCTCAATATTTGCACCAGCAAAGGGTTCTACACGAAAGAACAGCGTATGTTCGGCGTAGAGTAATCCTTCATCGTCCATGGCAGGAATCACTGCTGCAATTTCTAAGAGCGCATCCGTTGCCGCATTAAAACCGCCGGTTTCTACATCAATCACCACCGGTAAATAACCACGAAAACGACGAGCCATTGGCGACTTCAAGCCGCCAGTGTGCTTATCTGTACCGTTGCTCATGTACTCTTTTTCATAGTCTTGCATCTCAATTTCGTGGCTCATGCTTGAGTTCCTAAAATACGCCAGTTGAGGGTTTCACCTGCGCGCAAAGGAATCAACTGCTGCTCGCCAAAGGTTAAAGAGGAGGGTGCAGTCCAAGGCTCACGTACTAAAGTGATAGTGTCTTGATTGCGCGGTAACTGATAAAAGTCTGCACCAAAATGACTGGCAAAACCTTCCAGCTTGTCTAACGCATTGCGTTGCTCAAAGGCTTCGGCATATAACTCAATTGCCGCATAAGCGGTGTAGCAACCGGCGCAACCGCAAGAGACTTCTTTGGCATTTTGTGCATGGGGCGCTGAGTCCGTGCCTAAGAAAAACTTAGCAGAACCGCTCGTTGCTGCATCCAGTAAGGCTTCTTGGTGAGTATTACGCTTGAGAATGGGTAAGCAATAAAAATGTGGGCGAATACCACCGGCAAGCATGTGATTGCGGTTATAGAGTAAATGGTGAGCAGTGATAGTGGCGGCAATCTTGTCGGATGCCTCGTGGACAAACTGCGCGGCATCAGCGGTGGTGATGTGTTCAAACACCACTTTTAAATGTGGGAAACGATTCACCAGGCCCACCAGCTGATCATCAATAAAGCGTTTTTCACGATCAAAAATATCCACATCAGCATGGGTGACTTCACCATGCACTAAGAGTGGCATGCCTACATCACTCATGGCTTCTAGGGCAGGGTAAATGGCCTCAAGAGCGGTTACGCCGGAGTCAGAGTTGGTTGTGGCGCCAGCCGGATACAGCTTGGCGGCATGGACAAAGCCACTGTTTGCCGCGTTATGGATATCGGCAGCCGAGGTTTGATCGGTCAGGTACAGCACCATCAGCGGTTGAAAAGAACTTTGGCCTGGACGTGCATCGAGAATACGTTGACGGTACTGCTGGGCCTCAGCTGCATTGCGCACCGGTGGCACAAGGTTAGGCATGATGATGGCGCGGGCAAAAGTGCGAGATGCATCGGCCACGGTACGCGCTAATAACGCGCCATCGCGCAAGTGAATATGCCAATCGTCAGGTCGCAGCAGGGTAAGACGGTCAATCATGAAAGCTTCCAGTCAGTCGAATTAAATATAATGTGCTGAATGCTACCGTAAAAGCACGGTGCGGGCATCTGCTTTAAAGTTTTCTTAGCTATGACCGATATAAATGTTGGGCATTTCTGAACTGGAGAGCGCGATGCGCTTACTTGTATTTTCTATTTTAGCGGGCATTGTAGTGACGCCAGCGCTGGCGTTAACCTTTCAAACGCCTCTCGAGCATGTTGAGTGGAAGGTTGTAGGTGATCGTTTTGAATGCCGTTTGATGCAGCCTGTTAAAGGTTTTGGCCAAGGTGAGTTTGTTCGGCGCGCCGGCGAAAGCCCAATTTTTAAGCTGCAAGCACAAGAGCAATGGCTGAGCCGCGGCTCAGCGTTGTTGGTTGCAGCAGCGGCGCCTTGGCGTATCGGACAGGGTGACATTAGCTTGGGCACAGTCACCATCAGCGACAACGGCAATGGTTTGCAAACTTCGCAATTGCAAGCCGGGCGTTTACTCACCGGGTTATTAGAAGGACGCGGCCCACTGATTCGGCATCGCACGCAACAAGGTGATGCTTTAGAAGTGCGGATTATGCCAGCGCACTTCTCTGATGCGTATCAGCGCTACCTTGACTGTACTGCCGGTTTGCTGCCTTATAATTTTGAACAAATTAAACAAACACGCATTGCTTTTCCCGATGAAAACTTAGCTCTGAGCGCGGCGGCACAAGATCGCCTGCAGTTGATTGTTGACTATATAAAGGAAGACCCAACGGTTAATCGCATAGAGCTGGATGGGCATTCAGACAGCTTTGGTAATCGGCTCAGTAATCGAGAAATCTCCCGCCGTCGCGCGTTAGCTGTTAAACAGTACTTTATTGACCAGGGTATACCTGAAGAACAGATCGTGGTGCGCTTCCATGGTGAGCGTTACCCACTTAAACCCAATAATAGTGCGGCCAATCGAGCTCTCAATCGACGTGTTAATGTGGTGCTGTCACGGGTGCCGGAAAACACCTACAGCGCTTTAGATGAGACTGTCAGTGAATAAAAGTTAAGGCTGTTTAAAGTGCTCTTGAGTCAGTTTGATTACCACCGGGCTCAATACCAATAGAGCAATTAAGTTAGGTAGTGCCATTAAGCCATTCAAGGTGTCGGCCAATAGCCAGACTGTATCAAGCTGACTGACCGCACCCAACGGAAGAATAAGCACCCAAATAAGGCGATACGGTAAAATCGCTCGCGCGCCAAACAAGAACTCCCAGCAGCGCTCGCCGTAGTAACTCCAACCTAAAATAGTGGTAAAGGCAAACACAACCAGTGCTGCGGTTAAAATGTAGTTGCCTGTACCTGGCATGGCTGACTCGAATGCAGCTGAGGATAAAGCGGCACCGCTGAGGCCATTGCTCCAAACGCCCGAGCAAATAATGGCTAAGCCTGTCATGCTGCAGACAATCAGCGTGTCGATGAAAGTGCCCATCATGCCAATCAAGCCAGAGGTGACAGGGTCTTCACTGGTGCCTGCTGCTTGCGCAATACCTGCGCTACCTAAACCTGCCTCATTAGAAAAAATGCCGCGAGCCACGCCAAAACGAATCGCTGCAATCATTGCCGCACCAGTAAAGCCACCAACTGCCGCATGACCATTAAAAGCTGAGTCGAAAATCAAGAGCAGCGCATCAGGAATGGCGTGGTAATTTACGATCAGCACCACCATGGCGGCAATCACATAAGCCAAGCACATAAAAGGCACTAGGGTTTTTGCCACAGCGCCAATTCTTTGAATACCGCCGAGAATCACTAACCCCACCAGCACCATCACGCAGACACCACTAAGCCAAGCAGGAATGGCGAAGGATACGCTCAAGCTCGCGGCCATGCTGTTGACTTGCACCATATTGCCAATGCCAAAACTGGCCAGACCACCAAAGATGGCAAAGCAGGTACCCAGCCATGCCCAGCGGTAACCCAGACCATTTTTAATCGCATACATGGGGCCACCCACGAAATGGTTATGGTCGTTTTTCTCACGAAAATGCACAGCTAACACCACTTCGCAGTATTTGGTTGCCATGCCAACTAAAGCCGTGCACCACATCCAAAACAGTGCGCCCGGTCCGCCGAGCACGATCGCAGTGGCAACGCCGGCAATATTACCGGTGCCTACGGTGGCCGCTAAGGTGGTCATTAGCGCTGCAAAGGGACTGATTTGGCCGGTGCTAACATCGCCCTGTGCACGGCCTTTCCATATTTCTACAAAACCGCGCCTGATATTCAAAATAGGCATGAATTTCAGTGACAGCATAAGGAATAAGCCGCTGCCAAGAATAGCAATGAGCATGGGTGTACCCCATACCAGATCATTGATAACGGTGATTGCTGTTGTGATTGCTTGCATAAGAAAACGGATCGATGGCTTGAGGGAAAGGGTTAGATGTGTGACTTGTAGACGTTAGACAGCCCATGTCATTGTGGACAATAGACTCGCTAGAATGATCCGCATTATGCGGGAATGAAGAAGGTTGTACAGAATTTTATGACATTGACATCCTCCTCGACCTAAAAGATAGGGATTCCAGCCGCTCGAGGAGCATGGCTGATCGCCAGAATATTGCCTGCTGCGTTTATATTCTGGGCCGTGTGGGCGACATTGACGCAGGCTATTAAGGCTCTACTCAAGTGGTCAGTAAAACGAGTATTGCATTGCTGTGAAAGCTTTATTGATAAATATCAAACAGTAATGATTCTCATTTAGGCTATAGTGCTTCGCATTCATTTATCAGGCTTTCTGATTTAATTCGTGCGGAGTAATTGTTTATGTCCTTCCCCTTAACTCGATTAACCCTAGCCTGTCTGACGGGGCTTAGCTTCTTAACACATGCGAGCGAATTGCGGCTTGATGATAGTGTGGTTACTGCGCGCGGTTACGTCAGTGACAGTTTTGCTACACCGCAAGCAATCAGCGTGATTAAACCGCAAGCGACCAGCCAAGGGCCGGCTGGCAGTCTGTTACGCGGACAGCCCGCAATGGCGGTGCAAAGCGATGGAGCCTGGGGACAAAACCCCGTATTGCGTGGTTTAAAACGCGAAAGTGTCGTGGTCATGGTCGATGGCATACGAGTGAATTCGGCACAGCCGCAAGGTGCTTTGGCATCGTTTTTGGATTTAGGCATCTTAGAACGCGTTGAAGTGGTGAAGGGACCGAGCTCGGTGATGCATGGCAGTGGTGCAATGGGTGGAGTGGTGAATGTGCTGACCCCAGAGCCACGCTTTACTGAGCAATCTGAGATGGGTGGTCGTTTTGGCGCATCGGCTAGCAGTGTTGATCATGGTTATAGCAGCGCATTGTTATTGCAGGGCAGTAATGCTGAGCAGGGATTTGTGCTTGGTTTGGCTGGGCGCGATATCGGTAATTACAAAAGCCCTAACGGTCGCGAGAAAAAAACAGGGTATGAGTCCGATACGTTGCTGGTTAAATATCAACATAAAATTGCCAATGATTATGTGCTGCGCATGAATGTGCAGCGCCACAATGACGAGGATGTATGGTACCCAGGGTCTGCACGCACGGGTGGTAAACCCGGCGGTGCAGGTTTGCCGCCGCCTTTGGGCAAAGTCACTATTCATTCACCTAAACAGCATCGAGAACTCTACGCTTTAGGTTTAGATGCCCCTTTGCTCGGTGGCACGCTGTCGACTGATGTCTATCGACAAGAGGTTTACCGGGAGATTCGGGCTTATTCTGAAAAACTGCAGCGCAACTATGTGCGCAACGATGTCAGTTTTATCACTCATGGTTTGCGCAGTCAGTGGAATGGCGCTTTAAATGACGGACATTGGCTGACGCTAGGGGTTGATGGTTGGAAGATGACCGGTGATCCTGAACGCTATATGAATAATAATCCGCCATTCTTTAATAACAATATGCGTAATGATCCTTTTAAAGACGGTGAGCTGTCATCGGTTGGTCTGTTTGTTCAAGATGAATTTTCCATTGGCAGTACACAATTAACGGCAGGTTTGCGCTACGACCACACTCAGGGTGATGCCAAAGTCAAAGGTGTTGGCGCAACTGCACAGACCTCAGGTTTAAGCAGCAGTGATAACAATCTGTCGTGGTCATTGGGCGCTGTTCAGCCTTTAACTGACACAGTAAATCTATACGCCAATATTGGGCAGGCTTATCGCGCACCTGATTTACGTGAACGTTTTGAGGATTCAGCACGCGGTGACGGCTATTACCATGTTGGTAACCCGCAACTGGACCCTGAGCGCTCTAGCAGTGCAGAAATCGGTTTAAAAAGTCGCGATGGTTTGCAAGCTTTTCAGTTGGCAGCCTTTTATACGCGCATTGATGATTTTATTGCCGGTCGCGATACCGGGCGTTTGTACGTGAATGGTCTGCCGATTAAACAAACTGAAAACCTCAGTAAAGTGGTGATCTATGGTGTTGAAGCTAATCTTGAGATACCGATTAGTGTTTTTGTTGCCGATGCAGGCTTCACTTGGATGCGCGGTATCAACAAGCAAGACAATGAACCCTTGTATCAAATGCCTGCTAATGAATTACGTTTAGGTATTGGTCAGCCTGCTGAGCGCGGCTTTACTTGGCACACAGGTGTGCGCGCAGTGGCCAAACAGGACCGTATTGCTAAGCGCTTTAGTAATGACAGTGAAGATGAAACTGCTGGGTTTATCACGGCAGATGCACGTATTGGTTATGGTTTTGGAGCCATGGCAGGTCTAACCAGTAGCCATATTGATCTGCAGTTGAGTAATTTAACCAACAAAAAATACCATGAACACCTCACCGACGGCATCAGTGGTCAAGAACTTAAGGCCCCGGGCCGCGGTGTGACCGTGGCATTTAGTGGTGCGTTTTAGTTGTGAGTATTGTGTTTCAGGGCAAGGTTTTTATGCCTTAGTTAGATGGAACTGCAGATCCGAAAATATTTATAGCTCTTTTAGGGGCGACAAAATCGACCGTTCAAGAATTTTGCATTGGCAGTCTTGGCCTCTGATGTATAATGATTCTCATTGCTATTTGTTTCCACAATATTGAGAGCACCATGGATTGCGTTTTAGCTTTAGCTGAAAAAAATAAAACATCTATTGTTGCGCAGCTTGATAAAAGCTTACTGGGCAGTTTGCTTTGTGATGCCAAACTTATTCAGTTTGTTGAGCATGAGCATGTATTTCGCATGGGACAACCCGCCACGCATTTTTATTGGATAAAAAGTGGAGAAGTGAGTTTATACCGCCTTTGTTATGGTGGTGAGGAAAAGATGTTCCGCACTTTAAAAGAGGGCGATACTGTTGCTGAAACCGCTATGTTTATTGATGGTGGAAGTTACCCTTTAGCTGCTCAAGCGCAAGGTGATGCTACATTATACAAAATACCTAAAGAAAGTTTGCTGGCGCTTTGCCATTGCAATCCAGCATTAACGATGCAGCTTTTAGAAAACATGGCTATTGCTATATCACAGTCGGTAAATCGTATCGATTTACTCACTATAGGTAATGCAGCGCAACGTATGGCTAGTTATTTGTTAGATTTGTATATAGAGCAGCGTTCAGCATGGTTTAGCTTACCGGTTCGTCAAGCGATTCTGGCCAAGCAGTTAAATATCGCCCCGGAAACTTTCTCCCGGCAACTGACACAGTTTCGCCGCGCAGGTTTTATTGGTGGGCGCAATCCAGAGATTGTTTTGCTGGATATTAACGGACTGTGCGCCAGTGTGGGCCTACCTGTGCCTAAACTGGATTTGCAAAAGCCTCGCTGTCGAAGCGCTTCGTTGGGCACTGGCTTATTTGAATGCTGCAGTTACTTCAAGGAAATTTTGACGTAATCATTCAGGCTATTCAATTAAAGGTTCTGCGCATCCGGCTTGTCCGTCAGTGCGCGCTGTGCTTAAAGTTTTAAACACGTGCACCGCATACAGTACAAAACCGCCAACCCAAAACAGTCCGGCACCGATCAGTAAAGTGTTAAATAACGGTGCAGCGCTGTAGAAACCTGCATATGCACGTATCAGCGCGGCGATCACAAAGAGTGCAGCGGCGTTTGGAATCCAAAGTCTACGGTCCAGCCATAAGCCTGAGTGGATGCGTGACACGATACTCATAATGGTGAAAATCGATAAGGTCATGGCGCCGACCGTCAATAAGTGACGACCGGCTGATGGCAGTAACGGGGCACCTAAATAAGCAGCGCCCAGTAGTCCATACCCTAATGCCATCAACCAGTAGCTGACATATAGCATTAAGGCTAAGCGGGAAAATAACGGACGGCCAACATGCCAGTCATTGAGTAAGTTAAAAATGGCGGCCATCGCTGCCAGTGCTATCCAGCCGGTGACTGGGTGAACGCCTAAAATGAACTCAGATAAGGCACAGATGATAATCATGACAATGACTAAGTAGCGGCGTGGTGGGCGTGCTAAATAAGGTGTTGTGTCAGGATCGCTGCTGGCTTCTTTATGTTCCACACGGTTATTCACCACACTCATCGAAACGCGACTGGTCGCGACAATAATTAAAATCATTAAAGCGTGGATGCCGATGTACAGCCATTTTAGTGCAGCGTCGGGCTCGGTTAGGGAGATAAAAAAACCCGTTTGTAACACGGCTAATCCGGCCACTACCAAGGAAAAACTGATGTGCTTACGTTGTGGGTCGCGCCATACTGGTGGGCTGATATACAGCAGCAGTCCCAGCCAAAAAAGTAGGTTTAACAGTAGGGCTGGCCACGGGGTGATCCAAAACGCCAGTAAGTAACTTAAACGTGCGGCTAACCATAAACTCACTAAGTTGAGTAAGGGTAGCTGACCCAGCGGTTTACTGTTGGTGAACTCAGGAATTGCGGTTAACGCAAAGCCTGCGGTCGCCGCGGCGGCAAAACCGAAGATCAGCTCGTGAGCATGCCACAACAACCATCCGCCAGTGATCGACCACGTAGCCAGCCAGCCTTGTAAAGACATGAGCCAGAGGCTCATAAAAAGTATCGCGCTGGTAGCTGTCAGTAGAAAAAAAGGACGAAAGCCGCATAACAAAAGAGGTGATTGCAAACAACGTTTTAACAGACTCATACGCTGCACCCCGAGTGCTGTGTGTGGGAGTGCTCAGCTCTCTCAAGCGAACCTTCAGCCAAACCAAAGCCGATACGAATATTGTCGTTGGCCATCAGTTCTGCGGTGGTTTGATAAATCCACGCATCGCTACGCTCAGCGTGTGGTTTTTGCAGGGTAAATTCGCCAATCAGGCGACCAGGGTCAGGGACCATCATCACGATTCGATCCGCTAAGCGTACGGCTTCCATTAAGTCGTGGGTAATCATCAGCACTGCCGTACCGCGTTCAGTGATGTGTTGGCGCAACAGCGTATAGAGCTCTAGTTTTAAGCCAATATCTAAAGCAGAGAACGGCTCATCCAATAGCAATAGGTCAGGTTTAATAATTAAAGCGCGGCCTAGCGCGATTCGACTTTGCATGCCGCCGGATAACTCATGCGGATATTTTGCGAGATCATCGAGGGTTAGGCCCAAGGTCTCAGCCATTTGATGTGCTTGTTGCTGACGCGCCCGCTTAGGGATATTTAGCGCTTTTAAGCCCAGAGTGATATTGTCTTCTGCGGTTTTCCAAGGCAGTAAGCGAGGCTCTTGAAACATACAGGCAGGGCCCCGAAAACCTTGCTCAATAACCGCTTCGCTGGCTGTTAATAAGCCAGCAATAATGTGCAATAAAGTGCTTTTTCCGCAGCCAGAAGGGCCGACTAAAGCCAAGGTTTCTCCAGCGAACAGATCCAGATTAATATCGCTGAGCACTTCGGTTAAAGCGTACTTGTGCTGTAAATGACGGATATGCAAAGCGCTCATTGACTGACCTCCACGCGCCAGCGTTCTAAATGCCGTTTAATCGGCTCCAGCAGTAAATACTCAGTGGCCAATAAGACGCCTAATACCGCAACCACCCAAGCTAACGTGGTTGATGTATCGAGTTGCGCGCGCGAGACGGCTAATGCAGCACCAATCCCGTCAGAGGTGCTGAGCAATTCAGCCATCACCACAACTTTCCACGAAGTACCTAAAGCGGTAATCCACGCGGGAAATAAATAAGAGGCTAAATGCGGTAGATAAATATCGGTGAGGCGCATGTGCCAAGGTAGTCGGTACACCTGTGCCACCGCTTTTAGATGATTATCAAGAGTACGCGTGCCTTGCATGGCCCCAGCAAAAACAATCGGTAAGCAGGCGACGAATACGGTAAACACCGGTGTTGCATCGCCCAAACCAAACCACAGCATCGCCAAGACCAGCCACGCAATCGGCGGCATACCCAACAGCAATGTAATCAGTGGGCGAGCGAGCATTGAAGTAGTGATTGAAAAGCCTGCAAACATCCCTAGTAAGCTGCCTACCCCTAGTGCTAAAGCTAAACCGTAAAGCGTGCGTCGCCCTGAGATAATCAGTTCAGGGCCTGCGATGCCGCTGCTAAACATCTGCTTTAATTGTGCAATCACCTCCAGTGGGCCGGGCAGTATGAGCGAGCCATAATGCTCTGCGGCCAACTCCCAAACGGCACAAAATAACAGCAAACTGGCTAGAGCTACCCAACCACTCCATAGATAGCTGAGGGTGTTGGGTAAAAGATATTTCAGTCGGTTCATGGTGCAGGGCTATTGGGGTGGGCGTAAAAGTTAGCATCTGGAAGTTTTCCGCCGACCGATGCCGGTTGTTTGTCCAGAAGGATTTGTAAGAAGGCCTCGAGTTCATGTTTGGCGTCGAGTGCCGTCGCATAATGAGTAATTTGTGCTGCTAATGCATCGCTGACAGCTTCGGGCGACAGCATAGGAACTTGCGCGGCGACTTCTTTGCCACATTGTTGCTGATTGTCTTGGCACCATTGCGTTGCGGCTGCATAGGCCGTTTCAAAGCGTTCAAGCAATTCAGTATTCTGACGTTTCTCTCCTAATACCGCGATTCCCGCTTGCGGAATACGGGCTTCACTGCCCATTACTCGCGACCACTCTTGTTGTAAATCTACGCTGCGATACAGTTCTGGAGCAATCAGCGATAGAGGAAATGATTTGGTTTTACGTAAGGCCATGGATACCGCAGGCTCAGCCAGTAGCGCATGATCAACACGGCGCATAATTAACAGCTGCATGGCATCCATCGGTGTTGCGGTGTAATTGAGTTTAAAGTCTTTGCTCGGTGTTAAACCTTGTCGTTCGGCGAGATGAGTGAAGACAATATCTGGCATATCGGCACGGAAAGGGATGGCGATTTCTTTGCCCTTAAAATCAGCCAGGGTTTTCATATTAGGATCGCGTGAAATCATCCACAGCACGCCCCATTGCGAGACATTGAGTAACGCAAGCGGTGCGCCACGGTTATATAAATTGGCCGCGACATTGGTAGGCAGCGCAATAAAGTCGACTTTGCCGTTAAGTGCTAAAGCGCGTAATTGGTCGGGGTTGCTCCAGAGGATAAATTCGACTTCTTCGGCGATATTCGCAAAGCCATCGCTTGCCAGCATGTGAATTAAGCCATTGGAAACACCTGCCGGAGGCCCGGCAATCACCAGTTTCTTCACCGGTAATGTCTCACTGGCTAAACACGCAGTGCTGAGCAGGCTGAAAACACCAAACAGACCTAAGCACATAGCGGCCATTGTTTTAATCATTGGTTTCAAGATGAGACTCCGGTTTGGTGTGGGTGCGAGGTGGTACAAGCTCAACGAGAAAGTATTGTTTAAGTGATTTTATGCAAATAATAACCACTCTCATTAAGAGGTTAGTTTAAAGAATATCCCCCTGAAAGAACAATGATAATTATCAACTACTCGTTAACGAACCACAGGAAGAAAGGCGTTTGGGCCTGAGATTGCTCAGCAT
>JAAXZZ010000128.1 GCA_012719655.1 Gammaproteobacteria bacterium | reverse complement strand
TGCAGGTATTCTACAACTTCTAGATCAAATCCGGATATGGCATTGAAACGCATTGGTGCACTTAATAAGCGCATTTTGCGTACACCGAGATCACGTAAAATCTGTGAACCGGCACCAACGGTGCTGTAGGTACCAGTGGTTTTTGTTGCTTTTGCGTCGCCATCTGCGCCTAATTGGCGCTCAAGATGCGCTAATAAGCTCGAACCCGTCATTTGATTGCCAAGCAACAACACCACTCCGCTGCCCGCTTTAGCCACTTCTGCCATCGCCGCACGCAGACTCCAACGACCGTCTTGCTTGACCATAAATAAGTCACGCAACGGATCCATATTGTGCACCCTTACGAGCGTTGGCTGTTCGGGGGTAATAGTACCTAAAGTCAGCGCCAAATGGACATCACCAACATTTGATTCGCGATAGGTGACCAATTTAAATTGACCCAACTCGCTATCTAATGCCTGCTCTGATACACGCTCAATGGTGCGTTCGTGAATCATACGGTAGTGAATTAAATCAGCAATGGTGCCAATTTTAATCCCGTGCTCCTGCGCAAACACTTCCAACTCAGGGCGACGCGCCATAGTGCCATCGTCATTCATGATTTCACAGATCACTCCGGTGGGTTCAAAACCACCCAGACGCGCCAAATCACAGGCCGCTTCGGTATGACCGGCTCGTGCCAAAACACCGCCAGCTTGTGCCATCAAGGGAAAAATATGACCGGGGCTGACAATATCTTTCGCTTTGGCGTTTTTCGCCGCGGCGGCTTGTACCGTGCGGGCGCGGTCGGCTGCGGAAATACCAGTGGTCACACCTTCTGCTGCCTCAATCGAGACAGTGAACTTAGTGCCAAAACCTGAACCGTTATGCTGCGCCATCAGCGGCAAACCCAAACGCTCGCAACGTTCTACGCTCATTGGCATGCAAATCAGGCCGCGCGCATATTTGGCCATAAAGTTAATATGTTCAGCGGTGACGCACTCAGAAGCAATGATTAAATCACCTTCATTTTCACGATCTTCATCATCCATCAGGATAACCATTTTGCCGGCACGAATATCGGCAATAATTTCTTCAATACTGTTCAATGACATGAGATAACCCTTTAATTAAGAGCGCATAAAACCATGCTCGGCTAAAAAGTCTGCCGTAATAGCTGTGCTGGTTGATTCTGCGGCGTGCTCGCCCTGCAACAGGCGCTCGAGATAACGTGCAATCAAATCAATCTCTAGGTTGACCAAGATGCCCGTTTGATACTGCGCCATAATGGTTTCTTGCAATGTGTGCGGCACGATGGTCAGCTCAAACTCACTGCCATTCACACCATTGACCGTAAGACTGGTGCCATCCACGGTAATTGAGCCTTTCATCGCAATATAACGCGCCAACGGCTTGGGTGCACGAATCCAAAACTGCACCGCGCGGGCGTTGTCTTGCCGAGAAATAACCTCGCCCACCCCATCCACATGGCCACTGACCAAATGCCCACCAAGACGCGTGGTTGGCAATAAAGCTTTCTCTAAATTAACTGGGCTACCATTTTTTAAATTAACAAAGGCACTGCGCGCCAAGGTTTCACGGCTGACATCCGCGCAAAAGCCATCGCCCGGCAACTCAACCACAGTCAAAAAGACACCATTGACGGCGATACTGTCACCAAGCTTGACGTCGGATAAATCCAACTTGCCTGTCGCCACGTGCACACGTACATCACCGCCTTTTGGCGATAAGCTGCGAATGCTGCCAATGGCTTCGATTATTCCAGTAAACATATTGATTCTGCCCCTGCAAAAAATGCATCCATCTGCATGATGTCGATCTCCTGTTTGTGGAAAACAAGGCTTTTTTGATCGAATGGGAGCACACCGTACAAGATCTGCACGGCGTTAGATCCCGCTCTCTCTTCATCCGGACTTTAAGAATACCGTGGCATTTAATGCGCACAGTTTTCATTACCGTCGGCCTTGGAATCGCACCAAAGTCTGCTGACCTTATTAACGGTGATTAACACCTGACAATAAGCGCTCGCGGGCTATGTACCCTTCAGTACAATTACCGCCGGTGGGGATTTCCACCCCGCCCTGAGAACGTAGTTCAATTAAACAGTTGTTTAACGGAGGCATTTGTACCACAAAGCGTGTAATTTTGCATCAGCAAAGGCAGATACTCAGCAACTCATCTCATTGAAAATGCCTACTATCATCTCGCTGATCAAGACCAAGCAGACCCGCACAGGCAATAACCCAAAACAATTCAATAGCCATAAAAAAGCGCGAACTGAGGCTAGCCCACTCGCGCTTTTAAAAACATTATTTGATAAGGTTGCCTAGATTACATCGCTCCTATAAGCGACTGATCTGATCAGCGCGCCCTTTAATTCAACATTAATTAGAATCAATTAAGCACCTAAGGCAGCTGCATCTTTAACGACATAAGCAAAGAAATCAGACAATGCTACCAACTCCATCTCATGCAGCGCTTGTGCATCCAAATGCTCTGATTTTAAGCCTGGCAACGTTCGAGTCGCGCACGCATCCGCAACAACAGTACTTTGATAACCTAAATCTTTAGCGGCGCGCACTGTCGCACTTACACACATGTGTGTCATAAACCCGCAGACAATCAACGAGGTACGTCCCGTTTCTTTAATAAAGTCTTGCAGCGTACTACCGGCAAAAGAATTCGGTAAAGGTTTATCAATCACCGCCTCGCCTGCCACCGGAGTCAGCTCATCAAAAATCTGCCCACGCGGCCCCTCAGGGTCAAACAGATAACCAGGCACCCCGATGTGGCGAATATGTGCCACAGGACTACCATGCAGACGCGCAGCAGCCAATAAGCGCTCAATTTGCTCAGTCGCTGGACCTACATTGGGTAAAACCATATCACCGATACGGTATTCATTTTGTGCATCAATAATCACAAGCACAGCATCCCGCCATTGTGCTGCTGGATGTTCGCTGCCAGTTAATTGAAATAATGTTGGAAACTCGCTCATTGTTGTTCTCCAGTAGTAGATTGCCGGTGCCATTGTCGAAGTGACGAAGAGTAAATGGAACACTTAATCTTGCAGTTAGTGTTTGCATTTTTGCAACAGCATTACGTAAGGAACATTGAATTGAGAGCGGCCAATACATTTGACTGGAATGACATCCGCTTGCTGCTCGTTTTACAGCGAGAAGGGAGCCTGCGTGCAACCGCGCGCCAATTAAAAGTGGATGTTTCCACCATCAGCCGCCGCCTCAGTGCAGCTGAGGCCGCACTAAAAACACGTTTATTTATCCGCACCACCAGCGGCTATCAAGCAACAGCTGCAGGGCAGACCTTTCTAAAGTCTGCGCAACCTATTGCAGAACATATTCAGCAGATGCTACACAGCACACAAGACTCAGCTCGGAGTATCAGCGGAACGGTGCGCATTACTTCAGTTGATTTTATTTTCAGCCTCTGGCTGGTCAAACATATTACCCACTTCAAACAGCAGCATCCGCAATTAACCTTAGAGCTGCTGAGTAACAATCGCGACCTCTCCTTTAGCCAAAGCGAGGCAGATATTGCGATTCGCTTAGCGCGCCCAGAACGTGATGCCGCACTTTTTATGCGTAAAATAGGTGAACTAGGCTGGGCGGTGTACGGTCATGCAGACCACCCACCATTGTCTGCTGCCGAGTGGCCAAAGCATGCTTGGCTAAGCTATACCGACGACTTAGCTCATGTGCCTGAAATGCGCTGGCTAGAAGAACTCAAAATCAGCCAACCTGCGGTATTACAATCCAGCCACCTAGAAACACTAATTCACGCTTGTAAGCATGGCGTTGGGCTCGCTCTACTCCCTTGCATGATCGCAAACGAAGCGGGGCTTAAACAACTCAGCAACGGTCCCGTAGTATTTCGCGAAATCTGGTTACTCAGTCACCGCCAAACATCACAGCTAGCACGCTTTGAAACCGTTTATAATTGGCTAGTTGAAGAATTTGCTCGCAGTACTCAGTTATTACGAGGGATCAACTAATCACCGCACTTGAGGCTTTGAGCTGATGACTCATAACCGCACGTAACCTACCCGGCCGCACTGGTTTATTTAACATGGGAATACACAACTCCTTGCGCTGCGCCTGCTTTTGATCAGTATAGTCAGCAGTAATTAGCACAGCTGGCAGTATGGCTGAAAAATGTAAGCGCAACTGCTCAACCACCCACAAGCCCGTCACATCATGATCTAAATGCAGATCAACAATAATCAAATCCGGTGCTTGGCCAGCCAACGCCTCAAGCGCTGCATTATAATCAGCGGCTAAAACCACCTGACACTGCCACTGCCTTAATAATGCACCCATGCTATGCAGAATTTCTGGCTCATTATCCACCACTAAAATACGCCGCCCCTCCAAATTATGGATAGCAACGGGACTGACAACACTGACACTAGAAGGCTGCGCAGCACTTTGACTTAACGGCACTTCGACACTAAAACACGAACCACGCCCCAGCGATGAGCGCAATTGAATGCGCGCACCAATAATAGTCGCAATCCGTTCAACAATTGCCAAGCCAAGACCTACGCCCTTACGACCACTGGCATGACCATTACTCAGCTGGTTAAATTCTTGAAAGATACTTTCCTGCTGCTCAACAGCAATACCAACGCCAGTATCCCAGACTTCTATGCGCACATTGGCACCACGGCGGCGCACCCCCAATAAAATGCGTCCAGACTCAGTATAGCGGCAAGCATTGCTGAGAAAATTTCTTAAAATACGCACCAATAAATGGCCGTCGGTATACACATGTAGACGGCTAGAAAACACTGTCAATTGCAAACCTGCAGCGTGGGCAACCGGCTCAAATTCTGAAGCCAATGAAGA
>JAAXZZ010000127.1 GCA_012719655.1 Gammaproteobacteria bacterium | reverse complement strand
TGGGCATTTCCGGGATGAAATTTGCTCTGCACTTTCTAGCTTTGCGCAGCCGCTCGCTAAAAGCCTATTTAGCCGACCCCGAGTGTCAAACTTATTTAAAAATATTGGCGGCAACCATCATAGTTACCGCCACCGTCTTAATGATTTACAACCATCACGACGACCCATTGTTATCCATCCGTTATGCTGCTTTCCAAGTGGTCTCAGTGGCCACCACCACTGGCTTTGGTATTACTGACTTTAGTGGCTGGCCTAGTTTTTTACCTTTTTTATTGCTCTACACCACTTTTATTGGTGCCTGTGCTGGCTCCACCGGTGGCGGTATGAAAGTCATGCGTGTGATGCTCTTGTATCGCCAAGGCCAACGCGAGATACAACGCCTATTGCACCCCAACGGTGTCTTCACCATTAAAATGGGCAAGCGCAAAGTACCTGACCGGGTGATTGAGTCGGTGTGGGGCTTCTGTGTGGTGTACATGGTGACGTTCTTTACTTTAATGCTGGGATTGCTGGCCTGCGAGCTGGATCCAATTACGGATTTCTCAGCGCTGGCCTCCTGCATGAATAATCTTGGACCTGCGCTGGGCGATGCCACCGCACATTACGGCAATCTACCGGCTGCCGCGCAGCTCATTCTGAGCCTGGCGATGATCTTAGGTCGTCTTGAGGTGTTTTCCTTGCTGGTATTGTTATCCCCAGCCTTCTGGCGTTATTAAAGTCTAGCGCTGGCAGTACTTTGATGTCCTGCCAACGCGAATGACAGCCTTAGTCTTGCTGCAGTAAATACTCATCTTTTAAGCGCACATAATTGGCAGCGGTGTAGGTAAAGTAGGCCATTTCTTGCTCAGTCAGCGCACGTACTTGTTGGGCCGGTCGCCCCATGTACAAGTAACCACTGGCTAGATGCTTACCTGGCGGCACTAAACTGCCGGCACCGAGCACTACATCATCGTCGATGCGCGCACCATCCATCACAATCGAACCCATGCCAATTAACACTCGCGAGCCGATACTGCAGCCATGTAGCAAGGCTTGATGGCCAATAGTGACATCCTCACCAATGGTCAACGGATAACCGTCTGGGTTAAATGGCCCTGCATGAGTAATGTGCAGCACGCTGCCATCTTGCACACTGCTACGCGCACCAATACGAATCGAGTGCATATCGCCGCGGATCACCGCTTGTGGCCACACCGAACAATCATCGGCTAAGTGCACATCGCCAATTACAACAGCGCTAGGATCAATCAATACCCGACTTCCACACTGTGGTAATATTTGCTTATAGATTCGCATCGACACAATAAAAACCTTAGGCCGCGTGGGGCGCTGATTTGTATTAAGATAGACAGATGATTGGCTGCACATGCGCCATCCCTCTTTTGTATTTACAGGTATTAACGTGACTGATCAAGACAATCCGCTCTTACAAGCTTTCGATTTACCAACCTACTCAGCGATTCGCCCAGAGCATATTGAGCCGGCAATTGATAAAATCCTTGCCGAGAGCCGCGCCGCAATTGCCCAGCTGTTGAGTAATCAGCAGCAACCGACCTGGGACAACTTAGTGTTGCCGATGGACGAGCTTGGCGCACGCTTGGGCGAAGCTTGGAGTCCAGTCAGCCATCTAAATGCTGTGTGCAACAGCCCAGAGTTGCGCGCTGCTTATGAAGCCTGCTTGCCTAAGCTGTCTGAATTCTGGACAGAAATGGGGCAAAACCGTGCGCTGTTTGATGCCTACCAAGCCCTAGCCAAAAGCCCAGCGGCTGAGCAATTTACGCCGGCACAAAAAACCATTTTAGAAAATGAACTGCGTGATTTTCATTTATCTGGTATTGATCTAGAACCCGCCAAACAAAAGCGTTACGGCGAAATTCAAATGCGCCTCTCAGAGTTGTCTAGCAGCTTTTCCAATAACCTGCTGGATGCGACCCAAGCTTGGAGCAAACACATCACCGATGAGCAAGCACTGGCCGGTGTAACCGACTCAGCTAAAGAGCAAATGGCTCAAGCGGCGCAGGATAAAGATCTCGATGGCTGGCTGATTACCCTAGAGTTTCCCTGCTATTACGCGGTAATGACTTATGCTGATGATCGCAGTTTGCGTGAAGAAGTCTACCGCGCCTACAGCACGCGTGCCTCGGATCAAGGTCCTCATGCTGGGCAACTGGACAACTCACCAATCATGGCAGAAATCTTAGATTTGCGCCTGGAGCTGGCACAACTGCTGGGCTTTAAAAACTACAGTGAGCTGTCATTAAGCACCAAGATGGCCGAATCCACTGAGCAAGTATTAACCTTTTTGCACGACCTAGCGCAGCGCAGCAAACCCTTCGCTGAACAAGACTTAACTGAATTACGCGCCTTTGCTGCCGAGCACAATGTAAAGGATCTTAACAGTTGGGATGTCGGCTATTTTAGCGAAAAGCTACGTGAGCAGCGCTATGACATCAGCGAAGAAGAACTGCGCGATTACTTCCCTATCGATAAAGTGCTCAGCGGCTTATTTGCCATTGTTGAACGACTCTATGGCATTGAAATCACTGAACTCAGTGATTTTGATAGCTGGCATCCAGACGTGCGTCTATTTGAAATCACTGAAGATGGCAACCATGTTGGGCGTTTCTTCTTTGATCTGTATGCCCGCTCGCACAAACGTGGCGGCGCGTGGATGGATGGTGCACGGGATAAATACCGCGATTCCAATGGCACGCTAATCAATCCAATCGCTTATTTAGTGTGCAACTTCACCCCAGCCAGTCAAGGCAAGCCTGCCTTGCTGACTCACGATGAAGTCACCACTTTATTCCACGAGATTTGTCATGGTCTGCACCATATGCTGAGCACTATT
>JAAXZZ010000126.1 GCA_012719655.1 Gammaproteobacteria bacterium | reverse complement strand
TCACGGTGTTATGTGCACAGTTTTTACCACAAGGCAACGCGCAACCCATTAATGAAGCACCGGGTATCTTGGCGCATATATTGTTTTCGATTTTAGCCTACGGGATGATTACCATTGCGGTATTCCAATCGATGCTTTTACTCATTCAAGATCAGCAACTGCGCAAACGCCCTGTTTCTACTCTCATCAAACATTTCCCACCGCTACAAACCATGGAAAGTTTATTATTTGGTTTTTTATGGAGCGGTTGGTTATTACTGTCGTTATCACTGATCACTGGCTGGTTGTTCCTCGATAACTTATTCGCTCAACATTTGGTCCACAAGACATTATTATCATGCGTCGCTTGGTTGGTTTTTGGCATCCTACTATGGGGACGTCATCAACTGGGCTGGCGTGGACACAAAGCCATTCGTTGGACAATTACCGGCTTTTTCTTACTCATGCTGGCCTACTTTGGCAGCAAATTAGTCCGTGAATTTATTTTAGCTATTTGAGGCCCTTTGCTTGTGGACGATATGCACATCAGCTATCTGTTAGGTTTGCTGGTTTTTCTAATTATTTGCTCTGCCTTTTTCTCCAGTTCGGAGACCAGTTTATTAAGCCTTAACCGCTACCGACTTCGCCATCTTGGCCGCGAAGGTCATAGTGGCGCACAACGCGCGCAACGTTTATTGAGCACGCCCGACCGCCTACTAGGAACAATTTTAGTGGGTAATAATGTTGTTAACATCCTTGCTGCCTCAATTGCTACTGTAATTGCCGTAGAGCTCTGGGGCGATGCAGGTGTAGTGATTGCAACCACTGCGCTGACCATTATTATTTTGATTTTCGGCGAAATCACGCCAAAAACATTAGCGGCCTTACGCCCAGAGTTGATTGCCTTTCCCTCAAGTCGGCTGATTTTACTACTGATGACCCCACTGAGCCCTGTAGTCTGGCTCACCGGCGCGATAAGCAATGGTTTATTGCGCCTATTTGGCATTGATCCGCGCCATCGTTTATCGGAAAGCCTATCAACGGAAGAACTACGCAGCGTGGTGCGCGAGGCGGGGCAAGAACTGCCAGGCAACCGTCAAGACATGCTCTTAGGCATCCTAGATCTAGAAAATGTCACCGTCAATGACATCATGATTCCGCGTAACGAAGTGTTTGGTATCGACCTCAACAGCAATCTTGATCAAATTATTTGGCAACTGCGCACCACTACGCACACGCGTTTGCCATTGTATCGCGACAACATCAATCAGATCATTGGTGTCATTCATATGCGTCAAATCGCGCGCTTACTGACTCTCAATAAACTCACTCACAATGATCTACAAGAAGCCTGCAGCGATCCTTACTTTGTTCCAGAAAGCACGCCACTGTCGACTCAATTACTGAACTTCCAAAAGCATAAACGTCGAATTGGTATCGTGGTTGACGAGTATGGTGATGTAGAAGGCATTGTTACTTTAGAAGATATTCTCGAAGAGATTGTGGGCGAGTTCAGTGACCATGACCGTCGTGCCACCCCAGAAATTCGCCAACTCAGCGACAGCAGTTACACCATTGATGGCGCGGCTTATATCCGTGATATCAACAAGGCACTGGAGTGGGAGCTACCCAGCGATGGCCCGAAAACATTGAACGGTTTAATTACCGAGATCCTCGAGTTCATCCCTGAAGGCGCGGTGTGTATTCAGATTGGCCCGTACTACTTAGAAACACTCGAGATCAAAGACAATCGTATCAGTCGCGCGCGCCTCTGGAACAGCGACTGATTGATCCGCTCATCATCAGTCGCTTATTCATTACAGCTCAACTCCGATATGGCTCACCACCTGCAGGGCTTTTGCCCGGGCGGCCTCTACCGTTTCCGCTTGGGCTAAGGCAACCCCCATCCGCCGCTCACCTTCAACGGCTGGCTTACCAAACAAGCGTAATGCCGTATCAGGGGCTTGCAAGGCTTGTGCTAAATTAGTAAACGCGGTTTTTCTTGAATGCCCCCTAACCAAAATCACGGCAGAAGCCGTCGCGCCCATTTGCCGAATCACAGGAATCGGCAAACCTAAAATGGCCCGGGCATGTAGAGCAAACTCTGATAAGTCTTGCGACATCAAGG
>JAAXZZ010000125.1 GCA_012719655.1 Gammaproteobacteria bacterium | reverse complement strand
GTGCAGGTTTTATTTCGACGCATGAGCTGAATCAGGGCGGATTTACTTTGCTGCAAGGTCGTATCCAAAATGTGCAGCGTAATCGCGGCGGTGTTTGGCTCGAGCTGGAGCATTCAGTGAGTGTAAATATTCCTCTTAGCGCTTTGCCGTATTTTCCAAATGAGCGTTTTGCCCAGTGGCAGGGGCGTAGGCTAAAAGCGCGCGGCTGGGTATCTGAACGCAGGGGGCAGTCAAAAAAATATGCTAAATGGCGTTTGAGAGTCAGTCACCCAGCTATGCTGGAATTGCAATAATCGTATAAATCCTTACTGTTTGGCCAGTAGTCTCGACTGTTTTATGTTTTTAGCTCGCACAGAGGCGCTGATTTACTTGTGGGGTTTGTCGTTCTTGAGTATGCTCCGAACTCGTCAAATTCATTCTATTGTCAAGCGGAAATTGCCCATTATGTCTGATTTAAAAACAGCCGCTCTCGAATATCATGCTTCCCCACGTCCGGGAAAATTAAGTGTTGAGCTCACTAAACCTACTGCAACAGCGCGTGATTTAGCGCTGGCCTATAGCCCAGGTGTGGCTGCGCCAGTGCGTGAAATTGCTCGTGATCCTGAGCTGGCTTTCAAGTACACGGGCAAAGGTAACCTTGTAGCTGTTATATCAGACGGCACTGCAATTTTGGGTTTGGGTAATTTAGGTCCTTTGGCTTCCAAGCCAGTTATGGAAGGTAAGGGCGTATTATTTAAGCGCTTTGCTGGTGTGGATGTGTTTGATATCGAGGTTGATGCAGAAAGCCCGCAAGCCTTTATCGATACAGTGAAGCGTATCTCGATTACCTTTGGCGGTATTAATCTTGAAGATATTAAAGCCCCTGAGTGTTTTGAAATTGAACGTGCATTGATTGAGCAGTGCAATATTCCAGTATTCCATGATGACCAGCACGGTACTGCCATTGTAACGGCGGCGGGCATGCTAAATGCCTTGGAGATTGCTGGTAAGACCCTAGAAGAAGCGCGTATTGTTTGTCTTGGCGCTGGCGCGGCAGCAACCGCCTGTATGAAGTTGTTGATCAGCATGGGTGCTAAAGTTGAAAATATATTTATGGTCGATCGTAAAGGTGTGATTCATTCTGGACGTGATGATCTTAATCAGTACAAGGCGGTCTTTGCTCATGAAACTAAGTGCCGAACGTTAGCTGATGCAATGGACGGTGCTGATGTGTTTGTCGGTCTTTCAGGTGCTGATTTGCTGAGTGTAGAAAACTTGATGCGTATGGCGCCAAACCCGATTGTTTTTGCTTGCTCAAATCCAGATCCAGAAATTGATCCAAAACTTGCACACGAAAGCCGTCCCGACGTCATTATGGCTACCGGGCGTTCCGATTATCCTAATCAGGTTAATAATGTTTTAGGTTTTCCGTTCATCTTTCGTGGTGCATTAGATGTTCGCGCAACCCGTATTAACGAAGAAATGAAAATTGCTGCCGTGCATGCTTTGCGTGACTTAGCAAAACTGCCGGTTTCTAATGCGGTGTGTGATGCCTATGGGATTGATTGTCTCGAGTTTGGTCGTGAGTACATTATTCCCAAGCCAATGGATCCACGTCTGATCACCTTGGTGTCTGACGCTGTTGCTAAAGCCGCAATCGCGCCAGGTGTAGCAACACTTCCTTATCCTAAGCATTATCCACTGACTTCTGTCAGTGAAGTGTTTGACGGCTAAGAGTAGCTGGCCAAAAGTTAATAATAAAAAACCCGCTTTAGGCGGGTTTTTTATTAAGAGGATGTATCGCTTAAAATAGGTCGATAGGGGTCGTTTCCATCGGCTCTAGGTACGGGCTATGCGGAGCTGTCCAATTATCTTCAAGCTCATCCATGGATGGCGGCGCGTCTTCACTTTTAAACATTTCAAAGTAAGCCCCTTGTGTACCGGGTCGGGCAATACGGCCACTGACTGGATCAATGCGCAAAGTCATCATGCCGGCCGGTTCGGTCATTGCTTGCACTGGCTTGTCCTTTAAAGCATAGGCCATGTATTCGATCCAGATAGGCAGTGCAACTGTACCACCATATTCGTTTCTGCCTAAGCTTTCTGGTTGGTCGAAGCCGGCCCAGACGGTGGTAACAATTTCGTTATTGTAGCCAACAAACCAGCTGTCTTTTGATTCATTGGTGGTCCCTGTTTTTCCGGCTAAATCAGAGCGATTTAGACTGAGTGCACGCCGCCCAGTACCACGTGTAATGACATCTTGCAGCATGCTGGTCATAATGTAGGCGGTGCGTTCATCAATGATTCGATGCGCGTCTGGCTGCGGCTCTAGCTGATCGCTTTCAGTCAGTGCCGATTTGCTTTCTGCGGTTTCAGTGGCGCGGTTTTTCGCTGTAGGTGTACGCGCTGGATTGGCGGTGAAAATAGTCTGACCGTCACGATTTTCAATATGCTCAATAATATAAGGTTCAATTTTAAACCCGCCATTGGCGAAGGC
>JAAXZZ010000124.1 GCA_012719655.1 Gammaproteobacteria bacterium | reverse complement strand
CCTTTAGCTCAACCCCCTCACGCAAGCATTGCAGCTGCTGATCATCTGGCTGCCCCTCAACTTGCACCCAATAGACCTTGTGTAATTTATACTTCGGATCAGAAATTCTTGCCTGCAAGCGTCCACTGTTTGTGAGCAGCACTAAGCCTTCACTGTCACGATCTAAACGCCCCGCAGGGTAGACATCAGCTACCGGCACGTAGTCTTTAAGCGTCGCCCGCCCCAGCTCATCGGTAAACTGGGTTAGCACATCATAAGGCTTATTTAGCATCAGCAAGCGCGGCTGCAGTGGCTCCAGCTTCTGCGGCTTAGCCTTGGCTCGAGTGTGAGACGAAAAAGCACTTTTCGGATGTGATTTCGCATAGGTTTTAATCGGCTTTTTCAATGCACAACCTATACTGTCAAGCTGGCAACAAACTCAATCAGCCATGGTTCTGCATCGCGTTCTGGCGTTACCGTCTCGCTGGCATCCAGGCGTAACATGTCTTGCACTTCCACGACACCCAACTCTGCATAGAGCTCACGAATCATCTCGCCACCCGCACAAAAATCATCGCCATAGCAAGCATCGCCTAAACCAATCACCCCACCAAGCAAGCCATGCCACTGCGGGGCTTTCTCACGCAGAGCACTAACCAAGGGCTGTAAATTCTCCGGCAGCTCCCCCATCCCAGTGGTTGAGGTAATGAACAACAGTGCATCTGGCTCTAAAGCCACTAACTCAGCATAAGAAATACGTGGTTGATAAGTGACATTCAGCCCTGCTTCAGCACATAACTGCGCGGCGTGATGTGCCACATCTTCAGCAGCACCAAACACAGTACCAGAAACAATTACCAGGTTAATTGTCATGCTCAGCAACAGCCTCATCAATATAAAAAAGTAAGCCAGGGTCAAAAACCAGAATAATTTCCATCATAACAAGAAATGACCAAGCTGTAATAAAAGCTATACACCTAGACTTTGTAGGTTGTACAAATCTTCGCCCTAGTATAACTTTATCAACCTTTAGTAGCGCCGCTTGATATAAGACATTGCCACTCGTCACAGAACCCGATAAGGCCAATACGATGCAAAGTAACGCTCCCATCCTAATAACCGGTGCCAGTCAGCGATTGGGCCTGCACTGTGTTAAGCGTTTTGTAGCTGCGGGCCAGCCAATCATTATCAGTTATCGACAAGAGCGCGATGAACTCAATGAACTGCGTGAGTTGGGCGTGCAGTGTATTCAAGCCGACTTTGCTAACGAGCAAGGTATTCTAGATTTTATTGCAAAAATCAAACAGACAACCTCTTCTCTGCGCGCAATTATCCATAATGCTTCACTATGGATTGCAGAAAACGGTGCTGATGCTAGCGCTTTTATGCAAATGGTCAATGTCCATGTTCTTGCGCCCTACTTAATCAATGAGCATTGCGCTTCTTTACTGATGCAGTCGGACAAGGCTGATATCATTCATATAACTGACGATGTAATCCGCAAGGGTAGCGCTAAACGTATCGCTTACAGTGCAAGCAAAGCAGGCCTGGACAATCTCACTCTATCTTTTGCCGCGCGCTTAGCGCCGCACATTAAGGTGAACGCTCTAGCACCTGCGCTGATTATGCTACACCCTGATGATGATGAAAATTACCAACGTCACGCGATGGCAAAATCTGTAATGGGCTGCGTGCCAGGCCCAGAAGTTATTTACCAAAGCCTGCGTTACTTACTTGATACGCCTTATGTGACAGGCACAACCCTTACTGTTAATGGCGGCCGGCATCTAAAATGATGCAAGGCTTGGAGAGCTGATAATGTGTGATGACTTAAGTAAACACTACCATGAAATTTTAGTCGGTCTAGGTGAAAACCCTGAGCGCGAAGGTTTACTCGACACCCCTAAACGGGCCGCCAAAGCGATGCAGTACTTGTGCAATGGCTATGAAAAAAATCTTGATGAAATCGTCAACGGTGCATTATTTGAGTCAAGCAGCGATGAAATGGTGATCGTGCGTGATATCGAGCTGTATTCTTTATGCGAACATCACATGCTGCCCTTTATCGGTAAAGCCCATGTAGCCTACATTCCAACCGGAAAAGTTTTGGGCTTATCAAAAGTGGCACGTATTGTCGATATGTACGCGCGCCGCTTACAGATTCAAGAAAACTTAACCCGGCAAATTGCTGATGCGGTGCAGACAGTAACTGGCGCTGCTGGTGTTGCAGTGGTGATCGAAGCCAAACACATGTGCATGATGATGCGTGGCGTAGAAAAACAAAACTCAGTGATGACATCATCGGCAATGCTCGGAGCATTTCGCAAATCTGGCACGACTCGCCAAGAGTTCTTGCAACTTATTCGGAGTCACTAATCTATGGCACGCTTAGAACCTGGGATGGCGCGCATTCGCATTAAAAATCTGCGTCTACGCACCTACATTGGCATCAATGAAGATGAGATACGCAATAAACAAGATATTTTAATCAATGTCACCCTATTCTACCCAGCCGAAGATGCCGTACACATTAATGACATCAATCATGCTCTAAATTATCGCACTATTACTAAAGAGATTATTCAGTACGTGGAGGAAAATCGCTTTGCGCTGCTCGAGCGTTTAACTCAAGATGTCCTCGACTGCGTGATGCGTCACGAACAAGTGCGTTACGCCGAAGTCGAAGTCGACAAGCCACACGCACTGCGTTTTTCAGAGTCAGTGTCAATTACTCTGACGGCACACCGAGCAGCGTAAACTATGACAGTAACTGAGTTTCTGCAAGCCATTAAACAGCCAGAGCATCGCTTTGCCGACACTTTGGCTTTTATTGATGCGAACTATCAGTACACAGCCTGAGCTTTTGATAATGCAGGCCTGCATAACGCTGCCGGTAGTAATCAAGGTTCTTGTAAAATCTTCGGCTTAGCCTTACTTGAGAACCTCAGCACGTATGATGCTTTATTAGCCTTTGGTGAACATTACCGTCACGTTCTGGCAACGCCGGACGGCAGCGACCATGCCAATATTCGTCAACTGCTCAAGCACGGATTAGAGTCCGTGCACTTTAATCAACTGCCTCTAAGCAGGCTTGTTGTCTAAGGCCCACTGGTACAATGCATTTTTACGCACACCGGTAATCTCAGCGGCTAGCGCTGCCGCACGCTTGGGCGGCAACTCAGCCATCAACAGCATCAGCACACGCTGCGCCTCTAGAGAGACCTCTAGCGCCTCAACCGGCGCCTGATAACCTGCAATTAGCAGCACGCACTCACCACGCTGCTGATTTACATCAGCAGCAATCCAATCATGCATCTGCTGTAATGGTAGATCTTTAATCGTTTCAAAGGTTTTTGTCAGCTCGCGTGCTAAAACCGCCGGACGATCAGCCCCAAACACATCACGCATATCCGCAACACTATCGAGCAAACGGTGCGGCGCCTCATAAAAGATCAGCGTACGTGGATCATGCTGCACTGCAGTTAAGCGCGTGCAACGTGCAGCTTGTTTGGCTGGCAAAAAACCTTCAAAAACAAAACGATCTGAAGGCAAGCCTGCTGCCGATAAACCAGCAATCAGGGCACAAGCGCCTGGCACTGGAACCACCAACACATTCGCCGCGCGCGCTTGGCGAACCAAGTGATAGCCTGGATCTGAAATCAATGGTGTACCCGCATCAGAAATTAACGCAACATCATCACCAGCCAGTAAACGGGTAATAAAGCGGCCGCCCTGTTCACGCTCATTGTGCTCATGACATGCCGCCAAAGGCGTATTAATGCCAAAGTGCTGCAAGAGTCGTGTGGAATGCCGCGTATCTTCGGCGGCAATCAAACTGACCTCAGCTAAAATACGCAAAGCTCGGGCACTGATGTCATCAAGATTACCAATCGGCGTCGCCACGACATACAAAGTGCCAAGCCCATTCGTTTGAGGTGTGGATACACTCACAAAACACTCCAAAGATAAAAAATAAAGCCCTATTGTAGCCTGATTTAGTATGACAAGATCGCACCAATGCTCGCGCTTGGGTACAATCAAGCCATTAATTTTATTGTGTTTGGATTGCTTGTCTATGAAAACTCCGCTACGCGTACTCTCAACCCTTTGCTTATCTATCTTGATAGCCGCTTGCTCAAGCTCACCAAGCAATACGCTAGGACAGTTACCAGCGACCAAGTACAGCGATTTAGACAAACTGCTGGAACAAGCGAGTAAGAAAAGTGACAGCCAAGCAGTCGGCCTATACTTAGCCGCTGCCGACTTAGCATGGCAGCAAAAACAACCGTTACGTGCACGAAAAATATTAGAAGGTCTAGATCTCAGTGGAGCCAGCCCAGCGCAATTAATGTTCGCCAAAACCCTTGAAGCTGAATTAGCTTTAGCACGGCAACAACCCAATAGCGCCTTGAAAGCCCTTAAACATCCTAGCTTTGAACGCCTCAGCGAAATGCCGCTGGCACAACAAACACGCAGCCAACTGGTCCGCGCACAAGCTCTAGAAGACAGCGGTAAACCGCTTGCCGCGGCTCGTGAACGTATTTACATCGCCCCTTTATTGGAAGGGCAGACAGCTTTTGACAACCACCAAGTGATCTGGTCTTTACTCAGCGCCCTACCACGCACCCAGCTCAATGCAACAGGTGATGATGATTTAACCGGCTGGTTAGAGTTGACCCTCCTGACAAAAGCTACCAGTTCTCTTGAGCAACAACAGACTGATATCAAGCAATGGGTTGCCAATAACCCATCACATCCAGCCGCCAAACAGTTGCCACAAGCACTGCAACAACTGCAACAACTGCAGGCACAAAGCATCAAAACCCTAGCACTGTTACTGCCAAGTAAAGACGCCAATCAGAACGTTGTAGATGCTTTGCGCAATGGTTTTCTTGCAGCCCACTACATCGCTAAGGCCAACGGTGAGACGGTACCGGATATTCGTCTATATGACAGCAACCAAATAAGCTCAATGGATGCATTTTACAAGCAAGCAGCCAATGATGGTGTTGAACTTGTCATTGGTCCATGGGAAAAACCTTTAGTCCGCCAACTGGCCAGCCGTTCGCAGCTACCCATTACCACCTTGGCACTCAACTACGCTGACAATCATCAGAACGGCCCCGAACAACTGTTCCAATACGGCTTAGCCGCTGAAGATGAAGCCCGTTTAGCTGCCAATCGTGCGTGGGCTGATGGCATGCGTCGCGCTGCAGCCCTGGTGCCGAAAAATGAATGGGGCGATCGAATCCTAAGCGCATTTACATCACAGTGGCAAAGTCTTGGCGGTGAAATGATTGCCACTCAACACATTGATCGCCCAGCTGAACTGGCAGGACAAATTGCCGAACTATTTCAATTGCGCGCCAGTGAGCAACGCGCTAAACAATTACAAAATACCTTAGCCACTAAAGTAGCTGCACAACCCGCCCGCCGTCCAGATATTGACTTTATTTTTCTCGCCGCTTCTGCGCAGCAGGCGCGCATTATAAAGCCAACACTGTCTTTTCAATATGCCGGTGACGTACCTATCTATGCCACTTCAGCGATCAATCCTGGCACTGCTGAGGTATATCCAGAATTGGACGGCTTGCAGTTTAGTGAGATCCCATGGTTTCTTGACACCAACAACCCAATCCGCCAGCACATTACCTATCAGTGGCCGCAAGCACAGGGTAGTTTAGGGCGCTTTTATGCTATGGGCGCCGACGCTTACCAGCTGGCTGGCCAACTACAGCAGTTGCGCGCTTTAGCAAACAGTCGCTCCGCTGGCTTAACTGGCAACCTACAGCTCAATGCACAGCAACGCATCGAACGCTTACTGTACTGGGCGCAGTTTAATAACGGCCAGCTAGAATCATTAAAAGAAACACAGATTGACTAAGTCATTAGAAATTGGTCAAGTTGCTGAGCAATATGCTTTAAACTATCTGACTAGCGCTGGTTTACAGCATATTGATAGCAACTGGTCTTGCAAATTTGGTGAGATCGACCTCATTATGCTGGCAAAAAATACACTGGTATTTGTTGAAGTACGCTATCGAAAGCACAGCCACTTTGGCGGTGCTCTTGATAGTATTGACCAAAACAAACGTCAGAAACTGATAAAAACCGCTGAACAATTTTTATCAGAACATCCACAATGGTTAGAACATCCCTGCCGCTTCGATGTCATTACTGCACACCCCAACTCGGCACAAGAGCTCACTATTGATTGGATTGAAGATGCATTTGAAACTGATTCCGATTTTTAATAAAGGCTGATCCTATGCAACCGCGTATTCAACACATGTTTCAAGCCAGTATTGAAACAAAACAACAAGCTTTAGCTGTCTTACCTGAAGCCATTGAGAGCGCCAGTTTGCTGATGGTGAGCTCACTGCTCAACGAAGGCAAAATCCTATCCTGTGGTAATGGCGGCTCAGCTGGCGATGCACAGCATTTCTCATCAGAAATGCTCAACCGCTTTGAGCGGGAGCGACCCAGTTTACCTGCCATCGCGTTAACCACTGATAGCTCAACGATCACCTCGATTGCCAATGACTACAGCTACGAAGAAGTATTTTCCAAGCAAATTCGCGCATTGGGTCAGGCTGGTGATATTCTCCTTGCCATCTCCACCAGCGGCAACTCAGCCAACGTTGTACAAGCTATTCACGCCGCCCATGATCGCAATATGCACGTAGTTGCTCTAACCGGCCGTGACGGTGGCCAAATTGCTCCTTTGCTACTACCCGATGATGTGGAAATTCGAGTGCCATCGAGTGTCACCGCACGGGTTCAAGAAGTACACCTACTCGTAATTCACTCTTTATGCGACTTAATTGACCACCAACTATTTGGGAGCGAAGAATGATCCGTCAAATTCTCACCATAAGTTTTTTAGCCATAGTGCTAACCGCCTGCGGCGCACGCAGTTTTGGCAATAAAATCGACGACCAATTTACTGCTCCTGAAGTTGCACGAGCGATTAAAGATGCCCACATTGATTTGTCGACTAGCACGTCTCGTATCGTTGTTACGAGCTACAACGGCATTGTTTTAGTAACAGGGCAAACACCGCGGGCAGAACTAAAAGAGCTGGCAGGCAAAGCGGCTAACTCGGTGCAAAGCGCTAAAAAAGTACACAATGAGCTGCAAGTTACCACACCCACTTCAGGTCTAGTACGCAGCAACGACGCCTTATTAACCGCTAGTATTAAAACGCGCATGTTGTCTTACAATGACGTACCGGCCTCCAAGGTCAAGGTAGTCACTGAAAATGGCGTAGTGTATTTACTCGGTATCATCAGTCGTGCAGAAGCACAACGCGCAACATCAGTGGTACAAGAGGTTAACGGCGTACAAAAGATAGTACGTTTATTTGAATATCTCGACTAATCTGCGCAGCTCGCCTCATATTGGCAAGAGGCCATTTCCCACGCTAAGGAAAAGCTGACTGCAACTTACTGATTGCAGTCAGCCAGCCTTCAAAGATTATCTGACCACGCGCAAGCTTGGGCGTCCACCCGTTGGCGGCGTAGGCGGCTCATCATCGCCCTCCTCATCCTTAGCTGTTTCTGTCGACACAGCATGCAAGGTTACAGGCGATTCAGCGGCCTTGTCGTTATCCATAGGCGCTACACTGTCCTCATCACTCAGTACGTCAGACTGAACATCAAAAAACATGCCTTGGCCATTTTCCCGAGCATAGATAGCCAAAACTGCACTAATAGGTACGTACAATGAGAATGGCGCCCCTGAAAAGCGCGCCTCAAAGCTAATTGCTTGATTATCCATGGTAAAATTACGCACAGCAGCCGGCGCTGTATTAAGAACAATTTGCCCATTTGCACAATAGCCAGGCGGCACTACTACGCCGGCATGATTAGCATCCACCAATATATATGGCGTGCAATCATTATCAACGATCCACTCATAAAGTGCGCGTAACATATAGGGACGACTGGAGTTCATGCTTTGCTCCTATCGATTAAGGACGCATTAAACGCTCAGGCTCAGACAAACTGGCCTGAAAAGCTTCACGGGCGAAATTACGTTCCATGTAGTCCAGTAGCGGCTGCGCAGCTTTTGGTAGTTCGATACCTAAAACAGGTAAACGCCACAAAATGGGTAATAAGTAGCAATCAACCAGACTAAACTCATCACTCATAAAAAATTTCATACTGGCAAACACTGGTGCAACACCGATCAGGCTCTCACGCAACTCTTTGCGTGCTTTGCTACGCGCAGCCTCTTTAGTGCGCTTATCCAGAATCAAATCAGCTTGCGCACACCCAATCGCGCTGCACACGATACGACAGCATACGCGTATTTGCGCGAGCTACGGGGTACACAGGTAACAGCGGTGGGTGCGGATAACGCTCATCCAAGTATTCAAGAATGACCGTAGAATCGTACAACGCTAAATCGCGATCAACCAAGGTAGGTACTGTAGCGTAAGGATTGACCTCAGCTAAGTATTCTGGGCATTCGCCATTTGTAACGTCCATGATTTCAGCAGTTACTGCCTTCTCCGCCAACACCAAACGCACACGATGCGAATATTGGCAGGTCGGATCAGAATAACAGCCCAACTTATTGGGGGCAGACATTGCTTCCCTCCTTCACTATTAAAT
>JAAXZZ010000123.1 GCA_012719655.1 Gammaproteobacteria bacterium | reverse complement strand
CATTATGCATGACAAAGCGGTGCCTATTTTAGTGGTCAGCAATGAGTCGGATGCGCAAATGGCTTATGAAGCGCTACGCTGCGGCGCCTTGGATGTGATGGCGAAACCGACCTATGATGCGGCAGAAGCGGCGCATTTTCAAAATCAGGTGCGTTTGCTGGCAGGCGTTCCAGGGATTACGCGTTTGCGGCGTCGGCTGATGGTCGAGGCAGTACCTGAAACGGTCTTTAAACCGACTGCAGCCAGGCCAACAGTGCAGCCGCTGGTGGATTATCAGCAGGTGTTTGTTATAGCGTCTTCCACTGGCGGGCCACAAGCGTTAGCGCACTTATTAGCCCAGTTTGATGCAGGCTTTTGCGCACCGATTTTAATTGCTCAACATATCAGTGATGGCTTTATTGAAGGCATGGCGCAATGGCTTTCAGGGCTATCCCAGTTGACGGTTAAAGTGGCTGAGGATGGTGAAAGTTTGCGTGCTGGTCATGTGTATTTGTCGCCCTCTGAGGAGCATTTAACGGTTAGCCTTGAGCGTCGAGTTAAGTTGAAGAAACGTGCTGACAGCGATATTTATCGCCCGAGCTGTGATGAACTTTTAAATTCTGTGGCAACAGTCTTTGGCCGCAATGCAATAGCTATCATTATGACCGGTATGGGGCGTGATGGTACGCGGGGTATGACAGCTATTCATGCTCAAGGCGGGATTACCTTAGCGCAAGATGAAGCCAGCTCAGTTATTTATGGCATGAATGCTGAAGCAGTGAAAGCCGGTGTGATTCAGCGTGAGTTACCGCTGAAATGTATTGCCGCCGAGATGCAACGCATTCTTGCTTTAACGCCTTCCGGTTATTGTGCAGCTCTGCAACGAGGCGAGTTATGAGCAGCACACAGTCGGTTTTATTGGCTGTTAAGAAACAGGTGTACGAGCACTGCGGTCTTGTCCTTGAAGGCATTGCAGAAGACCGTCTCTATAAAGCTTTAGAGCGTGGTGCAGCGCAGACTCACTGTAAAGATCTGCAAGAATACAAGCAGTTAATCAGCCGTGATAAGCAGGCGTTCGAGCAATTAATTAGCCAACTGACGGTGAATGAAACCTATTTTTTTCGAGAGCCTGAACAAATACAGTTGCTGGTGGATGTGTTAATGCCGCAAGTGCTGGCGCATAAAGCAGATAGCGGTCCGGTGCGTATCCTCAGTGCTGGCTGCTCATCTGGGGAAGAGCCTTACAGCTTGGTAATGGCCTTGCAGGATGTGTACGGTGAGCGAACTGAGCAGCTGTTTCATATTGATGCCGGTGATCTGGATCTGCGTATTCTGGCAAAGGCGCGACACGGCATTTACTCAGAGTTTTCTTTTCGTGGCGTTGAGCCGCATTGGCGTGAGCGCTATTTTCAAGCAACCAGCAATGGCTATGCCCTCAACAAGGAGGTGCGCCAGCACGTGCATTTTTACCCATTGAACTTGCTGGCGACGGATCTTCCAAAAGAGATTAAAAATTACGATATTATATTTTTCCGTAACGTATCGATTTACTTTGATACGGAAACGCGACATGTCATTCAGCGCACCTTTTATGAGCTGATGAATGAGCAGTCCATTTTGTTTTTAGGCAGCTCAGAAATCCTTGGTAATGATCTCGGGGTCTTTGAGCTTGTGGAACAAGCAGGGCAGTACTTTTTTGTTAAAGGTGATGTTTATCGTCCAGCCAATAGCCTAGCCTTTAGTGGGGCGCAGCCTGTTCGTACAGAGGCAGAGTCAGTGGCACGCGCTAATGATCTGCTGCGCAAAGAGCGTCTTTTGCCAGAGCGATCAATCGATCTGGCACAATTGAGTCAATCCGTCACTGAGCGATCAAGTGTTACGCCGCTTTCTGCAGCAGCGGTGCAGCTGCCAGATGTGGCAAGGATTCAACAATTGATGCGTTTTGGTGAACTGCAGCGCGCCTTGCATTTGTTGGACCATTTAATCGCCAGTGGTTATCAGCACTATTCAGCTTACGTATTGAAAAGTTGGATTTTGCTAAACAGTCAGCAGTTCCAAGACGCTGAACACGTTTTGCAGCAAGCCTTAAATGCAGAGCCTTGGTCGATTGATAGCATGCTGATTAAAGGCCTGAGCTGTAAATGGCAAAATGATTTAGCGCAGGCGCAGCAGTGGTTTAAAAAAGTCATTTACAGTTGTCCTGAATGTTGGCCTGCACAGTACTACTTAGCCGACATTTGTCGGCAGCAAGAGCAAGGCGCGTTAGCATT
>JAAXZZ010000122.1 GCA_012719655.1 Gammaproteobacteria bacterium | reverse complement strand
TCCTATGACCCGTTGAGGGAAAAGCGATACCCACAAGGGACGGCATGCGCATAACGTTCTGGCTACTTTGTTGTGCTAAAAAACAGTAACTCTGCGTAAGCTGCAATGCGGGCAGGCTGCCCGCGCTCCTATGACCCGTTGAGGGAAAAGCGATACCCGCAAGGGACGGCATGCGCCTAGCGTCCTGACTGCTTTGTTATGCTAAAAAGTAGCAACTCTGCGTAAGTTGTACTGCGGGCAGGCTGCCCGCGCTGCCAGACAAGTGCATGCTGTGCTTCGGAGCAAGCCGCCCGCGCTCCTAATTTGTAAACAACAGCGCTGATCAACAAGGTACAGTATGTGTATATCGTTCGAGCTGCTTTTATGTTGCTGTCATGCAGGCGATCCGCCTGCGCTCGCAAACGCCTGAGCGCCAGCAAACCAATTTAACTTGTCACGCAGCGCAACAACTTCCCCGACAATAATCAAACTTGGACTCTGCACCGCAAACTCACTGACCTGCTGATTAATCGTCGCTAAGGTTCCAGCAAATACACGCTGCTGAGCAGTAGTACCGTTTTCCACCAAAGCAATTGGTGTCTGCGCCGCACGGCCATGGGCCATCAACTGCTGACAGATTTCAGGTAGACAACCCAAGCCCATATAAAACACCACCGTTTGCGTCGGCGAAACCAACTCAGACCACGGCAAATCCAACACCCCCTCTTTAGGATGCCCCGTCACAAAACGCACCGACTGCGCATAATCACGATGGGTTAACGGAATCCCCGCATACGCCGAACAGCCGGAAGCAGCCGTAATGCCTGGCACAACTTGAAACGGAATATGCTGCGCCGCCAACTCCTCAATCTCTTCGCCACCCCGACCAAAAATAAACGGATCACCACCCTTCAGCCGCACCACCCGCTTACCTTGCCGAGCCAGCTCAACTAACCTCAAGTTAATTTGATCTTGCGGCACACTGTGGTTTGACGCTTGCTTACCCACATACATACGATCAGCATCCCGCCGGCACAACTCCAGAATTGCCGGCGCCACTAAACGGTCATACAGCACCACATCCGCTTGTTGCATTAAACGCAGCGCTTTGAAGGTGAGCAAATCTGGATCGCCAGGACCTGCCCCGACCAAATACACTTCACCCACCACCTGATTCTGCGCGCCACTGATTTTTTCATGAAGCAACTGCTCGGCTTGGTGCATTCGTCCAGCAAACACATGCTCAGCAATCTGCCCTTGAAACACATCTTCCCAAAACACTCGACGCGGCTGCACATGCGGCAACAGAGTTTTCACTTTGTCACGAAACTTCGCAGCCAACCCTGCCAGCCGCCCATAACTGGCCGGCAACCATGTTTCGATTTTCGCCCGAGCTAAACGCGCCAACACGGGCGCATGTCCAGCACTTGAGACAGCAACAATCAAAGGCGAACGATCCACAATGGCAGGGAAAATAATACTGGATAATTCTGGCGCGCCAACCGCATACACGGGAATCCCCAACGCTTGAGCGTGCTCAGCAATTGTCAGATTAACTGCTGGCTGATCAGTGGTTGCCAGCACCAGACAACAGCCCTGCATATCGGCTGCTTGATATTCGCGCAACACACACTGCCCTTGCTTAGCAGCCAGCAAAGATTGCAATTCATCACTGACCCAGGGCGCAACCACCCGCAACCTTGCACCTGTTTCCAGTAATAAACGCGCCTTGCGTAAGGCCATTTCACCACCGCCCACCAACAACACAACGCGTCCTTGCAGCTTATGAAATAACGGCAAGTAATCCATGGCAATACCCTTATGCAAATCATTAATAGTGACCAATAAGTGCTGCGCTTAAACACAACAGCACAAGCCACCGATGCTCTCTTTATAAAAGTTCAGGCTATATTTTGCATTGTTTGCAATCAATCTCAGGCACAAAAAAAGCGACTTAGCCTCAGCCTAGTCGCCCTTCTTGTTTAGCCACACACTACGGCAAAATAGCACATCCGCAACTTCGGCTTAACGAATAACTTCAACACCCGCCATATACGGACGTAATACAGCCGGCACAGTGATACTGCCATCGGCTTGCTGGTTGTTTTCAAGCACCGCAACCAAGGTACGACCCACAGCTAAACCTGAACCATTGAGCGTATGCACCAACTCAGTTTTACCTGTTTGCGGATTGCGGAAACGGGTTTGCATGCGGCGCGCTTGGAAATCCGTGCAATTTGAGCAGGAAGAAATTTCACGGTATTTCTCTTGACTCGGTATCCAAACCTCTAAGTCGTAGGTTTTGCTCGCGCCAAACCCCATATCACCCGTGCATAAAGCCATCTTGCGATAGGGCAGCTCAAGGGCTTGCAGAACTTTTTCCGCATGCCCAGTCAACTCTTCTAAAGCGGCAAACGACGTTTCAGGACTGACAATCTGTACCAACTCAACTTTATCAAACTGATGCTGACGGATCATGCCGCGCGTATCGCGACCTGAAGCGCCGGCTTCACTGCGGAAACAAGGACTGTGTGCAACCATTTTCAGCGGCAATTGCGCCGCTTCTAAAATCTCATCGGCCACCGTATTGGTCAAAGCGACTTCAGCTGTTGGAATCAAATATAAAGGCGCTTGCTCTTCGCGCTCAATGCGGAATAAATCTTCAGAGAACTTTGGCAACTGTCCAGTGCCTTGCAATGCCGAAGCTTGCACTAAATACGGCGTATACATTTCTACATAGCCATGTTCAGACGTATGCAAATCCAGCATAAATTGCGCTAAAGCACGGTGCATACGGGCGATACCAGCACGCATCACCGCAAAGCGCGCACCGGATAATTTAGACGCAGCAGCAAAATCTAAGCCGTTAAGGTTTTCACCCAGCGCCACGTGATCTTTGATTGGAAAATCAAAGCTGCGCGGCGTACCCCAGCGACTCACTTCCACGTTGTCATCTTCACTGGTGCCTTGTGGCACAGAGGCGTCTGGTAGATTAGGAATATTCAAGGCAATAGCATCAAGCTTGACCTGAATCGTTTCCAACTCGCGTTTACCCGCTTCCAACTCACCACCAAGCTGATCGACTTGCGCTAACAACGGCGCAATATCTTCACCACGCGCTTTGGCTTGACCAATAGATTTGGAACGACTGTTACGCTCAGCTTGCAACTGCTCGGTGCGGGTTTGCAGCGCTTTGCGTTGCCCTTCTAGGGCTTCTAAAGCGGCAACATCCAGGACAAAACCCCGCACAGCTAAACGTTCGGCGACTTCTTGTGGCTGTGTGCGTAACAATTTCGAATCAAGCATAAAAGGTATCCGTTCTTACAGAGAAAATTTAATCAAGGCCATCCCCAGCCAAGTGGCAAGTAAACCACCGACTAAAGTCACGCCCATATAGAGTACCGCTTGCACTGGCAGCCCATCATTAAACAGACGCAGCGCATCCAGTGAAAAAGTTGAAAAGGTCGTAAATCCACCTAAAAAACCGGTCATCAACAATAAAGTTGTCATACCAGAGACATCTGGGCGAAGCAAAAACCAAGAAAAAGCACAGCCGATCAAAAAACAGCCGAGGATATTAACCAAAACAGTGGCAATGTACAGGTGCTGCGGCCAAATATGAGCCACAGCAAAGCCGGCGCTGTAGCGCAGAACACTGCCCAGAGCGCCACCTAAAGCAACCATTAAAAAATTTATCATGGTGCATCTCGACGCTGGCGTAAACTGGCTCGATCTAAGTTTTTCAGATGTTGCAGCTTTTCACCAATTTTAATTTCTAAACCGCGCGCCGGTGGTTGGTAATATTGACGCGGTGCTAAGGCTTCTGGGAAGTAATCCTCTCCGGCCGCATAGGCATCAGGCTCATCATGGGCGTAGCGGTATTCATCGCCATAGCCTAACTCTTTCATCAGCTTGGTCGGGGCATTACGCAAGTGCAGCGGCACATCCAATGAGCCAAAGTGCTGTGCATCTTGGCGCGCGGCTTTATAGGCCATGTAGACCGCATTACTTTTCGGCGCACAGGCTAAATAAGTGATCGCTTGTGCGACAGCCAGCGCACCTTCCGGGCTGCCCAAGCGCTCTTGCACATCCCACGCCGATAAACACAAGGTCAGAGCACGCGGATCAGCATTACCAATGTCTTCACTGGCCATACGCACCACGCGGCGAGCGATATAGAGTGGATCACAGCCGCCATCGAGCATGCGCGTGTACCAATATAAAGCGGCATCGGGGTTAGAACCACGTACCGATTTGTGCAAGGCAGAAATCTGATCGTAAAACGCCTCACCGCCTTTATCAAAACGGCGCATGCCATCACCGAGAATGTCACCTAACAGATCAACGTCGATGCAGTCGCCGTCTTCCAGTAAATCCGCCGCATTTTCTAGTAGATTGAGCAACCGTCGACCATCACCATCGGCAGCGCGCACCAACAATTGCTGGGCTTGCGACTCAATGGATAAGCCACGCTCGCCCAGCCCACGCGGATCACTTAAAGCGCGCGCCAGCAGCAATTGCAATGCTTGATCATCTAAGCTTTTTAAGACATAGACACGTGCCCGCGACAACAAAGCGTTATTGAGTTCAAACGAGGGATTTTCGGTGGTAGCGCCAATAAAAATGAAAGTACCATCTTCCACATAAGGCAAGAACGCGTCTTGCTGGCTTTTATTAAAGCGGTGCACCTCATCGACAAATAAGATGGTACGACGACTGTATTGCGCCGACTGCTGCTTGGCTTCTTGCACCGCCTCACGAATTTCTTTCACCCCTGACAATACCGCCGATAGGGTAATAAAGTGCGCGTCACTGACCTGCGCCAGCAAGCGTGCCAAGGTGGTTTTGCCCACCCCTGGCGGCCCCCAAAAAATCATCGAGTGCAAAGCGCCTTGCTGCAAGGCTTCGCGCAGGGGTTTGCCCACAGCTAAAATATGCTGCTGACCGACATACTCATCTAAAGTATTGGCACGTAAACGCGCCGCCAGTGGTTGAGCAACCGGCTCACTGCTAAACAGTTGCACTGTTACTCACCATCCTCGATGACATCAACCCCAGTCGGTGCATCAAAGACAAACTGACTGGCATCCACCGGCTCATTAACTTTAACGCCCATAAACAAAATATTGGTGCGCTGACCAACGGCATCGAGCAGCTGCATGTCATTGATTACGCCATTGCGGAAGGATAAACGCAGCGTATCAAACAGAGTATCTTTCGCGGTTGGCGTTAAAATAAAATCAATTACCGGACCACCTTCTTTATAAGTGATACTGAAATTTTCACTGATTTTCGACACATCACCAGACAGTAATAAGGCTGGCGTATGGGTTAAGCGCTGATCCATTTTCTGCACAGTCACTTGCAGCAAGTCAGGGTCATACAACCAAACTTTCTCACCATTAGAAATCAATAGCTGCTCCAGTGGTGGGTCCGTGTGCCAGCGAAACAAACCTGGGCGCTGCAACACCATCTGCCCTGACGCCTCTTGCAGTTGGGTGCCTGTGGAATCCAAAGTCAACTGGGAAAAAGTTCCACTGATGGTTTGTGTATGACTGAGCAATTCACTGAGTTTATTGGCCGCGCGCTGTTGTTCGCTGTCGTCGGCCTGAGCAATCGAGACCGAAAACAGCAGTGCGCTACTGAGCATCAGGTGACAGATCCAGCCTAAAAAACCTTTATACATTGTGCGCATCGATACTCTCTTTTTGTCTGGCTTAAAGGTGAAACCTTACTGATTAAAGACAGTAAAGTTATTAACAAGCACTGTTGGTTAATCACGCCGTGGTGGTGGCGCAATCACTTCACGCGAGCCATTATGCCCAGCAGCCGACACTACGCCGGCCATTTCCATCGCTTCAACCATACGCGCGGCACGGTTATAACCGACTTTAAATTTACGCTGCACCGATGAAATGGAGGCCCGCCTGGTTTCCGTTACAAAGTTAACCGCCTCATCGTAAAGCGGATCATCTTCGTTACTGCTATCGCCATCACCGCTATCGAAACCGCTTCCAGCCTCTTCAACACCGGCCAAGATGTCTTCAATATAGTTGGGCGCACCACGTAGTTTCCAGGCATCCACGACACGGTGCACTTCATCATCCGATACAAAAGCGCCATGCACACGAATCGGTAAACTGGTACCCGGTGGCAAATACAACATATCACCATGACCTAATAACTGTTCCGCACCGCCTTGATCAAGAATGGTACGCGAATCAATTTTACTCGATACTTGGAAAGCAATACGGGTAGGGATATTGGCTTTAATCAAACCAGTAATCACATCCACCGATGGACGCTGCGTGGCAAGAATCAAGTGAATCCCAGCGGCACGCGCTTTTTGCGCAATCCGCGCAATCAGCTCTTCAACTTTCTTACCGACCACCATAATCATATCGGCAAACTCATCGACCACCACGACAATGGTCGGCAACTTGCTTAAATGCGGCACTTCATCGTCAATCGTTTCACGGCGGAATAATGGGTCTTCCAACGGCGTGCCAGCGTCTTGTGCGTCTTTAACTTTACGGTTAAAACCTGCCAAGTTACGTACGCCCATCGCCGACATCAGCTTATAGCGGCGCTCCATCTCTGCAACGCACCAGCGCAGCGCATTGGCGGCTTCTTTCATGTCGGTGACGACTGGGCATAACAAGTGCGGAATGCCTTCATAGATCGACAGCTCAAGCATTTTCGGGTCAATCATAATCAAGCGTGCTTCTTCCGGTGTGGACTTAAACAACACCGATAGAATCATCGCATTAACACCCACCGACTTACCTGAACCTGTGGTACCAGCCACCAACAAGTGTGGCATTTTTGCTAAATCTGCAATCACTGGATGACCACCAATATCATGCCCCAAGGCAATGGTGACGCAGGACTTAGCTTCATCAAAATCAGTCGTTTCTAGCACTTCTGAGAAACGTACAATTTGCCGATCTTCGTTAGGAATCTCAATTCCCACAGTGGTTTTTCCTGGAATCACCTCCACCACTCGCACACTGATCATCGCTAAAGAGCGGGCCAAATCTTTGGCTAAGTTAGTAATGCGGCTGACTTTCACCCCGGGTGCCAACTGTATTTCAAAGCGCGTGACCACAGGACCTGGATGCACGGACTCAACCTGCACTTCAACTCCAAACTCTTTAAGCTTAATCTCTAACAAGCGCGACATCGCCTGTAGTGACTCTTCGGAGTAACTCGGCTTTTTCTTCTCAACTTTATCCAACAAAGCCAAGGGCGGCAAAGTGCCTTCAATTGCACTGTCGACAAACAACGGTGCTTGTTTTTCTTTCTGTACGCGTTTGCTGGGCGCAGGTGCTGCTTGCGTGACACTCGGTGCAGCAATCACCGGCTCACTACGGCCTTCACGGGCACTGACATGCTGTGCCAAGGCTTCATCACGCTTTAAAATACGCTCACGCACTCGTACTTGCTCATCCTTGTCGACACGCAAAGATCCAGTCACTTGACTGACCTGCTCATCGACCTCACGCAGTTTAATCTTGGCGTGTTTGCGGGCTTGGGCATTATCCCAGATACGTTGTACCAACGACTTCACTACCTCAATCGCCTGTAAAGTCAGCGCCCCCACGCCTTCCATAACCTTAAACCAAGAAAAATTGGCATACACGGTCAAGCCAAATAAGAAGCAGGCCAGCAATAACAGCGTAGCGCCTTCGATATTCAGCACAGCAGTTAAGGCTTGACCTAAGGTCTCACCAAGAATATTAAAGTTCTTCGGAGTGATTTCAGGTAACGGAAAATGCACATGGGCCAGCGCCGCACCGGAACACAGCAATAAAATAAAACCAAATGCACGCAGTGCAAACAACCAGCCATTCCAAACCATTGGCTGATAGCGATTATGGAAAACTAAAACGGTTTTGAGCATCAGCACTAAAGGAAACAGCCAAGCAAAATAACCCAACACGCTAAACAATACATCGGCAATCCAAGCGCCAATCTGCCCACCGGCATTATTTACAGTGTCTTGCTGGCTCACGCTCTGCGTAAAGCCTGGGTCATTGACATCAAAGGTCAATAACACCATCCATAAATAAATACACAACACGGCCAAGAGGATCAGTACGCCTTCTTTTAAACGTAATTGAGCCTGCTCTTGCCAAGTATGTTTATCAGTCATTTGAGTGTGTGTTGGGTTCTTCAAAAAAGCATCCTGCACGGCCTTGCTCGATTAAGGCTCATCAAAAAAATAGAATCATGATAAATGTTCAATAACGCGCCATTGTACGGATTTAAGTGGGTTATTTCATCTTTAACCATTGAGTCTGTACTGCATTGGTTCTACACATGAATTTTTCGTCAAATTAGCCTATCTTAATAGCAGCTTTATTCTATGTATCTT
>JAAXZZ010000121.1 GCA_012719655.1 Gammaproteobacteria bacterium | reverse complement strand
ACTCTTAGGCTTTGACTACGGGACCAAGCAAATCGGTGTTGCGGTTGGACAAATGATCACTCGCCAAGCGCGCGAATTGTGCAATTTAAAAGCGCAAGATGGCATCCCGCGCTGGGAGCAGATCGAAGCATTGATTAAAGAGTGGCAGCCCGATGCACTTGTTGTAGGATTACCGCTAAATATGGACGGCACACCCAGTGATATGTGTATGCGCGCAGAAAAGTTTGCGCGGCGCCTCAATGGCCGTTTTAACTTACCCGTCCACACCCATGATGAGCGCCTAACCACCTTTGCCGCTAAAGGCCAACGTTTATCGCAAGGACAACAACGTGGCAGCTATCGAGAGCAACCTGTCGATGCCTTAGCCGCTGCTTTATTACTGCAAGGATGGCTGGAGCAATACAGCAACAGCTGACCTCAACTGATGCATGGAGTCGTACTGAAATGAGCCTACCTGATCCTGCTGTTTTAATTACCACCATTGCCGATGAGCTCAAAACCCATCTACAAGCCCACAACATCGATAATCCGCGTTTTGTTGGTATCCACACCGGCGGTGTTTGGGTCGCCAACGCCTTGCTCAAAGAACTCAAAAGTGAAGAGCCGCTGGGCATTTTAAATGTGTCGTTTTATCGCGACGACTTCAGCCGCAGCGGCCTGCATCCACAAGTTCGTCCATCGCAGTTGCCTTTTGATATCAGTGATCAGCACTTGGTGTTGATTGACGATGTCTTGATGAGTGGCCGCACCATCCGCGCCGCACTCAATGAATTGTTTGATTATGGCCGTCCAGCCAGTGTCACCCTCGTCTGCCTGCTCGACTTAAATGCCCGCGAACTGCCCATTCGTCCTGACATTGTCGGCGCAACACTTTCCCTTGATGCAATGCAGCGTGTAAAATTAGTTGGACCCGAACCGTTGGCTATCCAACTGAAAACCCTCGACCATCTATGAGATTTTCGCAATGACGCCCCTCGCCCCTAAGTGCCCGCTGCAATTAAACGACCAAGGTCGTCTGCGCCATTTTTTATCGCTCGATGGCCTCCCCCGTGAGATGCTGACAGAAATTCTCGACACCGCTGACTCCTTTTTAGAAGTCGGCGCACGGGCCGTGAAAAAAGTGCCGCTCATGCGCGGGATGACTGTTTGTAACGTGTTTTTTGAAAACTCCACACGCACCCGCACCACCTTTGAGTTGGCCGCCAAACGCTTATCCGCTGACGTCATTACTCTCAACGTTTCCACCTCTTCAACCAGCAAAGGTGAAACCCTCACCGACACCCTGCGCACCCTCGAAGCCATGGCTGCCGATATGTTTGTTGTGCGCCATGCGGATTCTGGTGCCGCGCACTTTATTGCTGAATATGTCAGTCCTAATGTAGCGATTATTAATGGTGGTGATGGCCGTCATTCACACCCGACACAAGGCATGCTGGATATGTTGACTATTCGTCGACACAAAGGCGACTTTACCCAGCTAAAAGTAGCGATCGTCGGCGATATATTGCACTCACGGGTTGCCCGCTCAAACATGCTCGCGCTAAAAACCCTCGGTTGCCCTGATATTCGTGTGATTGCGCCCAAAACTTTGCTACCCATAGGTCTTGAGCAATACGGCGTGAGCGTTTACACCGATATCAATGAAGGCTTAAAAGATGTTGATGTCATCATCATGCTGCGCTTGCAACGCGAACGCATGCAAGGTGGTTTACTGCCCAGTGAAGGTGAGTTTTATCGTCTCTTCGGCTTGACCGAACAACGCCTCGCGCTGGCTCATCCAGAAGCCATCATCATGCACCCAGGTCCGATTAATCGTGGCGTCGAGATTGATTCCTTAGTGGCGGACTGCCCGCGCTCGATGATTCTTAATCAAGTCACCTACGGCATTGCCATTCGTATGGCGGTACTGTCGATGACCATGAGCGGTCAGAATGAACAACGCCAACTGGACGCAGAAAAGCAGGAGTCGATCTAATGCGTATACACATTAATGGCGCTCGTATCATTGATCCGGCCAGCGGCATGGATCAGCAGGCTGATATTTTTATCCGTGACGGCAAAATTGTCGCTATTGGCGACATGCCGCGTGAGTTTGTTGCCGAGCAAATGATTGATGCAAGCGGTTTAATTGCCGCACCAGGTTTGGTCGACATTTCCACTTCATTGCGCGAACCGGGCTATGGCCGCAAAGGCACCATTGCCACGGAAACCCGCGCCGCTGCGGCTGGTGGCATTACCTCTGTGTGCTGCACGCCGCAAACCAAACCTATTTTAGATACTCCAGCGGTGGTTGAATTAATCCTCGATAAAGCCCGTGACGAAGGCTCATGCAAAGTCTATCCGCTGGGCGCTTTGAGCCAAGGTCTTGCCGGTGAGCAATTGGCTGAATTAGTCACCTTACGCGACGCGGGCTGCATTGCTTTCACTAACGGTCTAGTACCCTTGACTAGCAACCGTATTTTAAGTCGTGCACTGGAATACGCTGCGACTTTTGACCTAACGGTGATTTTCCAGCCACAAGATGCCTCATTGGCTGAGGGCGGTTTAGCTCACGAAGGAGCAACTGCGACTTTCCGTGGCTTAACGGGTATTCCAGAAACGGCAGAAACCGTCGCCCTTTCGCGTGATTTATTACTGGTTGAGCAAAGCGGCGTACGTGCGCACTTCAGCCAAATCACCACTGCACGCGGCGTCCGTTTAATTGCTAAAGCACAAGCACGCGGCCTACCAGTCACTGCAGATGTGGCCATGTATCAATTGATTCTAACTGACGAAGCGTTAATGGATTTCTCCAGCTCTTATCATGTCTTGCCACCACTGCGCTCACTCGAAGACCGCGAAGGTCTGCGTGAAGCGGTGAGAAGCGGTGTGATCAGTGCAATTGCCAGCCACCACCAGCCGCACGAAGCTGACGCCAAACTCGCACCCTTTGCCGCCACCGAGCCCGGCATCAGCAGCATTGAACTGTTATTGCCATTAGCCATGAGTTTAGTCGAAGAAGGCGTACTCGATCTGCCCACCGCTTTAGCGCGCTTAACCACTGGACCTGCCGCAGCCATGCAGATCAATGCCGGTCGCTTAGCCGTCGGCGCTGCCGCGGATATAGTTTTGTTTGACCCTAACGCACAAACCCTCGCTGGTGAAAACTGGTTCTCCAAAGGCAGCAACTGTCCATTTATTGGCCACCACCTGCCCGGTCTAGTGCGCTACACCCTACTCAACGGCCGCATCACCCACAAAAATCTATAACTTTCTGGCGAGCTGCGGCGCAATTCTAATTGCGTCGCGCAGCCTCATGACCTGACAATCCTCACCCCACTGCGATCGTCCTCGTAGAGCGCCCATCTAGGGTTGCTAGCAGCCAACACCATCATCCTATCGACACCGCTCGCTCAGCGGCGACAACACGACCGCGCCACAGTCATTGCTGGCCTTAAAAATTAAGGCCTAGATTTCACACTGTTCGGCTCAACAAAAATATTACAAACACCCTAAACCTGTGCAAAAATAACGCACGGCGTCGCCCATACATGGACGATCTACAGAGGCATAAGCTCAGTCACCGGAGGTTTGTTATGTGCGGCATTGTTGGTGCCATCGCTGAACGCAACGTCAGCGCAATTTTACTAGAAGGCCTCAAGCGTCTTGAATACCGCGGCTATGACAGTGCTGGGATGGCTGTTTATACACAACAACAGCAACTGCAGCGGGTGCGCCGCACCGGTAAAGTCGCAGAGCTTGCACAAGCCTTACATAACGAACCACTCAATGGCCAAATCGGCATTGCCCACACGCGTTGGGCCACCCACGGTGTACCCAGCGAAGCCAATGCTCATCCGCATTTCTCCAGCACCGAGTTAGCCGTTGTCCACAACGGCATCATTGAAAACTATCAGGAACTGCGCAGCGAATTACAAAGCCAAGGTTATGTGTTCACTTCACAGACTGACACTGAAAGCATCGTCCACCTGCTGCATCATTTGCAAAAAACCCATCATGATTTACTTGACGCCCTGCGCATCGCGGTGACGCAATTGCACGGTGCCTATGGTTTAGCACTAATCAGCGCCAAGCAACCTGATCGTATTTTCGCCGCCCGCAGCGGCAGTCCATTAGTGATTGGTTTAGGCATTGGTGAAAACTTTTTAGCCTCTGATCCTCTAGCCTTGCGTCAAGTGACCGATCGCTTTATCTACCTTGAAGAAGGTGATATTGCGGTGATTGAGCGTGACAGATTGCAGATCTGGGATGCGCAAAACAACCCAGTCCAGCGCGAAGCCGTGCAATACCTCGACCAAGCGGAAAGCGCTGAGAAAGGCAGCTACCGCCACTTTATGCTGAAAGAAATCTACGAACAGCCGCAAGCTGTGCAACGCACGTTAGCCGATCGCTTAGCCGCTGACCATGTCTTGCCTGCAGCCTTTGGTCCAGACGCCAGTACGCTGTTTGCTAAAGTAAAAAACATCCAGATTGTCGCTTGCGGCACCAGCTATCACGCGGGCATGGTCGCGCGTTATTGGCTCGAAGGCCTGACCAACACCCCTTGCCAAGTTGAAGTCGCTAGCGAGTTCCGTTACCGCCATGTCGCAGTGCAGCCCGACACCTTATTTGTCACTATTTCGCAGTCTGGGGAAACGGCTGACACCCTCGCTGCGTTACGGCATCGCCAAGACAATGCATACTTAGCCAGTTTGACCATTTGTAATGTCGGCACCAGCTCATTGGTACGCGAATCTGATTTGGCCCTGCTGACCCGTGCCGGTCCAGAGATTGGCGTGGCCTCGACCAAAGCCTTCACCACGCAACTGGTCGGTTTATTGCTCCTCACCCTGGCCATCGGCCGTGCACGGCACACACTGGCGCCAGCACAAGAACGCGAGATCCTTGATGCGCTGCGCAATCTATCAGCCAAACTCAATGACGCTCTAGCCAGCAGCGCGACCATTGAAGCCAAAGCGCAGCTCTTTGCCGAGAAGCACCATGCGCTGTTTTTAGGTCGTGGCGAACAGTTCCCAGTGGCCTTAGAAGGAGCGCTCAAGCTTAAGGAAATTTCGTATATTCACGCTGAAGCCTACCCCGCCGGCGAGCTCAAACACGGCCCATTGGCACTGGTTGACAGCGATATGCCCGTGGTTACGGTTGCGCCCAACAACGAGCTACTGGAAAAGCTCAAATCCAATCTGCAAGAAGTCAGTGCCCGTGGTGGTCAACTGTTAGTCTTTGCCGATCGTGCAGCACAACTCAGCGAAGATGGACAAACCCAAGTGGTGAACATGCCGAGCATCCATCCCGTACTGGCACCGATTCTCTACACCATTCCGCTGCAATTGCTGTCGTACTATGTGGCGGTATTGAAAGGTACAGACGTTGATCAGCCAAGAAACCTGGCCAAAAGCGTCACCGTTGAATAAGCCGGTCACAAGGTAGGCTTTGATGTGTGGCATGACAATAAAGTCGGTATGGGCTTGCCACAACCTCATAGGGGGCTACTATTTTTTAATAAAAAATTCGCAACTCTCGCTCATTCAAAATCAAGAGGGTCAATTACTTCAACTTGAAGCGTTGCCAGTTGACACTCAATGTGTTGCTTACAGGATAAAGCCACACGCTCACCAAGACGGGCAGGGGCGGGAGGTGTACTTTGTCGAACACTTCCTAAAAAAATAAGTATGTTCATCTGATTGATCCTTAAACTATGGGACTGGGCTGGTACGTGTGCCGTCTATATTGAGTATTTGCTCACCATCTTCTTTGTAGTAAGGGCCCTTTGGCCAGCTCTCAAGCAAATCGAGCACCACTTCGCTGGGTCGACAAAGCTTTACACCTTGAGGGCTGCAAACAATCGGGCGATTGACCAATATGGGATGCTGTATCATCGCCTCAAGAATCTCCTGATCAGAGACAGTATCGGCCAGCAATCCCAGCTCGGCGGCAGGTGATTTAGTGGTTCGTAGTGCTTGTTTAGGGGTTAAATTGGCGGCCGCAAATAACCCAAGTAACTGCGCACCTGTCCAGCCGTCTTTTAGGTACTCAATGACTATCGGTGAGTAGCCAGCGTCCTGGATAATTTTGAGTGTATTACGTGAAGTGCCGCATTCAGGATTATGATAAATAACCAGCATAATGTGTCCTTTAAGAGGATTGCTCTGCTACGGCAGAAGCTGGGAAATGGTGGCGCGTTTTATTCGCAAAACGCACCAGCGCAAGCATTAGAGGAACTTCAACAAGCACGCCAACAACAGTGGCTAATGCCGCTCCCGATTGCAGACCAAATAGAGCAATAGCTACCGCTACCGCCAATTCAAAAAAGTTGCTGGCCGCAATCATACCGGCAGGCGCTGCGATTGCATGAGGCACACGCCATGCTTTAGCCCAACCGTAAGCAATAGCAAACACTAATACTGTTTGGATAATAAGTGGGATAGCAATCAGTACAATATGCAGTGGATTAGCAATGATCACATCGCCTTGAAACGCAAATAACAACACTAAAGTTACGATCAATCCAACAGGCGTAATCGAAGCGACACGCCTGAGAAACACGTCGTTAAACCATGCCAGACCTCGGCGTTTGATAACCCTGTTGCGTACCCAATAACCGGCTGCTAGAGGGATAACGATATACAGCAGCACCGACAACAACACTGTATCCCATGGCACTTGGATGTTAGAGATGCCCAGCAGTAAAACCACAATAGGGGCAAAGGCAACCAGCATGATCAAGTCATTTACAGCGACCTGTACTAAAGTGTAGGCCGCATCACCACGGGTTAAATAGCTCCACACAAACACCATCGCCGTGCAGGGTGCTGCCCCTAATAAGATTGCCCCGGCTAAGTATTCGTTAGCAGTGGCGGCCGGCAGCAATGGCTTGAAAACCACCATAAAGAAAAACCAAGCGACTGCAAACATCGTAAAAGGTTTGATCAGCCAGTTTACGCTCGTGGTAATCACCAATCCTTTGGGTTGCTTGCCTACATTTTTAATCGAGCTAAAGTCGACTTGTAACATCATTGGGAAAATCATTGCCCAAATCAGTACAGCCACTGGTATGGATACTTGAGCATACTCAAAGCGCGATAAGGTTTGAGGAATCACAGGCGCAAACTGACCTAGCAACACTCCAGCAACAATGGCCAAAGCCACCCAAAGCGTTAGGTAGCGACCAAATAAGCCCATGCCTTCAGAGGCGCTGGGAGCATTTCCTGATTGAGTTGTTGTCATCAAAGCGTCCTTATATTGAGCGCTGATTAACGCGTTGACTGAGCTCTTCTGCACTCTCTACACGTTCTGAATAACGATCAGTCAGGTAAGGTGCATTATTGCGCAATAGCAAAGTGAACTTCACCAGCTCCTCCATAACATCAACAATGCGGTTGTAGTAAGGCGAGGGTTTCATACGATTATTTTCATCGAACTCAAGATAGGCTTTGGCAACCGAGGATTGATTTGGGATGGTAAACATCCGCATCCAGCGACCCAATACACGGAGCTGATTGACCACATTAAAAGATCGAGAACCGCCACACACCTGCATAACAGCTAAGGTTTTCCCTTGTGTGGGGCGCACAGCACCGAGGCTAAGTGGTATCCAGTCGATTTGGCTTTTGAAAATGCCTGTCATCGCACCATGCCGTTCTGGTGAGCACCAGACTTGACCTTCCGACCACACCATTAAATCACGTAATTCTTGCACCTTCGGATGCGATTCATCTGCAGTGTCAGGCTGCGGTAAACCTTCAGGATTAAAAATACGCACCTCGGCGCCCATGTGTTTGAGCAATCTTGCGCTTTCTTCAACAACCAAACGACTGAATGAACGCTGACGCAATGAGCCGTATAACAGCAAAATACGCGGTGGATGACTAGAGTCTAGGTTAGAAAAATGTTCCTGGTGAGGCACACTAATCTGCTCAGTAATAAGGTTTTCTAACTGATTATTTGTCTGCATTGTTATTGCTCTCGTTATCGCAAGCATTGCGGCTATGAATACTGTCAAACAGAGCTATTGCATCGGCAAATAGCGCTGGATTATTTTCAATTGAGCAAGTGATGACCTTGAGTGCCCAATTCGGCAAGTCAGCAGACAAGCGGTAATACACCCACTTTCCGCGTCGCTCACTTTGCAAAATTCCACACTTGCGTAATTGCGCTAAATATTGCGACACCTTTGGTTGCTCTTGATTTAGTGCAACCTGGATCTCACACACACACGCCTCCCCCGCTCTTTGGATCAAGCCAAGGCAGGTGAGCCTATTAAGGTCTGAAAGGCATTTTAAGAACTGAATCAAATCCACTGAAATACCCCGCAGGTGCAATACATTAAGAATTTAACATATTAAAATAATTGCATGCCAAAAATGGGGTGTCAATAATGAAAGTGCCGACTACAAACCCATGACCAATTCATCTGGGCTTTATTACTGGCTCTTTAGTCAATATGAGCGGTTGACCGGCATGGGTATCGGTGATGACAGCAACGATTGCGGATGATTTAACAGAAACTGACCGTGATAAAAGCTGTGTGTGTAAAGATCAAGGTATCGCCAATATTGACGCAAGATTAATGGGCGCTATGGCAGACTGCACTATGATTGGCATTCGGCAGTCAGGGCGAGTTACGCGTGCCGATCACTGGAGACCTAGTCGCCAATAATGGCGATGCGCTGCTCGCCGCAGCGGTAGCCGGCCAAGGTATTATCTATCAGCCGCACTTCATTGTGGCCGAGGCAGTGGTGCAGGGACAGCTGGTGGTTCTAGAACTCGACAAACCGCTGGTCGAACTAGGGGGTATTCACCTGCTTTACCCTGCAGATCGGCGGCCACCGGCTAAGGTGCGCGTCATGCAATAGCCTTATCAATATCATGCTTAACGTACACATGTGTTATCCACTTAACGCAGCAACTGCATCACCTGCACAGTGTGCGCTTTATCTTGCGTTGGCATTACCAACTTGCCATCAGCCATTGGCTCGTTAATTCGCGAGATACCAATCATCTGACCTTGGGCGCCAAACAAAAAGAAATGCCCTTGAGCTTTAGCCGTCAGCTCAGCCAGTTTAGTGCGGCCTTGCTCTGTCATAGTAAAGACAATAAAAGTTTTACCGTCTTTGGTGCCGAAAGCCTCAACGCCTTCCATATCGCCACGATTGAGCACCGGTAGCGGTAAAGCGTAGAGTTTTTTATCGTCGCCTAAATCCACAGTTAACAATTCAGGACCATGCTGCAATTGCGCTAAATGCACGGTAATCATCGCATCTTCAGCCTGTTGCTCAGCGCTGGTTTGCGCGCGCTCGGAAGACGTGGTTACAGTGGCTTCAGCCGGTTTTGTCGCACTACTAGTAGATTCAGGCGCTGGCGAAGTGCTTAAACTCTGGCAGCCAACCATCCACATTAAGCCCAATGCCAGCGCGGAAAACTTTAACGATGTACTACTCAACATAACCTCTCCTTGAGCGATCAAGCATAACCCGAGCTATCGCTTATTTTTGCCGTGGTTTACTCGCTTACAGCAGAGTCTTGCGCGGTTATCTCCACTCTAAGGTTAGGTGTGAAACAGCTGATTAGTTCAGCCTGTGCGGTTATCTAAACAGGATATATCGGCGCACGCTACTGGCAAGAGTGATGTTTAACGCTAAAATACCTGCACCCTCGCTTGCCCTGGAGCATCCCGTGCATTCAAGCCTCATTGATCAACTCAACAGCGCCCTACAAGTTCGTGTCACTGATGCCCAGTTAATCGTCAGCTCACTACCTGACTTACCACTTAAACTCTGGTTGATTGATCCCAGCACCATGCAGCGTCCTTTTAGTCAAGAAGAGACTCAGCGCCTGCTTGATGAGCCGCCGTACTGGTGTTTCTGTTGGGCCAGTGGTTTAGCCTTAGCGCAATGGATTTTGCAGCATCCTGAGCAGGTAGCCGGCAAGCGGGTGATTGATGTTGGTGCAGGCAGCGGCATTGTGGCTTTAGCGGCAAAGCTCGCTGGAGCCAAAAGCGCTGTTGCCTGTGATTTAGATCTCACCGCCCTGCAAGCCTGTCGTGCCAATGCCGAGCTCAATCAACTGGATCTGAGTTACAGCGAGGATTTATTTAGCGAATCAGAACCCTACGATGTATTGTTTGCTGCCGATGTCCTCTACGACGCAGCCAACCTGCCGCTGCTCAAGCGTTTTGCAGATTTCGCCAAACAGATCATCATGGCTGATTCAAGACAACGCAATTTTCAACATGCGTTGTTTCGCAAAAGCCAAACCCTCTATGGTGAAACCCTTCCCGATCTCGCCGAGCCAGCAGAGTTTCGCCAAGTGAGTTTGTATCAATCCGTTTAGATAAGCTGTTGATCGATCGCCCAGATCCTGCACAACACCAAGCCCTTCCAGTCTAAACAGTCACGACCCTTGACCTTAACCCTATGGTAAGCTTTACCTTAAGTGCTGACTTAAATAGCGGCGGTGATGACGTGACGACCTTACAGACTCTGCAAATTCCTGTACGCGGTATGACTTGCGCTGGCTGCGCTGGGCGGGTTGAACGCGGTTTGCTGAAAGTGCCCGGTGTTGAGCAGGCAGTGATCAACTTGGTCACCAGTGAAGCCATTGTCCATCTCAAGCAGTCGGTGGCTTTAAAAGACTTAATCGAAGCGGTAGAAGCTAGCGGCTATCAAGTGCCTGTACATGGTTTTGATTATGCTGTCAGCGGTATGAACTGCGGCTCGTGCGTAGGGCGCATTGAAAAAGCACTAGCGCAAAGCCCAATCGTGATTAGCTATCAAGTCAACCTCGCCACCAAACAAGCGCATGTGCAGTTGTTGGCGGGCGCAGACCCTGAACTGATCAGCCAATGGCTCACCGAGCACAATTATCCGGCCAAGTTATTGCTGGATAACCAGCGCAAAGCCGATGATCTCAATAGCCGCCAAGCCGCCGAACAGTCGCAGCTGAAGAAACAACTGAAATACGCTTTCTTGTTTGCCACGCCCTTATTTATCTTAGAAATGGGCGCGCATTTTATTGCGCCATTTCATGCCTTTTTACAACGTACTTTTGAGACGCAACACCTGTGGTACGCACAGGCAACCCTAGCCGCGCTAGTGCTGTTTGGCCCCGGTCGTGACATCTTAAAAATGGGTTGGCATGGTTTGCGTCGCCTCGCACCAGACATGAACTCGCTGGTAGCGCTGGGCACTTTATCGGCCTTTACTTACTCGATGATCGCCACTTTTGTGCCGCAAATCCTGCCTGCGCAAACGGTGAATGTGTACTTTGAAGCCTCGGCGGTGATTATCGCGCTAATCTTACTTGGCCGTTATCTGGAAGCTCGCGCTAAAGGCAGTGCCGCGGATGCGATTAAACGCTTAATCAATCTGCAGCCCAATCAAGCGCGGGTACTGATTAACGGTAAAAGCCAAGACAAACCTGTGGCGGAAATTCGTATTGGTGAAATCTTAGAGATTCGCCCCGGTGAACGCATTGCCTTGGATGGTGTAGTGGTTTCCGGTAATAGCTTTGTCGATGAATCCATGCTGACTGGCGAGCCTATTGCGGTGGCAAAAGAGACCGACGCCACAGTGATTGGCGGTACGGTGAACCAAACCGGCAGTTTGCAGGTGAAAGTTGAGCAAGTCGGTGCCAATACCGTGTTGGCACACATTATTCGTCTGGTTGAACAAGCGCAAGGCAGCAAGCTGCCGATTCAAGCCTTGGTTGATCGCATTACCTTATGGTTTGTCCCTGCGGTGATGGTTGCCGCCCTGCTGACCTTTATTATGTGGATGATTTTCGCGCCAGCACCTGCCATTAGCTTGGCGCTGGTCAATGCCGTAGCAGTATTAATTATCGCCTGCCCGTGCGCGATGGGTTTGGCGACGCCCACTTCAATTATGGTCGGCACCGGTCGCGCGGCGCAGCTCGGCATTCTGTTTCGCCAAGGCCAAGCGCTGCAAAGCCTGAAAGACGTTAAAGTCGTCGCTGTGGATAAAACCGGCACGTTAACCGAAGGCAAACCACAACTGACTGATTTTACCGTTACCGCTGACCAACAGGATGATGCCGTGCTGGCACTGGTTGCCGCCGTTGAGCAGCAGTCCGAGCACCCGATTGCTCAAGCGATAGTACAAGCCGCGCAGCAGCGTGAGTTGGACATACCGACCATTACAGAATTTCAATCCATCACTGGCATGGGCGTGCAGGCGCGGGTCGCTGGTCAGTTGGTACAGATCGGCGCTGACCGCTTTATGCACAGTTTAGATATCAGTACTGATGAATTTTCTGCCCAAGCGCAACAACTCGGTGAACAAGGTAAGTCTCCGATGTATGCCGCGATAGCTGGGCGCTTAGCCGTCATGATGGCGGTCAGTGATCCGATCAAATCAAGCAGTAAAGCGGCGATTGATCATCTGCATCAGCAAGGCTTACAAGTGGCGATGATCACCGGTGATAACCAACACACCGCCAATGCCATTGCCAAGCAGTTAGGCATTGATCATGTGGTCGCGCAAGTGCTGCCCGAAGCTAAAGTTGAAGCGGTCAAAGCGCTGCAACAACAATACGGCCAAGTGGCCTATGTCGGCGACGGCATTAATGATGCGCCAGCACTGGCCGCCGCCGATGTCGGGATTGCCATTGGTACCGGTACCGATATTGCTATGGACGCGGCTGATGTGGTGTTGATGTCTGGCCATTTAACCGGCGTGATCAACGCGCTGGCTTTGTCTAAAGCCACTTTGCGCAATATCAGTCAAAACCTGTTCTGGGCCTTTGCTTACAATATCGCCTTGATTCCAGTGGCGGCGGGGATTCTCTATCCGTTCAATGGCACGCTGCTGTCGCCCGTTTTAGCAGCGGGTGCCATGGCGTTATCCAGCGTCTTTGTGGTCAGTAATGCGCTACGTTTACGCGGCTTTAAAGCGCCATTGGAGGCTTTATGAATATTGGCGAAGCTTCAGCGGCTTCAGGTATCAGCCGCAAAATGATTCGCTACTACGAAGAAATCGGCCTGTTAAAACCAGTACCACGCACCAATGCCGGTTATCGTCTGTACACTGATAATTGCGTACAACAGTTGCGTTTTATTAAACGTGCACGCGATTTAGGTTTTTCTTTAGAGCGCATTAAAATGCTGCTGGATTTATGGCAAAATACTGACCGACAAAGCGCTGATGTAAAAGCCTTAGCGCAGCAATATATGGCTGAACTGGATCAAAATATTATGCAGTTGCAAAGCATGCGCCAGCAGCTGGCACAATGGGTGAGCCAATGCCAAGGCGATGGCCAACCGGATTGCTCTATTCTTGATGGTTTGGCGAACACTGACAGCACAATATTGGCGAGTAAAATCTAAATGCAACTGTGGCCAACACGGATTTATCCAAGACTCTGCGTGGTGCTTTTAGCGCTGTGTTTAGCCTTGGCCGCGTTGCAACCGGCTTTTGCCCATCACTCACCGACGCCAGCGTTTAACACAATGCAGACAGATAGGCACAGTCAGCACGCATCCAGCCCCCAGACTTCGGTGAGCTGCGATGTTGATTGCGCAGGAACGATTCATCACTGCTGTTTATATGCTTTGTGCAACAGCCAACCACTGATACTGACCAAGCCGAGCACAGCACAACACAGTGTGCTGGCGTATTTTTTCAACTCCAGACAGGTTTCTCCGCTGACTAAGCCACCCAAGATGGCTTTGAGTTAATCAATTCAATATTTTTTAATTGCGGAGTACGACCATGCAAACATTATTCACTCGCCTGATCTCAGTCGGCGCATTCAGTTTATTCGCCAGCCAAGCACTGGCCGCGCCCATCAATGCCACCTTACACAAAGACCCTAACTGCGGTTGCTGTGTTGAATATGCGCACTATTTAGAAGATAACGGCTTCAAGGTGAAAATGATTGATCACGCCAACATGACGCCAGTCAAGCAGCGCCTAGGCACCGCACAAGCCGCCAGTTGCCATACGGTAGAAATCGAAGGCTATGTGGTGGAAGGTCATGTACCGGTCGCGGCAATCAACAAGATGCTCACCGAGCAGCCCAAGATCAAAGGCCTGGCGCTACCTGGTATGCCCATGAACTCACCGGGCATGGGACCGGAGAAAAAAGGCAGCTTGCAAGTGCTGGAATTGGATGCCCAAGGTAAGCCAACCGGCGTGTATATCACCCTGTAAGCTGCAGGTTTGGTTAATGGCCGGCTAGTAGCCCGCGCTCCCAGATCTTGCGCAACTCGGAGCGCGCACTTCTAGATATTGCTCAGCTGGGAGCGCGGGCGGCTCGCCCGCATCGGCAATTAAGTGCCTCCTACAGCTTGGGTT
>JAAXZZ010000120.1 GCA_012719655.1 Gammaproteobacteria bacterium | reverse complement strand
TTAGCTTCAGACACTATTTTAGGGATTTTAGCGCACAGTACTTTATCGCTGGGCTTGGTCACGCTCAGTTTTATGGAGTCAGTGCGGGTTGATTTAATGGGCTACTTATTTGGTGATTTGCTGGCCGTAAGCATCATGGATTTAGTCTGGATCGGCACCGGTAGTGCGTTGGTATTAATCGGCATGCTTGCGTTGTGGCGACCCTTGCTGGCGATTACCGTGCATGAAGAGTTGGCCGAGGTGGAAGGCTTGCCGGTGGCCAAACTGCGCTTAGTGTTGATGGTGCTGATGGCTTTGGTGATTGCCGTGGCAATGAAAATCGTCGGCGTGCTGCTGATCACCTCATTACTGATTATTCCTGCAGCCGCGGCGCAGCGTCATGCCCGTAGTCCTGAGCAAATGGCCATTGGTGCCAGCCTGCTGGGGATGCTGGCGGTCTGTGCTGGGTTGGCGATGTCATGGCATCTGGACACGCCGGCAGGCCCCTCGATTGTGGTGTGCGCTGCGGCGTTATTTTTGCTCAGTTTTATCGTGCCGCAACGGCGTTAAGCCTATCGATGCTCTGAACTGCAGTGCCAATGCATGGTCATAAAACCATTGCGATGCGTTAAACTCGCGCTCTACAACCTGTAAAAATAAGGATTTAGATTATGCGCAAAGCGCTAACAATGACTCTTGTAACAGCATTTTCATTTGCGACGGTGGCCTGTGCCACTGGACCAACCCCAGAACTAAGTAGCGTTGCTGATTTTCCAGCGGCATCAGAAGGACAGGCTCGTCATGTCATTTGGCTGGCTGAGCAACCGCATGAAGAACTGCTAAAGGTTGAGATTGTACCTGGCAAGTTAATGATGACTGATTGCAATACGCGCGCGCTGATGGGTGAGTTTACGAAGAAAGACTTACCTGGCTGGGGCTACAGCTATTATCAGTTAGACAATGTTGCAGGACCTATTGCAACCTTGATGGCCTGTCCTGACAACACTAAAAAAGAAGCTTTTGTACCGGTGCAGGGTGACAACTTTACCCTGGGTTACAACAGCAAATTACCGGTTGTAGTCTATGCACCTAAAGGTGTGGAAGTGCGTTACCGTATTTGGTCAGCCAGCGAGCCATTGCAATCAGCGCTTGAGCAATAATTAATCAGCCATGCGTGACCGAGTGATTTGTTCGGTGACGTATTAGGCATTGATCTTCTGCTACCTAATAGAGCAGTGTAGACTGCGAGCTGTTTTTAGGCAGAGGATAGATGGCATGACGCACATTTTATGGCGCAGCCTGTTAGCGTTTAGTCTTGCTATGTCACTAAGCGCTTGTCAGGCTCCGACTAAGCAAATCAGTGAGCCCGTAATTGATCAGTTTGCAGTTTCTGCGCAGGCCTTCGACAGCTATATTGAGGGCAATCAATTGGTTGCTGCCGAGCAGCAGTTGCAAGCATTAGGTGCTGATTATTCTGACGATGAGCGTTTGCCTGCCTTGCAGCAACGCCTCGCTGCAGCTTGGCTGAAAAATGGCCAACAAGCCTTGCAGGATGCTGATGTGCTGGCTGCCAGCACAGCACTGATGAATGCCAAGCGCTTAATGCCACAAGCCCCCGCTTTGACTGAAGGTTTGAGCACGGCTTTAGCCGCTGTGCAAGCGCAAGCAGCACCGCCTGTTGTCGAGCAAGCGATTGTCAAACCTATAGTTAAACGTCCGACGGTGAGCAAGCCTGCAGCGCGAGCGCCGGCGAAAAAACACACAACACCGATTAACACTGCGCCTGCAGTAACAGTAATCGAACCAGCAACGGTGGAGCCAACACCACAGCAAACGCCGCCGACAGCACCGAAGCTTAGCAGTAAAAAAGCACGCATTATTGATCCGCTGGCTGATAGCACCACGTTGCCAATGCCGATGTTGGTCAGTCGTAACGATCATCAGCTGCGCCGCTTGCTGGATGATGTGGCCAGCGATGTCGTGCAATTTCGCGCTGCAGTCAGTATTGAAGTGGCCGATACCCGTGATTTTCATTGGGTTGCAACTTTGCTGTCGGCACGGGTGAAGAGGCTGGATGCTAGCTTTAAGCCGCGCTTACAAGAAGTGATTCGCAGTGATAGCCCAGCGCAATTGGTTATTACCCCGAATAAGTCATTGTAAAACGATCTATATATAGAATTTAAAATAACTTTTAATGCTAAGCGATGCTGGGCAAACTGAGCCTCAAACATCGCCCTAACAAGGTTAAACCGTGATTGAATTCCACGATGTACATAAATCTTATGTTGTAAACGGACAGAGCATTGCTGCTTTGCAATCGATGCAGCTTAAGGTTCTACATGGCGAAATTTTTGGCTTGATTGGCCATTCTGGTGCGGGTAAGAGCACCTTGTTGCGTTTGATTAATCGCCTAGAGGAACCCTCTGGCGGGCGCATTATTGTTGATGGTGTCGATGTGACGGCACTCGATGCGCAAGGTTTGCGCCGCTTTCGTCAGCGTGTTGGCATGATCTTTCAGCACTTTAACTTACTCTCTTCCAAGACCGTGGCTGACAATGTCGCTATGCCGCTCAAACTGGCGGGTGAATTGCCGCGCGCGCAGATTAAACAACGCGTTGTCGAACTGCTGGCGCGGGTCGGTTTAAGTGAGCATGCTAATAAGTATCCGGCGCAGTTGTCAGGTGGACAAAAGCAGCGGGTTGGGATTGCACGGGCGCTTGCGACTGATCCGAAAATTCTTTTGTGTGATGAAGCAACCAGTGCGCTTGACCCACAAACCACTGCGCAAGTTCTGCAGTTACTGGCTGAGATCAATCGAGAGCTGGGCCTAACCATTGTTTTGATTACTCATGAGATGGATGTGATGCGTCGCGTCTGTGATCGTGTCGGCGTGATGGATGGTGGTGTGATTGTTGAGCATGGTCTGGTCAGTGATGTTTTTCTGCATCCGCAGCACCCAACCACACAACGTTTTGTGCAAGAGACAGAAGGGGATACTGATCTTGCTCCTGGCGAGGATTATCAGCATGTCTCTGGGCGTATTGTGCGCCTGACTTTCCTTGGCGAAGCCACCTATGCACCTTTATTAGGGCGTGTCGCACGTGAAACAGGTGTTGATTACAGTATTTTAGCGGGACGCATTGGGCGGATTAAAGATCAGGCTTGTGGTCAGCTGACGTTAGCCTTAACCGGCGGTAAAGAGACGCTCGCCGAACAACAATTACGCGCTGCTGGCGTGCATGTTGAGGTATTACGTCCATGAGTGAATTGCTGATGAATCTTGATTGGTATGAAATCTGGCAAGCCACATTGGATACTTTATTGATGCTGGGTGGCTCGCTGTTATTTACGGTATTGCTTGGTTTGCCGATGGGGGTATTGCTGTTTTTAGTCGGGCCGCGGCAAATGTTTGAGCATCGTATTTGTTATGCGCTGCTGTCATTTGTGGTTAATGTGCTGCGCTCACTCCCCTTTATTATTCTGCTGATTGTGATGATTCCGATTACGGTAGTCATGACCGGTACCTCTTTGGGTGTGGCTGGGGCAATCCCCCCTTTAGTGATCGGCACCACCCCGTTTTTTGCACGTTTGGTGGAAACCTCTTTACGTGAAGTGGATCGCGGTATTATTGAAGCCACCCAAGCGATGGGTGCGAGTACTCGACAGATTATTTTTAATGCGCTGTTACCTGAAGCACGCCCTGGCATTATTGCGGCAACCACAGTGACGGCTATTACGCTAGTATCTTATACCGCGATGGCCGGTGTGGTGGGTGCAGGTGGCTTAGGTGATCTAGCGATACGTTTTGGTTATCAGCGCTTTCAAACCGATGTTATGGTTGTCACGGTCATCTTACTGCTGTTACTAGTGCAGGTCTTACAAAGTGTTGGTGATCGCCTTGTGGTACGGTTTTCTAGAAAATAACTATAAAAAGCTGCATTTTGCGGCTCAACTGAGTTCAATAGGAGTGTAATTGTATGAAAAAGACCTTATTAGCGTTGGCTGCCCTTAGTGTGTTTGCAGTGCAAGCTGAACCATTAACAGTTGCTGCGACGCCCGTGCCGCATGCAGAAATTTTAGAATTTTTAAAACCTGCTCTGGCTGAGCAAGGCGTTGAGTTGGATGTAAAAGTATTCACCGATTATGTGCAGCCGAACGTGCAGGTAGCAGAAGGCCGCTTAGATGCGAACTTCTTCCAACACCAGCCCTACTTGGATGAGTTCAATAAAACTAACGGCACCACTTTGATCAGTGTTGCCGGTGTACACATTGAGCCCTTCGGAGCTTACTCGAGCAAAATCAAACAGCTGGATGATTTAAAAACCGGTGCCAGTGTGGTGATTCCAAATGATGCCACCAATGGTGGTCGTGCTTTGTTGCTGCTACAAACTGCAGGCGTGATCAAGCTTAAGCCAGAAGCGGGTATCACTGCCACGCCACGTGATATTGCCGAAAATCCTAAAAAAATCAAAGTGCGCGAGCTTGAAGCAGCAACCTTACCGCGTGTTCTAAATCAAGTTGATTTGGCGCTGATCAACACCAACTATGCTTTAGAAGCGAACTTAAATCCAAACAAAGATGCGCTAGTGATTGAGGGCGCAGATTCACCTTATGTCAATATTTTGGTGACCCGCGAAGATAATAAAAATGCTGAAGCCGTGCAAAAACTAGTGAAAGCATTGCACAGCGATGCAACTAAAACCTTTATCAATGAAAAATATAAGGGCGCCGTTGTACCAACGTTTTGACTGTTAAGCACAGTAATTGAGCGCGCTCTAAGTTAGGTTGGAGCGCGCTTTAACAACGGCCGGCAAGAGCCTTTCCTGCCCTTTAGCGTCAGCTAGCAAATACCAATGCCGAGTTGTAAAACGGCCAGCCCCGCTTTCGACCAGCCCCACCATGCCGCCAGTAATAAAGCGCTCAATAGTACGCCGACGGCTATTCGATAGAGTGTTTTTCGTTGCATCGCAGGCCTCATCAATCTCGAGTTGAGAAAGCGACTAAGCGCTCACGGATTGGCAGATTCAGTAAGGCGGCAATCACGCTTAAGACAATTGATAATTGCCACACTAGGGCATAACTGCCCGTTTGATCATAGGCCAGGCCGCCGAGCCAGCCCCCTAAAAATGAGCCAATTTGATGGAATAAAAACACCACCCCAGCCAGCATTGATAAATAACGTACACCAAACATGCTGGCAATGGTGCCATTGGTCAAAGGCACAGTGGATAACCACAATAAGCCCATCGCGATGGCAAAGGCGTACGCCGAAAATAAGCTGATTGGCATATAGAAAAACAAAGCAATGACTACTGCACGCAGTAAATATAACGCGGCAAGCAGCTGTGGTTTAGCATAACGACCGCCGAGCCAGCCAGCGCACCAAGTACCGGCAATATTAAATAAACCCACTAGCGCCAGTACAGTGGTGCCGGCTTGTGCCGGCAAGTGTTGGGCGAGTAAGTAAGCCGGGATATGAATGCCAATAAAGACCACCTGAAATCCACAGACCAGAAAGCCCAGTGACAACAACCAGAAATCGGTGTGGCCAGCGACTTGGCGCAAGACACTCAGCAGTGGCAGCTTGGGTTCCTCTGTTTGTGTACTGCTGAGGTCCTCATGCAACAGGCGTGATAGCGGTATCAGTAAAGCAATCAGCGCAGCGCAGACCAGTAATGTGCAGGACCAACCCAGCCACTCTAATAGACCTAGTGTGCCTGGTAACATGACAAACTGACCAAGCGAGCCCGCGGCACTGGCAATGCCCATTGCCATGCTGCGCTTTTCTGCTACGATTGAGCGGCCGACCGCTGACAACAGTACGGCAAATGAGGTGCCAGAAAGGCCAAAGCCAATCAGTAAGCCGGCGCTGAGCACCAACGCTGACGGTGTGCTGGCAAAAGCCATCAGCAACAAGCCTAAGGCGTAGGCGATGGCGCTGATAAACACTGTGCGCTTAACCCCATAGCGATCAGCAAAAGCACCGACAAAGGGCTGCAATAAACCCCAAATAAGGTTTTGTATGGCGATGGCAAACGCAAAGACTTCACGGCCCCAGCCAAACTCTAGGCTCATCGGCGGCAAAAATAGACCAAAGGCATGGCGAATACCCAAAGACAGCGCCAGCACGATTGAGCTGCCTATCATCAGTAACATAGCGTTGTGGGCAGTGCTGCGCATATGGAGTGAGCCTATAAGTTAAAGCAGCTCAGGGTAAACTAGTTTATTTACTGAAAATAGCCTCAACCTGTGCTCCTTGTTGTGAGCAGGGTGCAATACTTTAGCGCTTTGAGCGGTCAATGTTTGTTTTTCTTGGTTCAATGCAAGAAAAATCAGCTGTAGGCAACTTTTCCAGCAGGCAATGCTCTAGACTATTGGCCCTAATTATTTCATCTTGATTTTTGCTTAGATCCCTAAGGGGCTGTCTGTGTCAGCAGTTTTGTATAATATTTTATCCTCTGTGGTACCCATTTTATTATTTTTAATGGGCGGTTATGGCCTTGGTAAAGCCTTGCCGAAAACATTTATTCACGCATCGGTAAAGTGTATTACTCCGGTAGTCTGGGTCATTTTGTTTGTGATTGGCTTAGAGTCTGGCGAGGCCTTCAGTTCGCTGGCAGCGGGCTTAAGTATTCTCAAAGATGCGGCCATCTATGCCTTTACCATTAGTTTTGTGGTGTTTATCTTGGTCCTGCCGTTTAACTATAAGCGGCAGCTGGCTGATACTGAGCCGAACTCTTGGAAGGCTTTGTGGCATCCAATTAAAGAGTGCTTGATTGCTTTTAGTTTGGTCTTGCTGGGCGCGTTTTTTTACCGCTTACACTGGCATGACAATCAACTAGGCGAGGCCGTCTTTAATATTTCCTACTGGCTTTATATCTTGCTATTGCTGATTGGCTTGGATTTAGCGCAAGTGTCGATTAGCCGTTCTTGGTTAGCGCCTAAAGTGTTGATTATTCCGCTGTTGGTGATGATTGGTTCAATGATTGCTGGGGTGATTTTAAGTGTGATAACCGGTGAGCAATTAGCTGTAGCTTTAGCGCTGAGTACGGGCTTTGGTTGGTTTAGTTTATCCGGCGCATTGGCGGGACAGTATTTAGGCGATGCCTATGGCAGTGTGGCCTTATTGAATGATTTGATGCGCGAGTTGATCGGCCTAACTGTGGTATTTTTATTGGGTCGTAATTATGCCAATAGCAGTATTGCTGTGTGCGGCGCCACAGCCATGGATACCACCCTGCCTTTTGTGCGTAAAGCCTGTAATTACGAGTATGTGCCCACCGCCATTATTAGCGGTTTAATACTGACAGTGGCTGCGCCATTTTTTATGTTGTTTTTCCTGAGCTTTGTTCAGGTTTAATGCTGTTTCGGGCAATTAACCGGTTAACTTTGCTGCAATAAGACGCTGTTGTTGAGCAGCTGAGTAAAGTCATCTGTAGGCATCGGCCGACCAAAGAAATAACCTTGCCCAAGTGTGCAGTTTTGCTTTTGTAAAAAGTCCATTTGTTCGGCTGTCTCAATGCCTTCTGCTTGCACATCTAAGCCTATACTGGCACCGAGGGCTACAATGGCCCGTACGATGGCTTTATCTTCACGGTTGTTTGGTAGATTGCTGATAAAACTTTGGTCAATCTTCAGCTTATGCACAGGTAATGACTTGAGACGGGCCAGTGATGAGTAGCCCGTACCAAAGTCATCAATGGCTAAACGCACGCCAATGTCTCGTAGTTCGCGCAAAATAATATCGGCACTGAGCGGATCCTCCATCATCGCGCTTTCAGTCACCTCCAGCTCAAGGTGCTTAGCGCTGAGCTGTGCGTGATGCAATGTTTGCGCGACCTGTTCTGCTAATGTGTTGTTGGATAAGGAGCGACTGGATAAGTTAACGGCGATAAAATCCAGCTGAGCGCCTGCTGTAAGCCAAACATGCATCTGTGTGCACGCTTGCTTAAGTACCCATTGATCGATCGAGCAAATCAGACCGTTCTCTTCGGCAATTGGAATAAACTCATTTGGGGGTATTAAGCCGCGCTCAGGATGATTCCAGCGCACTAAGGCTTCGCATCCTACCAATGTGTGTTCATTCATGGCATAAACAGGTTGGTAGTAAGCTTGTAAGCCATTACTTTCTAACGCATAACGCAATTCGCTAGCAATACGAATGCGTTGTAGCGCTTGCTCGGTCAGTTCGCTGGAATAAAAAGCAAAGGTTTCTCGTCCGCTGGCTTTGGCTTTACTCAGCGCTGAGTCTGCGTTGCGCATGATTTCTTCAACACTGTTGCCTGATCGTGGGTACAGGCAGATCCCGACACTGGCACTGATAAAAAGCTCGTTATTGTGCAAGAGGAAAGGCTCTTTGCTGACTTTAATAATTTGCTGTGCCATCACTGCTGCTTCGGCCGGGGGGTTAATGGTTTCACAGATGACGACAAACTCATCACCACCGATGCGCGCGAGAATGCTTTGGCTGGAGATTTTTTTTGCGATCCGTTGTGCTACAGCTTGTAAAAGTTGATCACCAATGCTGTGGCCTAAGCTTTCATTAATGTTTTTGAAGTGATCAAGGTCAATCAGAAAAATGGCACCGTTTTTTTGCAGCTCGAGCATGGAGCGTAAAGAGCTACTGAGTCGCTCGTAAAGCTGCGAGCGGTTGGCTAAGCCTGTCAAGGGGTCGTACAGCGAGAGATAGTTGAGTTCGGACTGAGAGTCTTTCAGCACGGAAATATCTGAGAAAATTGCTACGTTGTGCGAGATAAAACCGTTTTCATCGCGAATTAAGCGAATGGTTTGATATTGCGGCAGAATCTCTCCGTGTTTACGGCGATTCCAAATTTCTCCGCTCCACTGATCATCCGCTTCTAGAGCCTTCCACATAGCTCGATAAAATTCAGGGGTATGCCGGCCTGATTTAAACATACGGGGTGACTGACCAAGGACTTCTTCAGCGCTGTAACCGGTAATGAGGCTGAAGGCAGGGTTGATATGGATGATCGTATTGGTGTGGTCAGTGATTAACACGCCCTCATGGGTGCATTCAAACACTGCATTGGCTTGCTTTAAGCGTTCAGCAGTCGCACGTTGCTCGGTAATATCGCGGGCAATCCCAATAAAACGTACCGGCTTACCAGCCGTGTCTCTAATCAGTTCGCCGCGCGAACGAATCCAGCGGTGACTGTTATCGCGGTGCAGCATACGGTAGGTGCTGTCGTAACGGCCTTCACCTTCAGCAATAAAACGCATCACTTTGCGATAAATTTGTTCACGCTCTTCAGGCAATAAACGGTTTTGCCAGGCTTGTTGATTATTACCAAATTCTTCTTGGGTGAAACCAAGGTTGGCGCAGTAAGCCGCGGAAAAGAACACCTCTTGCTCTGCGTTTAAGCTCCAATCCCAGAGTGCTTCTTGCGAAGCTTCTAATGCCAGTTGTAAGCGGTCTAGACTAATTTGTGCGTTGCTGTGCTGTTGAGTCTTTTGCTTATCGTGGTATCGCAGGGCAATAAACCAATACAGAACTGACAAAAAAATGAAGGTGGTGATGTTAACAACATAAAATTTTGTATGACTGTCATCCAGAGCAGCAGTAAAAGAATTGTGCAGCAAAAGGCTCCCGATCAGCCAAAGAGCTGCGAGTAATGAGTAGCTTAGAAAAAATAGTGATAAATAACGCTGTGGCTTCATTTTGGTTTCGACTCACAATGAGTAACTGTCCACAGTATAGAGCTAAATTGACGCTGCTGTACGTCATTCATTAGTCGTTGCTAGAAGATGTTAGTTATATAAATCAGCTGAATTTTGGCAAAAAAAAGCTCATTCATTTGAATGAGCTTTTTAGAGTTGGTGCCCGGAGACGGAATCGAACCGCCGACACGAGGATTTTCAATCCTCTGCTCTAGCGACTGAGCTATCCGGGCTCAATGGAGCGCTATTAAAGAGATTTAGCGCCCTGTTGTCAAGCCGCTTGATGAAAATAATTATTTATTGACTGGGTGGCACATAACCTTCGGCCTTGGCAAAATCTTGTCCAGCGAAGAACTTATCCATTTCTGACAGCAAAAACTTACGGTCTTCAGCATCCATCATATTTAAATGGCGCTCATTGATTAGCATGGTTTGCTGAGTCTGCCACTCATCCCAGGCTTGCTGAGAAATGTTGTGGTAAATGTCTTCACCTTTGCTACCAGGAAAAGGTGGGCGCGCCAAGCCGGGGAGTTCTTGCTGATGTTTACGACACATAACCATGCGAGTCATTGAGGGTCTCCTGCGTGTGACTGAATAAGCGTACGTTCGATCAGCTCTTTGATCGGAGCTGCTAAACCTAAGCGTAGCGGATTGTAAGGGTTATACCAGAGCCAGTTGTTTTCGGCTATGACCGAGGCAGTGCTGCGCTTAACGTGAACCAGCCAAGGTTCAATTTCAAGGTGAAAATGGCTGAAGGTGTGGCGCAAGCCGGTTAACAGTTGTTGTTGCTCAAGTGTCAGCTGATGTTGTTGCAGGAGGCTGTCGAGCTGTGCGATGTTGTCTAACTCTGGCAGGCTCCACAGGCCGCCCCAGAGTCCTGTGGCGGGTCTTTGATAAAGCAGCACCGAGCCGCTTGGCTCAATGAGCAGCGGCATGCTGATGCGCTTCTCAGGCATTACCTTGCGTGGTCGCGCAATGGGCAGTAAGTGCTGCTGCTCGGTTTGGTAGGCTAAACAGCCTTTTTGCACGGGGCAGCGTGAACAAGCTGGCTGCTTGCGAGTGCATAGGGTTGCACCAAGATCCATCATTGCTTGCGTATATTGTGCGACATCCTGCTGCGGGGTAAGCCGTTCGGCCAGTTGCCACAACTGTTTGCTGGCTTGGCTGCTACCAGGGTAACTTTTGAGTGCGCTGTAACGTGCCAGTACGCGCTTAACATTACCATCAAGGATCGGCGCGCGCAGGCCCATACTTAAGCTGGCGATCGCACCGGCCGTCGATAGGCCGATACCGGGTAAGGTTGCCAAGATTTCGGCACTACGGGGAAACTCTCCATGGTAATTTGTACAAATGTACTGTGCAGTTTTATGCAGATTGCGCGCACGCGTGTAATAGCCAAGCCCTGTCCATAAGTGCAGTACTTCATCCAATGGCGCGGCTGCCAGAGCTTGTACATCGGGTAGCGCTTGTATAAAACGCGCAAAGTAATCCAGCACTGTAGTGACTTGCGTCTGTTGCAGCATGATTTCGGAAACCCAAACGCGGTACGGGTTGACATCGTGCTGCCAAGGTAAGTCTTTGCGACCGTGTTTTTGATACCAAGCCACCACAGCTGGAGCAAAAGCATCTGGATTCATCGTTTAAACAAGCCTTTGAGCGCATCTTTTAATTCAGGGCTCACTTTTTCGCCAAGTTTTTCGTTGAGCTTTTCGGTCAGTTTCTCACCCGCCAAAATGGCAGCAATCTTGCCTAAGCCATCTTGGTCAATGCGGCAGGCTTTGGCCCCTAATTCGAGGGGGCCACGGCAGCGTACTGGCCATTCTAAACCGACATAACGTTTGTTCACTTGGCACGCTGGGTCAGGCATTGGGTGGGTATCGCCTTCGATAATAATGCCTGCATAGTAATCAAGGCTTAGTACAGGTAAATTGATAGTGCCTTTACCTTTAACCTGCAGCCCAGGAATGGCAACGTGTAAGTCTGGGTTGTTGGCGATACCGTCACGAATCATCAAGGAACCGCTGAGATTATTAAATGCGGTGTCTTTACTGCCACTGCTGGCGCTCAGCGTTTTGCGGTTTAACGTGGCAATGCCGATACACAGCTGACGCTCCAGGTTAGCGTCTGGCAGTACGCCTTTGTGCAGAGCAAAGTTTACTGCGCCATTAAGATGATTGATCCAGTCCTGCTGGCTATTACCACGGCTACGCAGATCGCTATCAAGGTCAAGTAAACCGGTGATGGTCACTTCTTGATCCAAGGTTTGCAGCACTTTTTCTACTGGGATGTTATGTGTATTGAGTTTGACAGTCAGCAACGGCTGTTGGGCCTTGCTATCAATGCTGGCGCTGCTTTTAAACTCACCATTAAACAGGTTGCCTTGTAGGTTATTTAGATTGATCACGCCGTTTTTGGCGAGCAATTTAAATTTAGCCTGTGCAATCGGAAACTTGCTGATGATCAGCTCATTAAAGCTCAGCTCGAAGTCCGCATTCACTTTGCCAAGTTGCTCAATCGGCAGTTGTGGCGCGGTGCTCCACGCGGTTTTTGACGGTGCATCAGGCAGCGCTGTAGTGCCACTGTTACCCGCTTGTTCAGTTTGCTGCTTAACCTGTGCTTGACGTTCTGTGGGGGCTTTGGGCTCAACGGGTGGCAGGTAAAGATCAGCGTTTAACTGATCGCCTTGCAAATGGGCATATAGCGTTGCTGTATCGAAGTTTTTGATTCCAGCGCTACCGGTTAAGCTGGTTTGGTCGACTTTAACCGTCATCTGGTTAAACAGCAGGCTATTGGGCGTGCCTTGCAGTTGAGTATTGAGTTCGAAGTTACTCAAGGCTTGTTTGTCAGCCATTGCCGGTAGCGCAACGCCAACGCCACTGAGAAATTCTTGCAAATTAACCTTTGCAATGGATAGTGCACCGCTAAGCTGGGCTTGCTTGTTCAATTCTGCCACTTGGATTTCGCCAAGCGCTTTGAGCTGGTTGACGGATAGGCGTAAATTATCCCCACGCGCAAGATTGGCGCTTTGGTCATAGAGTAAATTACCGCGAACGGTGAAGTTGGCTGTTTTACCATTGAACGGTTCGCCAGCGACTTCACCTGATAGTTTCATGTCGTCTAAGAGGTAGCGCTCTAAAGCCTGGTCGATGGTCACCTTGCTGGTCAACTCAATACGCGCGCGTAGCAGTGGCTTGGCATTGCCAAAAAAGCCAGAAAACTTCAGTGCTACCGGCTGATTGTCACGAATTACACCAGTGGTCAATTGCACGCTTTCGAGGTTGAATTGCTGGCCGCTTTGTTCATCGAGGTAATCAATGCGTGCGCCATTGACGATCAAACTGTTGATGTCCAGTTGCAGTGGAGTGCTGGCGCGAGTGGCTTGCGGTATTGCCTGCGATTGTGCAGAGCTAGTGTTGGCAGTTGTTTCAGTTGGGGGTTTGGGTTTATTAGCATCACTCTGTTCGCGGCGTGGCTTGCCAATATTTTCCCAGTTTCCCTGCCCTTGAGTATTGCGATGCAGGCTTAGATTGAGACCATCAATACGAATATCGCTCATCTGAATTTCTTTGCGCAGTAGCGGCATCACTTGTACTGACAGGCCGAGCAAACGCAAGTCAGCAAAAGGATCATTTGGGGTGTCGGCGCTAGCAACTTTGGCATCGGTGATTTCGATGCCCAGCCACGGGAATAAACTCCAGCCAATATCACCATTGAGTTCTAACTCAAGGTTGGCGTGCTCACGCGCCAGTTGGCGAATTTCAGCTTTGTAATCATTGGGATCAAAAAAATGGGTCAGAGCAAATCCGGCGACTACCAGCAGTAGTAGCAGTCCTAGAAGTAGCAGACCGATAAGCTTGCTAAAAGATTTCACGGGCTGGTTCCTTTTGGAAATTAAAATAATGTAGGTGCTGCCTAGCAGGTCGATCAATAGGTTGCGTGGTTAATACGGCATCAGTTTTCCACGGCAATGCATAAGCCTTTCGCGCTGGCAAGCTGGAGCAGTTCTGGCTGATCTGCAGGGATCATCACTTCTAATACACAGCCTGCCGCCGCTGCTAAACGCATTGCTTCATCAACCAAACGCCGCGCTACACCACGATTACGAGTCAAAGCGCGCACACACAAGTGAGATAATAACCAGCGCTGGGCTTGTTTATCTAATAATGCCGCACCTAGAAGCCGACTATTGAAGCGTGCGGTCACTAAAGTGTTGTCAGTCAGACCCTGCTGAATCAGTTCTGCCGGATTGGTAAATGGCGCAATTAACCAAGCTGGGGCGTCTAAATAGATTTTTTCTAAGTCGGCTAAGTCTTGTGTACTGGGTTGTTCAGCGCTTTCAAAGTAAACAGGCATTGCAAAGAACTCCTACAACTGAGCCGTTAGTGTACCGCTCAAAAACGTCTATCGGTAGCGGTCATCGTCGTTGCAAGCCTAGAATAAGTAATTAATGTGACAAGTCGGCCGTAGCCAGCGGCTTTTAGCGGTGGAGCAAATCATGACCGAACGTAAGGTTTCTGTTGAACGTAATACCCTTGAGACCCAAGTTAAGGCCACAATCAATTTAGATGGCACTGGCGAGGGACGTTTTGCAATTGGTGTTCCGTTTCTGGAACACATGCTGGATCAAGTTGCACGCCATGGCCTGATTGATTTGGATGTGCAATGTACCGGTGACTTACATATTGATGATCACCACACCGTGGAAGATGTGGGTATCACC
>JAAXZZ010000119.1 GCA_012719655.1 Gammaproteobacteria bacterium | reverse complement strand
TTTCAGCCGCGCCTTCAACACCGGCATTCTTTTCTGCAACTTCTTTCAAAGAAGGACCAACCATTTTGGTGTCCACATTGTGGCAAGCAACGCAAGGTTTGCTTTTGAACAGTGCTTCGCCGTCTGCCGCTAAAGCGGGCTGCGCAGCGAAGGCTGCACCTAAGGCAAACAGTGGAATTAGCATCTTTTTCATTAGGTATTCCTCAAGGCTAATAAAGGATGAGCCGCAAGCGACTCATCCTTAGTGTACTCAGTAGATGTCGTGTTGAGTATTGTTGACGTTGAATTTACCGGTTGGGGTGATCAAACGCTTGTCCTTGATCACTTTTTTCAGTTTTAACGTCTTATCATCAACCACTACGATGGCTGAGACTTCGTCTTGTTGGCTCCAAACCGAGAACCACACTTCATCACCGGCTTCGTTGTACTCAGGTTGTAAGACACGCTTAACGCCACCCTCAATCTCAGCCCAGTCGGCAATTGGCAGCACTTTGTAGCCGGCATCAAGGTTGTTGATGTCAAACACAGCAGCGGATTGGCTGATTTTGGCATCGGGGTTAAAGGTGGTGTCGAGGTACAGATTAGTGGATTTAGGGTGGGTTTTGATAAACAGTGAACACCCGCATTGCCCTTTCAGGGTTTGTACAACTTTCCAAGCTTGATCAGGGTGTTTCTCAGGGTCAGTACCAATCAGAGAGATGGTTTCATCGCCCAAGTGACTTGTTGCCCAGACTGGACCAAATTTCGGGTGAACAAAGTTTGCTCCACGACCTGGGTGGGGGATTTTGCCCACATCAACCAGCGCGGCCAGCTTACGCTCTTTTGAGTCGATCACCGCCACTTGGTTGGAGTTATTGGCTGCTGTCATAAAGTAGCGGTGTGAGCTGTCCCAGCCACCATCGTGCAAGAACAGTGACGCGCCAATACTGGTTGTCGTGAGGTTATCAATGTCTTTGTAGTTGACCAGTAAAATACGGCCGGTTTCTTTAACGTTGACAATAAACTCAGGGTGTTCGTGTGAGGCAATGATCGCGGCGACACGTGGCTCTGGGTGGTACTCTTGTGTACCTACAGTCATACCGCGGGTTGAGACGATTTGCAGTGGCTCAAGTGTCTCACCGTCCATGATGGTGAACTGTGGTGGCCAGTATGAACCAGCAATGGTGTACTTATCTTCAAAGCCTTTAAACTTCGACGTTTCCACCGAACGCGCTTCGATACCGACTTTAATCTCAGCAACACGCGCGGGCTCTTTCATCCAGAGGTCGATCATATCGATGCGCGCATCACGACCGATGACCAACAAGTAACGACCAGAGGCGGACATACGTGAGATGTGTACTGCGTAACCGGTTTCAATGGTTTTGATGATCTTTTTGCTATCACCGTCAATAAGTGCGATTTTACCGTCATCACGTAAGGTGACCGAGAAAATATTACCCAGGTTGAGCGAGTTCATTTGTTTGGTTGGACGGTCTTCTGGCTTGATCAGAACCTTCCAAGAGTTTTTCATTTCAGTCATGCCCCACTCTGGTGGAGTCGGTGGCGTGTGCTGAATGTAGTTGGCCATCAAAGTGATTTGCTCTTTAGTGAGCTCATTTGATGTACCCCAGTTTGGCATGCCGCCTGGTGAGCCGTAGGTGATCAAGGCTTCAAGGTACGCTTGGCCACGCTCTTGGGTAATGTCCGGTGTGAGTGGTTTACCGGTGGCACCTTTACGTAACACGCCGTGGCAACCGGCGCAGCGTTGGAAGTAAATTTCCTTCGCCATTTCAAACTCTGAGTCAGAGAGGTCAGGCGCACCCACGGTACGAATGGTTTTGATGCTCGCTGGGTCAACCGTTGAAGCGGCGCCTTTGTAAGCGGCTTCAGCTTCTTCTGGATTAGCGGCAGCGTGGGCTATTGAAAAACTCAATAACGACATTGACATGGCGGCCACGATACCCGCCAGAAGTGGTTTGCCTGTTGTAGACATAAGTTAAGCTCCTTTGAATGACGTTGCTCGATAAAACCCATGTTTTATGTGAGCGTAGCGCCATTCTGTTATCAGTGGATGACTGTTTGGCATAATCCCGGGTAATTCGTGTGTGCATTCACATCCTAGACAGACCTGCTGACAATGCGCTTGACGGCAATCAAGATTCGTTCTTTGAGTGGTTGAGAGCGGCCTCATAAGGCAGTTACCGTAGCCACCATAACCAAGTTAATTAGTAGGGTATAAAGGTGAATACACGTCTCAATCAAGATGTTTCTGTAAGTTCTGATGAACCCTTCTACCAAACACTCGGGAATGAAGAAACCGTCTTTCGTCAGGCTTGGCAGCACGGTATGCCCGTATTAATCAAAGGCCCGACCGGCTGCGGTAAAACGCGCTTTGTGCAGCATATGGCGCACCGCTTAAACCTGCCTTTGTACACTGTGGCTTGCCATGATGATTTAAGTGCCGCTGATCTTGTCGGTCGTCATTTAATCGGCGCACAAGGCACCTGGTGGCAAGACGGTCCACTGACGCGTGCGGTCCGCGAAGGAGGCATTTGCTATTTGGATGAGGTGGTTGAGGCGCGGCAAGATACCGCAGTGGTTTTACACCCCTTGGCCGATGATCGCCGCGAGTTATTTTTAGAGCGCACCGGTGAGGCGTTAAAAGCGCCGCCTGGTTTTATGTTGGTGGTGTCTTATAACCCAGGCTATCAAAACCTTCTCAAAGGCATGACGCCCAGTACCCGTCAGCGCTTTGTGGCATTGCGCTTTGATTACCCTAACCCTGTTGAAGAACAACGCATCGTTGAAATCGAAGCAGGCGTGGATGCCAAACTGGCAGCGCAAATTGTGCGCTTAGGGCAAGCACTGCGTCGTTTAGAAAATCACGACTTGGAAGAAGTGGCTTCCACACGTTTGTTGATTTTTGCTGCACGGATGATCAAAGCCGGCCTGCCGGTGCGCGAAGCCTGCTTAGCGTGTTTGGCTGAAGCATAGAGCGATGATCCACAAACAGTCGCCGCTTTGATGGATGTTGTCGATGTCCACTTCGAGTAAAGGCACAACAGCACAGGCACTGCCGGGTGACTTAGCCATGTGGATTTTTATCCTGGCTGAGCTGGCAGCTTTCACTTTGTTTATTCTGGCATTTACTGTGACGCAAATGCTCTACCCCGAGTTGTTTGCCGCCGGGCGTGCCGAGCTTGATCCGTCCACCGGTTTTGCCATGACTGTGGGTTTATTGTCGTCTGGGTTTTTAGCCGCGCTGGCGGTAGAGCGCGTGCGCGTCAATCAGGCGCGGCAAGCGGCTTTATTGCTGGTGGCCGCGATTGCTTCGGCGCTGGTCTATGTGGTGCTCAAGCTGAGTGAATATACACATTTGGCCCATGCTGGCTTTGATCTTGAATACAACATGTTCTTCACTTTGTATTGGCTGCTGACGCTGTTTCACTTTTTGCATGTGTGGCTGGGTTTATTGGTTTTAGCATTTCTAGCGTGGCGTTGTATGCGCTTGGGTTTTAATGCTGAGAATCGCAGTGGCATGGAGTCTGGGGTGATGTATTGGCACATGATTGACTTGGCCTGGGTGATTATCTTTCCGCTTGTGTATTTACTGGGGTAGGGCCACAACATGTCAAATAGCAAAGTGTTGTTTTTCTGCTGGCTGGCATTGGTTGTTGCCACCGCTGTCACGGTGTATTTGGGCGGTAGTGCGATGACCTTGGCCAGCCAAGTGGCGGCAGTATTGATCGTCGCCATTATCAAATCAGGCTTAATCATTGATGGCTTTATGGAGTTGCGCCACACCGAGCGGCGTTGGCGAGTGATTATGTACGGCTGGCCGCTGGCGATGAGCTTGATTATCGCCGCGACCTTGTTGATCCCTTATTTTATGGCGTCATGAGAGCCGGTAATTGCTCGGCGATTTTTTTAACATCCAGCGGCGCACGAATAAAACCATACTGGCGGCCATCGGGGCTAATAATCGCAAGATTACCACTATGGTCGACGGTATAACGTGGCTGGCTGCTATCCCCTGGAATAAATGGAATACTAAGCGCATTGCTCAAGGTTTGGATGTCGGCCAGTTCACCCGTTAAACCAACAAACTCTGGATCAAAATACTCTAAGTAGAGTTTGAGTTGCTCTGCGTTGTCACGCTGTGGATCGACACTGACCATTAAAATCTGCAGGTTGGCCTGAGCCTCTGCAGGTAGCAATTTTTTCAGTTGACGCAGTTCTGCCAAAGTAGTGGGGCAAATGTCTGGGCAAAAGGTATAACCGAAAAACACTAAGCGCCATTGGCCAGTGAGGGCTTGAGTACTGACTGATGTACCCGTTGTACTGGCCAGTTGCAGGGCGGGCAGTTCGCGACTTTGCGGTAACACAATGATTCCAGCTTCACGTACGGCGCTGTTGTGCTCTGCTTCAGACGCAAGATAGTTGCCTGCTAGCAAGCCCAGCGCAATGGCGACAAACACGCTAATAACACCGAAAAATAGCAGGCGACCTTTACTTAAAGACGGCATATAAGGTTCCTTCAAGAGATTTAAATCTGTGCTTAGCCATATTGATGATGGTCAAGTATAGAGCCAATTTAAGGCGCCGCGCTTGTGTCACTATGACTCAGAAGGCTTAACAGCTTTTCAATGTAGGCATCGTTATGCAACTGTCACCTATGGTTTATAAACTAAATGATCTGCGTTTTTGCTGCGTAACTGATTGAAAGGGCGTGCTCTTGAAAGAAAATACAGCGATCTCTGCTTGGCTGGTTTTTATGGTTTTTTTACGACTGGGCTGCACGGCCTTTGGTGGGCCGATGGCGCACCTCAGTTATTTTCAGCAGGAGTTGGTGGATCGGCGGCGTTGGTTTGATCAGCAGTCCTATATGGGCTTGGTCACTTTGTGTCAGTTGCTGCCGGGGCCGAGCAGCAGTCAGGTGGGTATGGCAATAGGTTATCAGTGCGCCGGTTTTCGTGGCGCCTGTGCGGCGTGGTTGGGCTTTACCTTGCCAACAGCGTTGTTGTTAACCTTATGTGCTGTGGGTTTTAACCACGTTGCTGACCTTTTTACGCCATGGACCTTAGCGGCACTGAAGTTGATTACCGTGGCGGTGGTGGCACAGGCGGTGGTGAATATGGCGCACAGTTTATGCCTCGATTGGTTGCGTAAAATCATCTTGTTGGTCGCGGCAGCGGTTGTTTGGTTATTGCCAAGCAGTTGGACCGCTATCTTAGTCTTGTTGCTGGCGGGGCTTATCACTGCAGTTTTCAGTTCGTATCAGCCTGTATTTTCGCGGCAATTGGCAATGCGCCAACCGGCCGTCAGCACCGGGTTAGTCTTGTGTGCTTTAGCACTGTTGTTATTACTTATTTTTCCTGTGCTGGCATGGCTACTACCGGGCACCTTGTGGGGCTTAATGGATGGCGTTTACAGTGCCGGTGCTTGGGTATTTGGCGGTGGTCATGTGGTGCTGCCATTATTACAAAGTGCAGTGGTTGATAGCGGCTGGGTAGATCAGCAGCGCTTTCTTGCCGGCTATGCGCTAACCCAAGCCATGCCTGGACCCTTGTTTGCCTTTGCGGCTTTTCTCGGAGCCAGCTTACCACCGGCTTACAATCCTTGGTTTAGCGCGGGTTTGGTATTGTTGCTGCTGTTCTTACCCAGCACTTTGTTGTTATTTGGCGTACTACCGTTTTATCGACGTTGGCAAAATAATCTGTATATACGCCGCGCCTTGCTGGGTGCCAATGCTGCTGTTGTGGGCCTATTACTGGCTGCACTACTGAATCCTGTGCTCAGCAGCGCAGTACAGACATGGCATGATGTGGTCTATGCCGGCTTAGCTTATCTAGCATTGCAACGGCTGCGAGTACCTGCTTGGTTGCTGGTGTTGCTGGCCATCATTCTGGGATGGTGGCTGGGTTCATGATGAAGAAGTGTAATGTTTGATCTTTAGACTGTTACACTTTAGCGCTCTTGTTAAGGAGCTCGTTATGTCTGCTCATCCGTCTGCTGCACTGACACCTGATTTAGTGCTCGATGCCGTTGAAAGCCTTGGTTTTTTAAGTGATGCACGGGTGTTGGCGCTTAACAGCTATGAGAACCGTGTCTATCAAGTTGGGATTGAAGATAAAACACCGTTGATTGCTAAGTTTTATCGTCCTGAGCGCTGGAGTGATGCGCAAATTCTTGAAGAGCACGCCTTTTCTTTTGAGTTGGCCGAATGCGATGTGCCCTTGGTCGCACCGATGCAGCATCACGGTCAGAGTCTATTTGAGCATGCCGGTTTTCGCTTTGCGTTATTTGAACGCCGTGGTGGCCGTGCGCCCGAGCCGGGCAATCTGGATCAGCTGTACCGTTTAGGTCAGTTACTGGGCCGCTTACATGCAGTGGGCGCCAGTAAAAATTTTAGCCAACGCCCAGAGTTGACTGTCGCCAGTTATGGTCATGAGTCTTTTCAGCGCTTGTGCAGCGGCGCGCACGTCCCCAAAAGCTTACGTCCTGCTTGGGATTCCGTGGTGCGCGATTTGCTGCTTAAGGTGGATGCTTTATTTGCTGAGCACCCGTATCAAGCGATTCGCGTGCATGGTGACTGTCATCCCGGTAATTTATTGTGCCGTGATGAAAGCTTTTTTATCGTCGATTTAGACGATTGCCGCATGGGCCCTGCGATTCAAGATTTGTGGATGATGTTGGCCGGTGATTATCAAGAGCGCTTATCGCAATTGTCAGAGCTGGTGGATGGCTATCAAGAGTTTTATGATTTCTCTGCTCGCGAATTGCCGCTGATTGAAGGTTTACGCGCTTTACGTTTACTGCATTACAGTGCATGGCTGGCGCAGCGTTGGGATGACCCGGCGTTTCCGCAAAGTTTTCCATGGTTTGGCACTGAGCGCTATTGGGGCGAGCAGATTTTGATTTTGCGTGAGCAACGCGCGGCTTTGGACGAGCCTTTTTTAAAGCTTTTTTAACGGCAGGCAAGACACTGGTAGTGCCTGCGCACTAGAATACTCCAACTTTTTAGTTAGCTGGCTAAGCAATATGACTTTTACTCCTAACCCCCGCCGTGGCTATCTGCTGGGCCTGCTGGCTTATAGCGTCTGGGGCATGTTTCCGCTGTACTTTAAAAGCCTCGATGGCACCCCGGCCGATGAAGTGATCGTGCATCGTATTCTTTGGTCAGCGCTGTTTAGTGCGGGCTTATTATTGCTATGGCGCCACCGTGGTTGGTGGCAAGAGCTGTGCGCTCACCCCAAGCGTTTTATCCTCTTAGCGGCTTCTGGGGCTTTGATTGCGAGCAATTGGCTGATTTATGTGTGGGCGGTACATCACGATCGTATGGTTGAGGCCAGTCTGGGGTATTACATCAATCCGCTGGTCAATGTGTTATTGGCCATGCTGTTTTTGCGTGAGCGTTTGCGCCGTTTACAGTGGCTGGCGATTACATTAGCGGCGATTGGCGTGGGTTTGCAGATCTGGAGCCTCGGCAAGATGCCATGGATTTCTTTGGCACTGGCTTTTTCCTTTGGTTTTTATGGATTGATTCGTAAGCAAGCGCCGGTTGCGGCTTTACCTGGACTGGCCATGGAGACCTGGATGTTGTTGCCGCTGGCGCTGGTTTGGTTATGGCTTAATCCACAAGCCGCCAGTATGCAGACTGAGTTTTGGGGCAGCAGTGCGATGTTTTGGCTGGTGGCGGCTGGGCCGGTGACCTTGTTGCCCTTACTGTGCTTTAACGAAGCGGCTAAAAACTTACCTTACGCATCTTTAGCGTTTTTGCAGTACATCACTCCGACCGTACTGCTGCTACTGGCGGTGTTGTTATTTAAAGAGCCTTTTGCTGTCAGTTCTTTGCTGTTCTTTGGTTTTATTTGGATCGCGCTGGCGCTTTACAGCTGGGATGCATGGCGCGTGTTAAAGATGGGGCGCAGAACCTTGTCGGAAAAGTAATCAACAGCCTTAAAGCTATATAAAACAATGGTTTATAT
>JAAXZZ010000118.1 GCA_012719655.1 Gammaproteobacteria bacterium | reverse complement strand
CGAACCCCTGTTACCGCCGTGAAAGGGCGGTGTCCTAGGCCACTAGACGAAGGGGACGAAACCTTCGAAAACAAGCACTATTCTATGCTTATTAGTGTTGTATTGAGCTGAACGATTTTGCCGCTACTACTTGTTAGGCTAACGCTTTACTTTACAGCACTGAAAAATCGTAGCGTTATCTATAAGTATTGGCTCAGAAAATATGGCGTCCCCTAGGGGACTCGAACCCCTGTTACCGCCGTGAAAGGGCGGTGTCCTAGGCCACTAGACGAAGGGGACAAAACCTTCTAAACATAACACATTCATGTTATGCCACTTTTCATTTCACTGAAGAAGTGGTGGAGCTAGACGGGATCGAACCGTCGACCTCTTGCATGCCATGCAAGCGCTCTCCCAGCTGAGCTATAGCCCCATTTCGTGGACGGGGCGTAGATTAGGCGTAATCCATACTCTTGTCAACCTTATTATGCTCTGATGACGCTTTATTAGTGATATTTTTTATTTTTCCAGCCCATTGTATTTTTAACACTGCAAGTTTCCATACAACTGCGCATACAAACCCTCTTTGCTCAGCAGCTGTTGATGCGTGCCGTTTTCAGCCACTTGACCATCCGCAAGAACCAAAATCCGATCAGCTTGCTTCACCGCACTTAAACGGTGAGCAATGATCAACGTTGTACGCCCCATCAAAAACTGATTTAACGCTTCATGTACAGCAAACTCAGTAGAGCTATCCAAAGCAGAGGTTGCCTCGTCTAAAATCACCACCTTAGGATCGCTCAAAACCATTCGTGCAATGGCTAAACGCTGGCGTTGCCCACCGGATAACCGCACTCCCGCTCGACCAATCACGCTATCGAGCCCTGCCGGTAGCGCTTCTACAGTATGCGCTAACTGGGCCACAGCTAACGCCTGCCAGCAGGCTTGATCACTGTATTGTCGACCCATACATAAATTTGCGCGTAAGCTATCGTTAAATAACGCAGGCGCCTGCAAAACCACCGCCACATGCTCGCGCACACAGGCTAAGCCGGTGTCTTGCAGAGAGGCATCAGCATAACGAATAGCCCCCGACTGAGCGGTGTACAACCCCAGCAGCAGTTGCACTAAAGTGCTTTTGCCGCCACCACTTGCACCCACAATCGCAACTTTCTCGCCAGCGGCAATATGAAAACTTAACCCATTGAGCACCTGTTCTTCACCATAAGCAAAATACAGATCTTCAACACTGATAGAAACCGTTTCCCGCCCTTCGAAAGGATTCTTAGTGGCCGGATAATTCACTTCATCTTGGCGCGCAAGTAATTGATTGACGCGCACCAGCGCACCATCAGCGGCATAGAAAGCATACTGTAGATTGAGCAACTGCTCGATTGGACCAATCATAAACCACAAGTAACTAAACACCGCGAGCATCTGGCCAATCGACAAATCAGAAAACAACACAGTGAGCATCGCCACCGCACGAAAAATATCAATGCCGTATTGGAACAACAGCGCACTGGCACGCGAGGAAATATCGGTTTTCCATTGCGAGCTGATCGCGCGATCGCGCACCTGCTTGGCGCGGTCTAACAAACGCTGAAAGAAGTAGCTCTGATGATTCCCTGCACGTACTTCTTGAATCGCATCTAATGTTTCATTCAAGGTTTGGGTAAAGACGGCCGTACTGTCGTTCTCCAGTTTCTTGAGATGCTTCACCCGTTTTCCCAACTTAACGGTGAAATAGACGACGATCGGATTGAGCAACAAAATCAACAATGCCAACTGCCAATGCATCCACAGCAGCACGCTAGCAGTGCCGAGTAAGGTCAACATCGACACCAAAAAGCGGCTTAGAGTTTCGCCAATAAACTTATCTAGCGTTTCTAAATCAGTGACCAAATGCGTGGTTACCGTACCGCTCCCTAAGCTTTCATATTCGCTCAGTGAAATGCGCTGAAGGCGCGCTAGCAAACGCTGCCGAATCTGATACACCACATCTTTTGCCAGGTGCGTAAACATCTTGCTTTGGCCAACGTTAAAAGCTAACGAACACAGCCGCAAAACCAAGGTCAGCACCAGCATAAAACCAATATAGCCCACCGCCTGCTGCCAGATACTCGGCAGCCAACGATTCATCAGTTCCAATGCCTGCCCGCCCTGCCCAAGTAACACTTCATCCACTAACAATGGCAGCAATAAAGGTATTGGCACACTGCACAGTGTGGCCAATATGGCCAAAATATTAGCCAGAATTAAACTAGACTTGTGCTGCATAGCTAAGCGACGAATTTGCGCCCAGCTGATTTGATCAGGTACTCGCATTAATTGAAATCCAACGACTTAAGAGCGGCTCAAGGGCCGTATAGGACTGATAACCATTGGTGATTAAGGCATATCGCTGCCGATGCTCAGCCAACAATGTTGGAAAACCACGCACGGCTAAATGATTAACCCAAGCAAAGTCCGCCTGTGTTTGTAGGTGCGCATCCGCAGCATCGAACGCCAAACAAAAAGCATCGTTGTCGTAGCCGGCCTGCCGCGCTAACTCACGCAATACACAAGGCTGAGTAATGTCTTGTGCGCCTTGATAGAACGCCTGCTGCAAACGATTGAGAAAAGGCAATAGGCGTGCCTCATCAAGCTCGCGCGCAACCACTAAGGCACGGCAAGCTGGCTCAGTGTTATAGACAAATCCTGCAGGCAGCGCATGCTCAAAATCAAAAGGCTGACCTGTAGTCTCTGCCACCGTACGCCAGTGCTGCAAAATATAGTCGCGCTTACTTTGATCTAAGATGGCTTGCTGCCCAGTGCGTAAACCACCCACTCGCAAGCTCAGCTTAACGCCAGCGGCTTGAGCCTGTTTCAGCACCTGCTGCATTACCGGATTAAAACCCCAACACCACGAACACATGGGGTCCATAATATAGATCAGCTGCGGGCTCTGCATGGTGCTCTCCAAGAACGACTCAACACACTCAATAGCCTCACGCCAACGCTCTTGAGATCAAAGCGAGAATGCTTGGCTGGATTAAGGAGTAAGAGTTTACCCGATTCGCTCAGCTGTTTAAGGTTTTAATCCGACTTACCTGTGCCGCCAAATCAATTTCATTTTAAGAATTGACTCGAAAAAAGCGTTCACCCATACAAAAACAGCGCTGCACGTTTTCACCTGCAGCGCTGTTTATTTAATGATAAGGCAACTCTTATAAAGCAGCAGCAACCCGCGAGCCTTGATCAATAGCACGCTTGGCATCAAGCTCAGCTGCAACATCAGCACCACCGACCAAATGCACCGTCATACCAGCATTTTCGAGCTCAGCCTGTAATTCGCGCAAAGGCGTTTGCCCAGCACAGAGAATGACATTATCAACCGCAAGAACTTGTGGCTCGCCGCCGTCAATGCTGATATGTAAGCCAGCATCATCAACCGCCAAATATTCAACACTTGCGATCATTTCAACATTCTTATTTTTCAAACCCGTGCGGTGAATCCAACCTGTGGTTTTTCCTAAACCAGCCCACACTTTGGTTTTCTTCCGTTGCAGCAAGTACACTTGACGCGCTGCCGCTTCAACGTGCGGCTGAACGCCTTCAATACCACCGCGCGCCTCTAAACCACGATCAATCCCCCACTCTTTCCAGAATGCTTCACGGTCTAAGCTGGTTGACTCACCACTGTGGGTAATTAACTCTGACACATCAAAACCAATACCGCCTGCACCAATCACCGCAACCTTCTTACCCACCGGCTTACGACCAAGAATTGCATCGAGATAACTGATCACTTTCGGATGATCAATACCAGCAATCTCAGGAACACGCGGCACAATACCAGTGGCTAACACCACTTCATCAAAACCTTGCGCCAGTAATTCTTGCGCATTAACACGCTTGTTAAGTTGCACATTAACCTGAGTCGATTGCAGTTTGCGTTGAAAGTAACGCAGCGTTTCATAAAATTCTTCTTTACCTGGAATCAGCTTCGCCACATTAAACTGGCCGCCAATCTCGCTGGCAGAATCAAACAAGGTTACTTCGTGACCACGCTCTGCCGCCACAGTAGCAGCAGCAAGACCTGCAGGTCCTGCACCGACCACAGCAATCTTTTTCACTGCCGTGGTTGCAATATAATTGAGTTCGGTTTCATGACAGGCACGTGGATTCACCAAGCATGAGGTTAGCTTGCCACTGAAAGTATGGTCCAAACAGGCCTGGTTACAACCAATACAGGTATTGATTTCATCGGCTTTACCGGCTGCTGCCTTATTAACAAACTCTGGGTCAGCCAAGAAAGGACGCGCCATAGAAATCATATCGGCATCATGTTCTGCCAAAGCACGCTCAGCCACTTCAGGCGTATTGATACGGTTGGTCGCCACTAATGGAATGGAGACTTCACCACGTAATTTAGCCGTTACTTTAGTAAATGCGCCACGCGGCACTTTAGTTGCGATCGTTGGAATACGCGCTTCATGCCAGCCGATACCGGTATTCAAAATCGTTGCGCCAGCGGCTTCAATGGCTTTGGCAAGCAACACAATTTCTTCCCAGTTACTGCCTTTTTCGATCAGATCAAGCATCGACAAACGGTAAATGATAATAAAGTCAGTACCTACCGCTTCGCGCACACGACGGACGATTTCTACTGCTAAACGCATACGGTTCTCGTAGCTACCGCCCCAACGATCAGTCCTATGGTTGGTATGTGCAGCGAGAAACTGGTTAATGAAATAGCCTTCAGAACCCATAATCTCAACGCCGTCATAGTTGGCAGACTGAGCGAGAACGGCGCAATTCACAAAATCTTTAATCTGTTTTTCAATGCCTTCCTCATCCAATTCATGGGGTTTAAATGGGTTAATCGGCGCTTGAATCGCACTCGGCGCAACAGATTTAGGGCTGTAGGCATAACGACCCGCATGCAGGATTTGCATACAGATCTTACCGCCCGCCTCATGCACGGCTTGGGTGACAATCTTGTGCTGTTGGGCTTCTTGCGGCGTACTTAATTTAGCCGCACCGGCATACACACCACCTTCTTCGTTGGGAGCAATACCACCGGTCACCATCAAACCGACACCACCACGCGCACGTTCGGCAAAGTACGCCGCCATACGCTCAAAACCGTTAGGGCGCTCTTCTAAACCGGTGTGCATAGAACCCATCAATACACGGTTTTTCAGCGTGGTAAAACCAAGATCCAAAGGTGACAGCAAATGCGGGAAATGTGGGTTTGACATTATGACTCTCCAAAACAGGTACAAACACGGAATGCTGATTTTTAGTTCGATGCACAAATCATGCAGTAATCAGTCAAGTATTGTTCAGCACAATAGACAGCTCGAGCACGCTTCTCAATGATCGCATTTAACAAAATAATAACTATAATGAACAACCTTCTTGCAGCAGACTTAACACAGACATGAGCAGCGCACAGCAAAGCATTCGCCTAGGAGATTTATCCGTTGGTTTTGTCCACAGCATCATCGCCGCCATTGCACAGCATGGGCATGACGCTAACACGTTGCTGGAACGATTTGATCTGAGCCCTGAGCGCCTCGCGCAACCGCAAGCACGCTTGTCGATTGCACGCTATATGCGTCTTGGTCACGCGGCAATTCAGCTGACCCATAATCCTGCCTTAGGCTTGCTCATTGGCCAGCACAGCTTACTCAATCAGCTCGGCTTAGCCGGGGTCACTGCCGCACAAGCACCCTCAGTGCGTGCGGCGGCTCGCTGCATCAGTCGTCTTGAGCCTCTCTACGCACAAAACTATCGTGGTGCCAGTCAATTCATTGAAGACAATCAAGGCGCTTGGTTCAGTTTTTACTCAATTGCACCCTACAATGCCTATAACTGCTTTGTCGTAGAATCGGTATTGCAAGGCCCGATCAGCCACTTAGAACAGGTTTGCCAAGAAAAAATCGAGATTGAGCTACTGCAAATTGAGTTCCCAGAACCCAGCTATGCCGATGCTTTTAGTAAAATATTGAGTTGCCCAATTGAATTTAGCGCTGAACACAATCGCATACGCCTAAGTCAAAAAACTCTAGCACGACTCAACCCTCAGTATTGCCCCAGCACTTGGCATGCTTTATTGCACATCTGCGAAGAACAGCTGGCAATAAAAACGCGTAGCTATAGTTTAGTCGAGCAAGTCAGCCAGCTGATTGCACCCTCATTAAAAAATGGCGAGCCAAGCATTGAGCACATTGCGCAAAAACTGCATATCCCCACTTGGACACTGCGCCGCAAACTCGCTGCGCAAGGAACCCAGTTTCGTCAACTGGTTAACCAAACCCGCTTTGATTTAGCCAGCAGTTATATTCGCGACACAGACTTAACTTTTAGTGAAATCACTTGGCTACTGGGTTTCTCATCACCGGAAGCCTTTCAGCGTGCCTTTAAACGCTGGGCCAAGAAAACACCGGGGGAGTATCGTAAATTAATGTTGCAGCGCGAAAGAACCTAAAAGCAGGCAATGCAATCGAAACGATCGCTTTAGCCCTGGCGCTAAAACCCCTTAAAAAACACTTCAAGGAAGGTTAAACAATCTAACTTAAGGAGATGCTGAATCAATCAAAAAATATCATAGCAAGCGTAGCGATTGCCGCGTCGCGCCCCTCCTCGCAATAACATAATTCTTCAGTACTTCTTTAAATATTCTTTAGAGATAAAT
>JAAXZZ010000117.1 GCA_012719655.1 Gammaproteobacteria bacterium | reverse complement strand
GTATTAATGCACAGCTGTAATTGCCACAAACGTCAGCACAGCCAGAGTAAAACGCTGGTTAAATAGCGTCGGAACCAGTCTCTCCAGTACGAATACGTACAGCTTGCTCTAGGCTAACCACGAAAATTTTACCATCGCCAATTTTTCCAGTATTGGCCGCTTTACTGATCGCTTCGATCACACGATCCAATTGCGCAGCAGCAATGGCCACTTCAATTTTAACTTTGGGTAAAAAATCCACGACATACTCTGCGCCACGGTACAGTTCGGTATGGCCTTTCTGCCGGCCAAAGCCTTTAACTTCAGTCACTGTAATACCTTGTACACCAATTTCTGACAATGCTTCACGAACATCGTCCAGCTTGAACGGTTTGATGACAGCGGTAACTAATTTCATACAGTCTCTCCGGGATTAGATGACTCATCAATCAAGTCAATTTTGAACATACTTACAGCTATTTTCTATGCCTTAACGCTCTGTACCCTATGACATACATAGATCGATACAACAATCACAGACGATATTTTAGCAAGCATACAAATACAATACGCTTTTTTTTATCCATTGGCAGCGCAACCAACACAAAGTCTAAATGTACCGTCAGTCAATACAGCTACATTGACTCAAACAGATTCACAATTGTGCTGACGTGCTAAACTGCATTCATCATGATTAAGGAATTTTCCTATGTTGCCGCCTAAAGCCTTATTTGACAGCATCAGCAGCCATGTAACACATTTGCTTGGCAGTGAGAACCCATTGCCCCGTACCGAAGTAGAAGCGCAGTTCAAAGCATTGATACAAAGCGCCTTTAGCAAGCTTGATCTGGTGAGCCGTGAAGAGTTTGACAGCCAAATGGTTGTACTGGCACGTACGCGTGCACGTTTAGAAGCACTTGAGAGCAAAGTTGCTCAATTAGAAGAGCAATTGCAATGCGCTACACCTGAATAAAACCAAGCTAGACGGCCTACAACTGGCCTGATAAAACTGCTCTACAGATAAGATCAAGGAGGATCTATGTCTCTTGCTATTATGCATAGCCGTGCGCAAATTGGTGTTGAAGCACCTGCTGTCAGTGTGGAAATCCATTTAACCAATGGCTTGCCATCACTGACCATTGTGGGTCTACCAGAAACTGCCGTGCGCGAAAGTAAAGACCGCGTGCGCAGTGCGCTTCTTAACAGCGCGCTCGAGTTTCCACGCAAACGTATCACTCTTAACCTCGCCCCTGCTGATCTACCCAAAGAAGGTGGTCGTTTTGATTTGGCCATCGCTCTAGGCCTGCTGGCCGCCAGCGCACAACTACCTGGCGGCTGCCTCGACGGCTTTGAATGCTTAGGCGAACTGGCACTGTCAGGACATGTGCGCCCCGTGCGCGGTGTACTGCCTGCCGCCCTCGCTGCTCGCGATGCAGGGCGCGCGCTGGTTGTGGCTTTAGCCAACGCTGAAGAAGCCTGTTTAGCCACAGGCTTAAAAGTTTATGCCATTGATCATCTACTCGAACTGGTTGGTCATTTTAACCAGCACAGCACGCTAAAGCCTTATGTGTCGCAAGGCTTGCTGGCACAAGCTCCCAGTTATCCAGACCTACTTGAAGTACAAGGCCAGCAAGCCGCTAAGCGCGCTTTGGTGGTTGCCGCCGCAGGTATGCATAATTTATTACTCAGCGGACCGCCTGGCACTGGAAAAACGCTCTTAGCCAGTCGATTACCCGGCCTCTTGCCACCTCTGAGCGAAAAAGAAGCGCTGGAAGTGGCAGCGGTACAGTCAGTCGTCAACCTTGAGCCCTTGCGTGGCTGGCCACAGCGACCGTTTCGCCAACCGCATCATAGTGCCTCAGGCCCAGCGTTGGTTGGCGGTGGCAGCCGCCCACAGCCCGGCGAGATCAGTCTCGCTCACCAAGGTATTTTATTTTTAGATGAATTACCTGAATTCGACCGTAAAGTCCTTGAGGTGCTGCGTGAACCAATGGAGTCGGGCTACATTGTGATTGCGCGCGCACACAGTAAGGTACGCTTTCCGGCACGTTTTCAATTGGTCGCAGCGATGAATCCTTGTCCTTGTGGTTATTTCTCCAACCCCAGTGGCCGTTGTCGCTGCACTCATGAGCAAGTACAACGTTATCGACAAAAACTGTCCGGGCCTTTACTCGATCGTATTGATCTACATATTCCTGTGGCGCGTGAAACCACCTCACTGCGTCAGCCTAAAGAACCGGGATTAAGTTCAGCGCAGGCAGTTGAGCAAGTGTGCGCAGCACGTCAGCGGCAACTCAATAGACAAGGTTGCAACAATGCACAATTGGACTTAAATGCCTTAAGAGAGCATTGCACACTAGGAGAAGAAGATCGGATTTGGCTTGAGCAAGCCAGTGAGCGCTTGAACTTATCGCTACGTGCCACCCATCGTATTTTAAAAGTGGCGCGTACCTTAGCTGATCTAGAAGCAGCACCAACAATCTGCCGTGGACATTTAGCGGAGGCTCTACAGTATCGTTTTAGCGAACAACAATGAAACTGCTGTGGCGCGCCGAGTTTAAGCGCGCCAAGCGTTTACAGTTACTCTACTTTGGGCTTGGCTTTTCTAGGCATTAAATATTTCATCAGTCCTTGGAACCACATAACCAACATGGTGTTGCCTTGGATTTGAATGGTTTTATCTTGGATGCCTTGCATAAACGCTAATTGCTTGTTTTTCGCATTCATGGTGGCGAAACCAAACGCTGAATCTTTAAAGCCAATTGAAAAATCTGGGTTTTGCGCTGCACCTGAACGACTTTCTAAGCGATTATTGGCAACGACAAAATGACGTGCCACTTTGCCATCAAGAGTATGCAGCATAAAAGTTAACTCTTTACCATCCAGTTGTTTTTGGAAAGCAGGGTTGTTTTTGCTGGCTTTGCTCATCATGCGGCCCAGCATCCAAAGTAAAAAACGAAATTTCATTCAACAGATCCAAGTAATAATTTAGAAAAATTTATTTATAAACAGCATAAAACGGGCATTTAGTAGCGATATGTCCTCTTTTCTTATTTTTTCACCAAACAATGCGCGACGAGCAGTCTATCGCGCATCAGTGCAAAGGGTTGGTCTTATACACTCACCGCGTCTTTAAGCTGTTTGCCAGGCTTAAAAGCTACGGTATTACTGGCTTTAATGGTTAACATCTCGCCCGTTTGCGGGTTCTTACCGGTACGTGCGCCACGGTGACGCTGAGCAAAAGAACCAAACCCTACTAGAGTGACAGTGTCATTATTGCTTAACGCCGTGGTTACTTCTTGTAAAATAGCATTGAGCACATGCCCGGCTTGCTCTTTACTGATATTTGCTTTGTCGGCAATTGCTGCAATCAATTCTGGTTTACGCATGAGAGACCTCATTTTATTGTTGTTAAGTGCGTCTAGCTGTAGAACCGTCAGGCATTATACTAACGTCTACCTAAAATAGGCTGGCAAAGGATCGCATGCCATTGGGCAAGAGGCCAGCATCAGAACTGCTTTTGCTAATATTTTTACCCATAGTCGAGTTGTATGCCCCTACTTTTATTTAAATAACCTAATATCAGCGGATCAGCATTGCCCATTGCAACAGTAAAATCATCCTTTAAGGCATGCTAAACTGCTGTATCACTTTCAGTTAGATTAAGTAGCGCTGTGTCTACCACCAACTTCTGCCCGCCTGCCTCGGTCTGGCACTCAACGTCAACCCCATCCCCAGAACTCAATGCCTGGTTATTTGATCAAAACTCACTCACTCAGCGTCTGAGTGCGTTATGCCAAGTCGGTTTTGTCGTACAACCACTGAATGAAGGCTGGCAAAACCTAAGTTTAGATGAGTGCGCGGCGCTCAATCTTGCCCCGCACAGCATCGGCTGGGTTCGTGAAGTGTTTCTGTGTGATGGTTCACAACCTTGGGTGTTTGCCCGCAGCGTTGCTGGCCAAGCCGAACTGCAGCAGGCCAATTTTGATCTTAGTCAGCTTGGTAGCCGTTCACTTGGACAGTTATTGTTTAATGAACAAGCCTTTAGTCGTGGGCCACTGCAAATCTGTCAGCTCTCGGTTAGGCAATTACCTGTCATCGCGCAACAACAGAGTGCCGGTCAACAGCTGGTTTGGGCGCGCCGTTCATGTTTTAAAAAAGATTCGCTCGGTGTGCTGGTCGCCGAAGTTTTTTTACCTAAATTTTGGCAGGATACCAACCCGACGCTACTGGGTTAATACCCACACAGCACGCTCCAGCTTGTCTACTACCCTATTTACGGAGTTCAACATGCTTAGTCAGTTGCTTAAATCTTTCAATCGTTTTCACCCTAGAGCATGGGATTTTATACAACTGCTGCGCCTTGATCGCCCAATCGGCATCTATCTACTCATGTGGCCAACTTTATGGGCGTTATGGATTGCTGGAGAAGGCTCGCCCAGCATTAAAAATGTTGTAATTTTTGTCATCGGGGGCATTCTGATGCGCTCAGCCGGCTGTGCGATAAATGACTTTGCTGACCGCGGCATTGATGGTGATGTTGCTCGCACTCAAGAGCGCCCGATTGTCAGTGGTCGTGTTACTGCCAAAGAAGCGCTCATCACCTTTGCCATACTGATTGCTGTCAGCTTTGCCTTGGTGCTATTGACCAATCGCCAAACCGTCTATTGGGCCTGCTTAGCTGTCGGTTTAGCCGCGCTGTATCCGTTTACCAAGCGTTACACCTATTATCCGCAAGTTGCCCTCGGCGCCGCCTACTCGTGCAGTATTCTTTTAGCCTTTAGCGCGCAAACCGGTAGCGTACCGCCTGAAGCGTGGCTGATTTATATCGCCAATCTGCTGTGGACCATTGCCTACGATACGTACTACGCAATGAGTGACCGCGAAGATGATTTAAAAATTGGAGTCAAATCAACTGCAGTGCTATTTGGCGATGCCGACCGCTTTATTATCTTAACCTTGCAAGGCAGCGCGCTATTGTGCCTGTTACTGGCCGCCGCTAAGTTTGAGCTTGGCGGTTATTTCCAGCTGGGCTTAGCCGCAGCTGCCGGCTGGTTTATTTGGGAGTTTGTCCACACTCGCCAACGTGATGCGCAATCTTCACTGCGGGCGTTTTTGCATAATCACTGGGCAGGCTTTTGCATCTTTCTAGGCTTAATTGCCCATTATGCTTTCGGCGCTTGATCGCCTGAAGAAGCACCTGCACAGCTACAAGACAATGCCTTGAGCCGTGCAGTCAGCAGATGAATTGTGAAAGGATTAAACGCGCGCGTATTCGCCACCCACGGCAAAGTTAGGCAAGCTGTCAACCGGCTGATTAAAGTTAAAAGGAATCGACTCCACAGCAAGACCAACATTACGCTGTACAACAAAGTGCAAGTGTGGGCCGGTACTATTTCCAGTATTACCTGATCGCGCTAGGTAGCTACCCACTTCGACACGCTGCCCCTCTTTTACCCCGACTGAGCCTTTCTGCAAGTGTAAGTACACACCCATAGTGCCGTCATCATGCAGAATACGGACAAAATTACCTGCCGGATTTTCCCCACGACCACTTTGCTGATTTTCAGTTTTTACAATCACCCCAGAGCGAGCAGCGACAATGGGCGTGCCTTCTGGCATAGCAATATCTAATGCATAGCGGCCTTTGGGAGTGAAGTGACTGTATTTACCATTAGCCCCTTGAGTTAAACGAAAGGGGCCGCCACGCCAAGGTAATGGGTATTCACTGGTGGTTGGCAGCAAACGCGGATCACCTAAGGCATACCGCAGTTTGGGCTTGTACTGCATGGGTTTCGAAGCATCTTTAGGCGCCAAAGTCAGTAAGCGAATTTTACTGCGCGGCGGTAACACCCAACGAATCGGCTTTTTGCTTTCACCGGCAAGATTACTTTGTTGTTCTAGAGTTAATTCAACTTCAACGGGTGCATACAAATCATTGCGCACTAACAAAGTTTCACCGGCCGCATGCTTACGTGTCTCAAGCTTGACCTCATTGTCGATACGCTCAACCATACGATCACTAAAAACAAAAACCTGAGCACCCGCTTTGGCTTTGTCGGTATAGGTTACGACACCATTTTCGTCGGTGTATTTATAGACGGTAAAAGCATAACTTTGCCCAGCAAACAGAGCGATTAAAGAGATGATTAGGAATTTTTTATACATGTTTTTGCCCAGCACTCAATCTGAGATCAAATCTAGCAGCACAAAAAAAAATACTCTAATACTATTACGCAAGTCTGTGACTGGCTTTGCCTGAAGCACTACAAATGATGCATTCTAACTCAATGTATTTATGCGCTCGGAGTAAAATGTCGCTGCGCAGTGCCTCTAGCAATTAAACGCGATAGATAATCAAGTTTTTTTGGATCACTGTCGACAAAACGACACATGATTTGCAACCACTCACTATCTGGACGTGCTTCAAGCGCGCTCACACTGTGCACATAAGCATTGAGTCGTGCCACCTCAGCCTCATAGCCTTGTTCTAAATCCAGCACTGCATTATCGAGTACTTGCGGCAAAGCTTCACCACGCTTAATCACTAAGAGCACATCTTTTAAGCTCAAAGCTTTAATCACACAAGCAAACTCACCATTGGACAAACGCAAGCGCGCTTGGCCTTGACCACTTAAGGGAGCAGTTGGCTGTTTCACAGGCGCGGCAGCTGCCAGTGGAGCAGTGCTCCTAGCAGTAGGCGTGATGGCTGCCGCTGGTGGTGCAACAATTTTCTCTGCCGTCAGTACCGATGAGGAGTCATGGCTGATACCGGTACTTAAGCTGCGCACTGGCGCAGAGCACTGTAAGGCCTGTAAACGACCACTACGACTTAACGCCTTGGTGACCTTGGTAATCAGTTGTTCTTGAGTAAACGGCTTACCAATATAATCGCTGACGCCAGCCTGAATGGCTTGCACCACATTGTCTTTATCACCACGGCTGGTGACCATAATAAACGGCACTGTTTTATATTCAGCTTGCTGGCGAAACCAGGAGAGCAACTCTAAGCCGCTCATCTCTGGCATTTCCCAATCGCACAGAATTAAATCAAAGCTCTGTGCAGCAATAATTTGCTGTGCTTTACGCCCATTTACTGCTTCTTCCAGTTGAATACCTGGAAACTGACTGCGCAAACCTTTTTTCATCAAATCACGGATAAAAGAGGCATCATCAACAATTAATACATTCACTTTACTCATTGATGCCTCTCTTGATCCTGCTAACGTACGCTTTTGAGTATCAAGCCATTGAGCTCAGTACTCAAGCAGCGATTGTAGGGCTAAAAACTACGCTTGAGCTGGAGCACCAGCTTGCATGCGTTGTAATTCTTGCGCGTATAAGGCATCAAAGTTAACCGGCGCTAACATTAAGGCTGGGAACGAGCCACGTACCACTAAGCTGTCTAATGTTTCACGCGCATAAGGAAACAAAATACTTGGACAGAACGCACCCAAAGCATGATTTTGTGATGCGGCATCCAAGCCTTGAATTAAGAAAATACCAGCTTGTTGCACTTCGGCAATAAACGCCACTTCTTCGCCGGTTTTAACGGTTACAGTTATGGTCAGCACAACTTCAAAAAAATCACCTTCTAATGCACGCTGACGTGTATTGAGGTCTAACTCAACCGCAGGGCTCCAGTCTTCACGGAAAATCTCTGGGCTTTTTGGTGCTTCAAACGATAAGTCTTTGACATAAATGCGCTGCAAAGAAAATTGTGATGTTTGCTCTTCCTGAGCCGCGACATTGTTTTGTTCGGTCATGCTGTTGTTATCCTTCTAAATAATAGTTAAGACATTCAATAATGCACTGTATCTGTTGTACAGCAAGGCTACCTACTTTTCTAGCCTGCTAACAGTTGATCAAGTTTACCAGCGCGCTCTAGGGCAAACAGCTCATCGCACCCGCCGACATGCAACTCGCCAATCCAGATCTGCGGCACTGAGGTGCGCTTGGCTTTTTCTGCCATCTGTGCACGCAAAGCCGCTTTACCGTCGACTTTAATTTCTTCAAACGCTACATCTTTACTGTGCAAAAGTTGTTTAGCGCGAGTGCAATACGGACACCAGTCACTGGAGTAGATAATTACTTTAGCCATGTTATTTCACCACTGGAAGATTTTCACTGCGCCAGCCGGTAATGCCGCCAGATAAACGTGCGGCAGTAAAACCAGCTTTTTTCAATTCAGCACAAGCAGCACCGGCATTAAGACCCGATGCACACACCACAATGATGGTTTTATCTTTATGCTTGTCTAACTCAACCATTTTATCTTTCAGCTGATCGTTACTGATATTGACCGAGCCAGCAATATGCCCTGTGCTGAACTCTTTTTTCGGGCGAATATCTAAAATAAATGCCTCATCGCGATTGACCATAGCCGTCAACTCACGGGTGCTGATATTACGCCCAGCATTGCGCGATTGCTGGATGATCAGCAACACCAGCAAAAGGATAAATGTTCCGCTGAGCACATAGTGCACAGTAATAAACTCAAGAAACTTAGCAAGGGTATCAGCAAACATAATCAGCACTCAAAGCGTTAGAATCTGCAAAGTATACACAGACCAATGCATTCTCTGAACCACTAACAATGACGTGGGCAACACATCCAGCTAAACTTAGCGCATATTCTGTTATCCACCTGTGAGTTTATTCTTATGCATGCCACGCCTAAACCTCTAGTTTTAGTGATTCTCGACGGTTTTGGTCATAGCGACTGCCCTGACTACAACGCCATTTACAGTGCCAATACGCCGGTCTATGACCAGTTGCGTGAACAATATCCACACTGCCTGATCTCTGGCAGCGGCATGGATGTTGGCTTACCTGACGGACAAATGGGCAACTCTGAAGTCGGCCATATGAACCTTGGTGCAGGCCGCGTGGTGTATCAAGACTTCACGCGCATTACCAAAGCCATTCAAGATGGGGATTTTTTCAGCAATCCAGCGCTGACCCGTGCGGTTGATCAAGCCGTAGCGCAGAACAAAGCTGTACATATTTTAGGTTTACTCTCTGAAGGTGGCGTGCACAGTCATCAAGATCATTTAATTGCGATGCTTGAGTTAGCCGCACAACGCGGTGCATACAAGATTTATCTGCATGCTTTTTTAGATGGTCGTGATACCCCACCACGTAGCGCGCAACCTTCAATCGAAGCCGTTGAAGCGGCTTGCGCGAAGCTGGGTAAAGGCCGCATTGTCAGTCTGATTGGCCGCTACTACGCAATGGACCGCGATAATCGCTGGGATCGTATCGAGCAAGCCTGGCAGCTGTTGGTCGATGGTAAAGGTATTTATCAAGCTGACAGCGCCAGTGCTGCATTAGCCGATTCCTATGCACGCGAGGAGTCCGATGAGTTTGTTAAAGCCACTACTATTGGTGAGCCAGTGCGCATGGAAGATGGCGACAGCGTGATTTTTATGAACTTTCGCGCCGACCGCGCTCGCGAACTCAGCCATGCCTTCTTGGATAAAGAATTCGTAGGCTTTCAGCGCCAGCGTTTACCGCAGCTGAGTCAGTTCGTGATGCTCACCCAATACGCTGCTGATTTACCTGCGCCCAGTGCCTTTGCGCCAAGTGCACTGGTCAATGTACTCGGCGAATATCTGGCTAACCAAGGCAAGACGCAACTGCGCATTGCTGAAACAGAAAAATACGCACACGTGACTTTCTTTTTCTCCGGTGGTCGCGAGCAGCCATTCGAAGGTGAAGAGCGTATTTTAATTCCATCGCCAAACGTTGCCACCTACGACTTACAACCGCAAATGAGCGCACCCGAAGTCACCGACCGCATTGTCGAAGCGATTGAAAAGCAACAATACGATGTGATCGTGGTCAACTACGCCAACGGCGATATGGTGGGGCAAACCGGCGTGTTCTCAGCAGCGGTGCAAGCGGTTGAATGTCTGGATGCCTGTCTTGGCCGCATCGTTAGTGCGCTTGATAAAGTCGGCGGTGAAGCGCTGATTACCGCTGACCATGGTAACGTTGAGCAAATGGAAGATGAAAGCACAGGTCAGGCGCATACCGCACACACTTGTGAGCCAGTGCCTTTTATTTATGTTGGCAAACGCCCTGCCAGCATGCGTAACGACGGTGTACTGGCAGACGTTGCCCCAACCATGCTGACGTTAATGGGCTTACCAATCCCAGAAGAAATGACGGGACGCAGTATCGTTAAATTCAACTAGCGTTGCTCAATAATGCGGGCAAAGCGCTAAAGACTACACAATTGTGCAATCGCCTAGCTCAGCATGCTGTTTGCTAGGCGATTTTTAGGCATAATCCATTCTCTGTATTGTTCAGGTTAGTCTCGCCATGTTTCGCATTGTTTTGTTTACTTTACTCAGCTGCACATTCTCTATTGCCGTGGCGGCTGATCAACGCGCGCAAACCAAGCAAGAAATTGCCCAAGCCGCCAAAGATATTGCCGAATTAAAAAAACAATTAAGTAAAATTCAACAAGAAAAATCCAACGCCGAACAGGCACTGAAAAAAACCGAAACTGAAATTGGT
>JAAXZZ010000116.1 GCA_012719655.1 Gammaproteobacteria bacterium | reverse complement strand
TCACGTTCTCTTAAAAAAGGTCCTTTCATCGATCTTCACCTACTGAAGAAGATTGAAGTAGCGGTGGAAAAGAACGATCGCAAACCAGTGAAAACTTGGTCGCGTCGTTCAATGATTCTTCCGCAAATGGTTGGTTTAACCATTGCTGTACATAACGGTCGTCAGCATGTCCCAGTTCTAGTGAGCGAAGATATGGTCGGCCATAAACTAGGCGAATTTTCTGCTACTCGTACCTATCGTGGTCACGTAGCAGACAAGAAAGCCAAGCGTTAAGGGGTATTAATGATGGAAGTTGCCGCTAAGCTGTTGGGCGCTCGCATTTCTGCCCAGAAAGCTCGCTTGGTCGCTGACCAAATTCGCGGGAAGAAAGTGGGTGAAGCGCTAAATCTTTTAACTTTCAGTAGCAAAAAAGCTGCAGAAATTATTAAGAAAGTGTTGGAGTCTGCGATTGCTAACGCTGAACATAATGAAGGCGCAGATGTTGATGATCTAACAGTCTCAACTGTCTTTGTTAACGAAGGTCGTTCGCTAAAGCGCATCATGCCTCGTGCCAAAGGCCGAGCTGATCGCATCGTCAAGCGGTCTTGCCATATCACTGTCAAGGTTGCCGACAAGTAACGGAGTTTTCAGATGGGTCAGAAAGTACATCCCATTGGCATACGCCTGGGAATCGTCAAAGAACACACGTCTGTTTGGTATGCAGATCGCAAGAACTATGCGAATTATCTGAATGCTGACTTAGAAGTGCGTGCGTATCTTTTAGACAAATTAAAAAACGCGTCCGTTAGCCGTATCGACATTGCTCGTCCGGCTCAAACAGCACGTATCACCATTCACACCGCTCGTCCTGGTATTGTTATTGGGAAGAAAGGTGAGGATGTTGAGAAATTACGTCAGGACCTGACCAAAAAGATGGGTGTGCCTGTGCACATCAATATCGAAGAGATCCGCAAGCCGGAACTTGACGGTTTGTTGGTAGCACAGAGCGTTGCTCAGCAGCTGGAGCGTCGTGTGATGTTCCGTCGCGCTATGAAGCGTGCGGTACAGAATGCTATGCGTCTTGGTGCCAAGGGCATCAAAATCCAAGTTGGCGGTCGTCTAGGCGGTGCTGAAATCGCACGTTCTGAATGGTATCGTGAAGGTCGTGTGCCATTGCACACACTGCGCGCTGATATCGATTATGCCACCTACGAAGCACACACCACTTACGGTGTGATTGGCGTCAAGGTTTGGATCTTCAAAGGCGAGGTCATCGGTGGCCAGCATGAAGAGCTAAAACCAACGGCACCAGCGCCTCGTAGAAAAGCTGCACGTTAAGGAGTACGCAGAATGTTACAACCAAAGCGTACGAAGTTCCGCAAAATGATGACAGGCCACAACCGTGGCTTGGCTCAGCGCGGTAGTAAAGTCAGCTTCGGCGAATACGGCTTAAAAGCTGTTGGCCGTGGTCGACTCACCGCACGTCAGATTGAGTCAGCGCGTCGCGCGTTGACCCGCCACGTAAAGCGTGGTGGTAAAATCTGGATTCGTGTGTTCCCAGACAAGCCAATTACCAAAAAGCCACTCGAAGTTCGTATGGGTAAAGGTAAAGGTTCTGTTGAGTACTGGGTTTGCCTGATTCAACCAGGTAAGGTTCTGTACGAAATTGAGGGTGTTTCGGAAGAGTTAGCGCGCGAGGCATTTGCCTTGGCAGCAGCAAAATTACCGATTGCAACATCCTTTGTTAAGCGGACGGTGATGTAATGAAAGCTACCGAACTTCGTGAAAAATCAGTAGAGCAGCTGAACGAGCAATTGCTTGATCTGCTTCGTGATCAGTTTAATTTGCGTATGCAAAAAGCAACTGGCCAATTGACGCAGTCTCACCTGCTGTCGCAAGTGAAGCGTGATATTGCGCGCGTTAAGACTGTGCTTAAGCAGCAGAAGGCAGGTAATTAATCATGGCTGAAGCTCAGAAAACCGTCCGTACGTTAACTGGTATCGTAGTTAGCGATAAAATGGACAAGACAATCACCGTTTTAATCGAGCGTCGCGTTAAGCACCCGATTTACGGTAAATATGTTAAGCGTTCGACTAAACTGCATGCGCATGACGAAACCAATCAATGCCGTACTGGCGACAAGGTCACTATTAGTGAAACCCGTCCGCTAGCTAAGACTAAGTCTTGGGCGCTGGTTGAAGTCGTTGAGCGTGTGGAAGTGGTCTAAGGGCCTAGGGTCGGAGAAATTATATGATTCAGACTCAATCTATGCTCGATGTTGCTGATAACAGCGGTGCTCGTCGAGTAATGTGCATCAAGGTCCTTGGCGGTTCACACCGCCGCTATGCCGGTATCGGTGACATTATTAAAGTCACAGTTAAGGAAGCGATTCCGCGCGGCAAAGTTAAAAAAGGCCAAGTAATGACCGCAGTGGTCGTACGTACACGTTTTGGTGTACGTCGTCCAGACGGTTCAATCATTCGCTTCGATGGCAATGCGGCTGTTCTTTTGAACAACAAGCAAGAGCCGATCGGAACTCGTATTTTTGGTCCAGTGACCCGCGAACTTCGTAACGATAAGTTTATGAAGATCGTCTCACTTGCACCTGAAGTACTTTAAGGAGTAGCCGTCATGCAAAAGATTCGTCGTAACGACGAGATCATCGTCATCGCCGGCAAGGATAAAGGCAAGCGTGGTAAGGTGCAGAAAGTATTGGCCGACAACCGTCTGGTTGTAACCGGTATCAATATGGTAAAGCGCCATACCAAGCCTAATCCGATGTCCGGAGTTCAGGGCGGTATCGTTGAGAAAGAAGCGCCGTTAAATGCTTCTAACGTGGCTATTTTTAATGCTGAAACCAATAAAGCAGATCGCGTTGGTTTTAAAATTGAAGATGGCAAGAAAATTCGTGTCTTCAAGTCAACTAATAAACCAGTTGAAGCTTGAGGCTGCTAGGTAGATCACCATGGCACGACTGAAAGATATATATCGGAACGAACTGACGCAAAAGCTGAAGGAAGAGCTTCAGCTGGCGAACGTTATGGAAGTTCCGCGTGTAACTAAGATTACACTCAACATGGGTTTGGGCGAAGCCGTAACCGATAAGAAAGTTATCGAGCATGCTGTTGCAGACCTGGAAAAAATCACTGGCCAAAAGCCTGTGGTGACCTATGCGCGTAAATCAATCGCGGGTTTTAAAATCCGTGAAGATTGGCCGATTGGGGTTAAAGTTACACTGCGTAACGATATTATGTATGAATTCTTGGATCGTTTGCTTTCGATCTCCCTGCCTCGGGTCCGCGACTTCCGCGGTCTGAATGCCAAGTCTTTCGACGGACGTGGTAACTACAGCATGGGTGTTAAAGAGCAAATCATTTTCCCAGAAATTGATTACGATAAAATCGATACGCTGCGCGGTTTGGACATTACTTTGACCACTACTGCACGTAACGATGAAGAAGGCCGTGCTTTATTGCGTGCTTTCAAATTCCCTTTCCGTAACTGAGGGTTAGCACATGGCTAAGAAAAGCATGATCAACCGTGAGCTGAAACGTACGCTAACGGTAGCAAAGTACGCTGCAAAGCGTGCTGCGCTTAAAGCTATCATTGCCAACCCAGAGTCTAGCGACGAAGCGCGCTGGGAACCTCAGGTTGCATTGCAAAAGCAACCACGTGACGCCTGTCCTGCACGTCAGCGTAACCGCTGCCGTATTACAGGTCGTCCACATGGTGTTTATCGCAAGTTCGGCTTAAGCCGTATTAAATTGCGTGAAGCAGCAATGCGTGGCGATGTACCAGGTTTGGTTAAGTCCAGCTGGTAATGTATTTGACTCATAATTTTATTGTGAGTTGAAAATATACGATCAAGCCCCTCATGGGGCTTGATTCGTTTGCGCTTTATCAATTAGAATGTCCGGCTCGCAGAGTCTTTACATTTCTAATTGTTTTGCGATAGCGGCCAATAAGGCCTTTTAATTTCTGTATCAGGAGCTACAAGCCCATGAGTATGCAGGACCCGTTGTCAGATATGCTGACTCGAATCCGTAATGCCCAGATGGCTGAAAAGTCTGTTGTGAGCATGCCTTCATCAACTTTGAAGCAAGCTGTTGCTAACGTTCTTAAGAACGAAGGCTATATCACAGACTATCAGATCAGCAGTGACGCCAAGCCATTGTTATCCATCGAATTAAAGTACTTTGAAGGCCGTCCGGTCATCGAAGAAATCAAGCGTGTTAGCCGTCCTGGTTTACGCCAGTACAAAGCGGTTAGCGAACTGCCAAAGATTCGTGCAGGTTTAGGTATTGCGATCGTTTCCACCAATAAAGGTGTGATGACTGATCGTGCTGCCCGTGCTGCCGGAATCGGTGGCGAAGTTCTTTGTAGCGTATTCTAAGGGGGATAAGCATGTCTCGCATTGCTAAAAATCCCGTCACGCTACCGGCTGGTGTTGAATTGAAATTTGCTGGCCAAGAGCTTTCGGTGAAGGGTGCTAAAGGTGCCCTAAGTATGACTGTGCACGCTTCTGTTGAGGTGACTCAAGAAGGCGGCGAATTACGTTTCGCAGCACGTAATGGAGATCAACAGTCACGCGCTATGGCCGGTACTACCCGTGCTTTAGTAAATAATATGGTGACTGGTGTTAGCCAAGGTTTTGAGCGTAAATTGCAACTTGTTGGTGTGGGCTATCGTGCTCAAGCCAAAGGATCGATTTTATCTTTGTCTCTTGGTTTCTCTCATCCTATTGATTATGAATTGCCTGCAGGCGTTACGGCTGAAACGCCAAGCGCTACTGATATCATTATTCGTGGTATCGACAAGCAAGTTCTAGGTCAGGTTGCTGCTGAAATTCGTCAGTATCGCCGTCCAGAACCATACAAAGGCAAAGGTGTGCGTTACGCTGAAGAAGTCGTGCGCCGCAAAGAAGCTAAGAAGAAGTAGGGCTAGCAAATGAACGACAAGAAAGTTTCAAGACTGCGTCGCTCTCGCAAAGCACGTCTGAAAATGAGCGAGTTACAAGTGACTCGTCTTTGCGTGTTTCGCTCTTCGCAGCATATTTATGCCCAGGTCATTTCGGCCGACGGCAGCCAAGTATTAGTTTCGGCTTCTACTTTGGATTCGCAGCTGCGCGGTGGAGCCACTGGCAACATCGAAGCAGCCAAAAAAGTAGGCCAGCTGGTCGCCGAGCGAGCGAAAGCCGCTGGGGTTGCCAAAGTGGCTTTTGACCGTTCTGGCTTCAAGTACCATGGTCGTGTGAAAGCACTGGCTGATGCTGCTCGTGAAGGCGGGCTGGAGTTTTAAGTTATGGCAAATCACGAGCAAAAACGCGATAACCGCGATGACAGCCGCGATGAGGGCTACATCGAGAAATTGGTGCAAGTCAATCGCGTAGCAAAGACCGTTAAAGGCGGCCGTATCTTCACTTTTACAGCGCTGAGCGTTGTTGGTGATGGTAAAGGACGTGTTGGTTTCGGTCGCGGTAAATCACGCGAAGTCCCAGCAGCAATTCAAAAAGCTATGGAAGCCGCGCGCCGCAATATGATTCAGGTTGATTTAAATGGTGTTACTTTACAGTACCCAATTAAAGCTGTGCACGGTGCTTCGCGCATCTTCATGCAGCCTGCTTCAGAAGGTACAGGTGTAATCGCCGGTGGTGCAATGCGCGCTGTTTTAGAGGTTGCAGGTGTTCAGGACGTATTAGCTAAGTGCTATGGTTCTACTAACCCAGTTAACGTTGTATACGCAACGTTTAAAGGTTTGAAAACCATGCAGTCGCCTGATTCAGTTGCTGCTAAGCGTGGCAAAAGTGTCGAGGAGATTCTTTAACCATGTCTCAAGCAACCGTTAAAGTGACTCTAGTTAAGAGCACCATTGGCCGTTTGGCTAATCATAAGGCTTGCGTTCGTGGCTTAGGCCTACGTCGCATTGGTCACACTGTTGAGGTTCTGGATACTCCAGAAAACCGCGGCATGATCAATACAGCTTATTATTTGCTTCGAGTGGAGGGCTGATCCATGCAATTGAACGATTTGTGTTCTGCACCAGGCGCCCGACGCAGCAAGCTTCGAGTTGGCCGTGGTATTGGTAGTGGCTTAGGTAAGACTGCAGGCCGTGGTCATAAAGGTTTGTCTTCACGTTCTGGCGGTAAAGTTGCCCCAGGGTTTGAGGGTGGCCAACAACCATTGTACAAGCGTCTGCCTAAATTTGGTTTCACTTCATTAAAAGCGATGGATCGTGCAGAAGTTCGCACTTCTGAACTGGCTAAAGTTGATGGTGATGTGGTATCAGTGCAGTCTCTTAAAGATGCCAATATCATTGGTTTGCACGTAAAACGCGTTAAAGTCATGCTGTCTGGTGATGTTACTCGCGCAGTTACGTTGCAGGGCATTGGGGTCACCAAAGGTGCTCGCAGTGCTATCGAAGCAGCTGGCGGAAAGATCGAGGAATAAATGGCTAAGCAAGGTTCTCTCTCTGCGATGGGTGGTGGTGGTTTGTCCGAATTATGGGCACGCTTACGTTTCCTCTTCATGGCGATTATTGTCTATCGTATCGGTGCACATATTCCAGTTCCTGGAATCAACCCTGATCGACTCGCAGACCTGTTTCGACAGAATGAGGGAACCATTCTCAGCCTGTTCAACATGTTCTCTGGTGGTGCCCTTGAGCGTATGAGTATCTTCGCGCTTGGTATCATGCCGTACATTTCGGCATCGATTATCATGCAGTTGTTGACCGCTGTGAGTCCTCACTTGGAACAGTTGAAGAAAGAAGGTGAGTCTGGTCGTCGTAAGATAAGTCAGTACACCCGATACGGCACCTTGTTATTGGCATTTGTACAGGCAATCGGTATGTCCGTTGGCTTGGCCAGTCAAGGTGTTGCATTCGCAACCGATTTCAACTTTTACTTTGTTGCAGTAACAACTTTTGTTGCTGGGGCAATGTTTATGATGTGGTTAGGTGAGCAAATTACTGAGCGCGGTGTGGGTAACGGCATTTCTATGCTGATTTTTGCCGGTATCGTTGCTGGTTTACCTTCTGCAATAGGGCAGTCTTTCGAGTCGGCTCGCCAAGGTGACATTAATATTTTCGCCTTAATTGCTATTGGAATGCTTGCTGTTGCAATCATTGGGTTTGTTGTATTTATCGAACGTGGACAGCGTCGTATTGCCGTACATTATGCTAAGCGCCAACAAGGTCGCAAAGTATTTGCTGCGCAAACGAGTCATCTGCCTCTGAAAGTGAATATGGCTGGTGTGATTCCAGCTATTTTCGCCAGTAGTATCTTGTTGTTCCCGGCGTCTCTTGGTCAGTGGTTTGGCCAGTCTGAGAGCATGTCGTGGCTTGCGGATGTTTCGCAAGCGCTGGCACCAGGGCAGCCGTTAAATATTTTGCTATTCAGTGCAGGGATTATTTTCTTCTGCTTTTTCTATACAGCATTGATGTTTAACCCTAAAGATGTTGCTGAAAACCTGAAAAAATCCGGTGCTTTTATTCCGGGTATCCGTCCGGGAGAGCAGTCAGCGCGCTACATTGATGGTGTTTTGACTCGCTTAACCGCGTTTGGTGCCTTGTACATGACGGCTGTATGTTTGTTACCACAATTTCTTGTTGTGGCGGCAAATGTGCCGTTTTATCTCGGCGGGACATCGCTGTTGATCGTTGTTGTGGTTGTAATGGACTTCATGGCTCAAGTACAATCGCACCTCGTTTCTAACCAGTACGAATCCCTGATGAAAAAATCCAACCTGAAAGGCTATGGTGGCAGTGGTTTAATGCGCTAATTGGTCTTCAGGCTATAGGAGTTAGTGATGAAAGTTCGTGCATCGGTGAAAAAGCTTTGCCGCAATTGCAAGATCGTACGTCGCGAAGGTGTTATTCGCGTGATCTGTAAAGCGGAACCACGTCATAAGCAGCGCCAAGGCTGATTGTGTTGTGTCATGAACCGAGCAGCTAGTGCGCTGTTCGGTTGATTAATAGTTATACAGCAATAGATCTTACTTTCGATCTTGGCTTCCTGAGAGTAAGTCGCTGTCAATTGGAGTTACACTGAATGGCCCGTATTGCAGGCGTTAACATTCCGGATAACAAACATACTGTTATCTCGCTGACTTATATCTTCGGAATAGGTCGGACAACTGCGCAGAAGATTTGCGCTGCTACTGGAGTGAATCCAGCAGCAAAAATTAAAGATCTCTCTGATGAGCAGATTGAGCAGTTGCGTGGCGAAGTTGCTTCTCTTAATACAGAAGGTGATTTACGTCGCGAAATCAACATGAACATCAAGCGTCTGATGGATTTGGGTTGCTACCGTGGCTTACGTCACCGTCGTAGCTTACCACTCCGCGGTCAGCGCACCAAAACCAACGCGCGTACCCGTAAAGGCCCACGCAAGCCGATCCGTAAGTAATTGCATTGGTTCTAGATAGGAATTTGATTAATGGCTAAAGCAGCTGCTCGTCCTCGTAAAAAAGTTAAAAAGACAGTGGTAGATGGCATCGCCCATATCCACGCCTCTTTTAACAATACAATTATCACAATTACAGACCGTCAGGGTAATGCTCTGTCATGGGCTACTTCAGGTGGTTCTGGTTTCCGCGGTTCGCGTAAAAGTACCCCGTTTGCAGCGCAAGTTGCAGCCGAGCGTGCTGGTCAAGCGGCGCTGGAATTTGGTTTGAAAAATTTAGATGTTAACGTCAAGGGTCCTGGCCCTGGTCGTGAATCAGCAGTCCGCGCTTTGAATGGTTGCGGTTATAAAATCGCAAGCATCACCGACGTGACGCCCATCCCACATAACGGATGCCGCCCGCCGAAAAAGCGCCGCGTGTAAATTAGGAGACAGTGAAAAATGGCTCGTTACATTGGTCCCAAATGCAAACTGTCCCGTCGTGAAGGCACAGACCTCTTTTTGAAGAGTGGTTCACGCGCGATTGAATCTAAATGCAATATTGAAACCGCACCTGGCCAACATGGTCAGCGTCGTGGACGTTTATCTGAGTACGGTACTCAGCTGCGTGAGAAGCAAAAAGTTCGTCGTATGTACGGCATTCTTGAGCGTCAATTCGCAGGCTACTATAAAGAAGCAGCGCGCCGTAAGGGTGCAACGGGTGAAAACCTGCTGCAGCTTTTAGAGTCACGTTTGGATAACGTTGTATACCGTATGGGCTTTGGCTCTACACGTGCTGAGTCGCGTCAATTGGTGTCGCACAAATCGATCACCGTCAATGGCAAGACTGTAAACATTCCGTCCTACCAGGTTCAAGCTGGTGACGTGGTTGCGGTGCGTGAAAAGTGCAAAACCAATTACGTATTTCCCAGGCTCTCGAATTGTGTGTCCAGCGTGGCCGCGTCGAGTGGGTTGATGTAGATGCAGAGAAGAAGTCAGGCGTTTATAAAAGCGTTCCTGAGCGTAGTGATCTGTCAGCCGACATCAACGAAAGCCTGATTGTCGAGCTCTACTCCAAGTAAGGGCTAGAAAATAGGTGTATCCATGCAGATTTCGGTAAATGAGTTCCTGACCCCTCGTCAAATCAACGTTGACATGGTCAGCCCGACCCGCGCCAAAATTACGCTTGAGCCTCTTGAGCGTGGATTTGGTCATACTTTGGGTAACGCGCTACGGCGTATACTGTTGTCTTCAATGCCTGGCTGTGCAGTGGTCGAAGTTGAAATCGACGGCGTATTGCACGAGTACAGCGCTATTGAAGGGGTTCAAGAAGATGTCATTGAGATTCTTCTTAACCTTAAAGGCCTTGCAGTGATTATGCATGGTCGTGACGAAGCCACGCTGACTCTCAGCAAAAAAGGGCCGGGCGTGGTGACTGCTGCCGATATTAAGCTGGATCATGATGTGGAAATCGTCAATGGCGACCACGTTATTGCTAATCTGGCTGATAAGGGCGCATTGAATATGAAGCTGCGTATTGCACGTGGCCGTGGCTATGAATCAGCTGATTCGCGTTTTAGCGAAGAAGATGAAACTCGTAGCATCGGACGTTTGCAAATCGATGCCTTATTCAGTCCTGTTCGTCGTGTTGCGTACGTGGTGGAAAATGCCCGTGTTGAGCAGCGTACTAACTTGGACAAGCTGATCATCGACCTCGAAACCAATGGCACGCTTGATCCTGAAGAAGCGATTCGTCGCAGTGCAACAATTCTGCAGCACCAGCTCGCAGCGTTCGTTGACCTTCAAGGTGAAGCACAGCCTGTTGAAGAGAAACCGGAAGACGAGATTGATCCAATCTTGTTACGTCCAGTTGATGATTTAGAGTTGACCGTGCGTTCGGCAAACTGCCTCAAAGCAGAAAGCATCTACTACATCGGTGATCTGATTCAGCGCACTGAAGTAGAGTTGTTAAAAACTCCGAACTTGGGTAAAAAATCCCTGACTGAAATCAAGGATGTTTTAGCCTCGCGTGGTCTGTCCCTCGGTATGCGCCTAGACAACTGGCCGCCGGCAAGTTTGAAGAAAGACGATAAGGCCACGGCCTGATCGCCATTATCACCGAACCGAAGAGTTTGGTAAGGAATTGAATCATGCGTCATCGTAAAAGTGGCCGTCACTTAAGCCGTACCAGCGCCCACCGCAAGGCTATGTTCCAGAACATGGCAGTGTCGCTGTTCGAGCATGAACTGATTAAAACTACATTGCCTAAAGCTAAAGAACTGCGCCGCGTTGCTGAGCCGTTAATTACTTTAGCTAAAGAAGATAGTGTTGCGAACCGTCGTTTAGCTTTTGACCGTACCCGCTCTAAATCAGCGGTTGGTAAATTGTTTAACGATTTAGGTAAGCGTTATGCAACTCGTCAAGGCGGATACTTACGCATTTTAAAATGCGGCTTCCGTGCTGGTGATAACGCGCCTATGGCTTATGTTGAACTGGTTGACCGTCCGGTTGCTGGTGAAGTAGAAGCTGCAGAGTAAGCAATATTGCAGTTCAGAAAAACCGAGCCTTGTGCTCGGTTTTTTTATGGCCATCTTTTCTTATAGCGATAAACTATCGTCTACTTTTGCGCAATCCATTAGGCTCTTGGCGTCTTTTTCGTTACTCTCATGTTGAGTCCATTGTTTGATAGAACAGCAGGAGAAACACTATGACCGACAAGCCGAAACTCACATCTGTTTCTGGATGTCCGATTGCCAACAATCAAGATAGTTTAACCGCAGGTGCACGAGGCCCGATGCTGCTGCAGGATGTTTGGTTTTTGGAAAAGCTCGCACACTTTGATCGTGAAGTGATTCCAGAGCGCCGCATGCACGCTAAAGGCTCTGGTGCTTTTGGTAGCTTCACCGTTACCCACGATATCACTCAATACACAAAAGCGTCCTTGTTTGCCGAGGTCGGTAAAAAAACCGATATGTTTGTGCGCTTTTCTACAGTCGCTGGCGAACGCGGTGCTGCTGATGCTGAGCGTGATATCCGTGGTTTTGCGATGCGCTTTTACACCGAGCAAGGTAACTGGGATTTAGTCGGTAACAACACGCCTGTGTTCTTTTTCCGCGACCCACTAAAGTTTCCTGATCTCAACCACGCGGTAAAACGCGATCCACGCACCAATATGCGTAGTGCGACCAATAACTGGGATTTCTGGACAGGATTACCAGAAGCTTTACACCAAATCACTATTGTTATGAGTGATCGCGGTATTCCTGCCTCTTATCGTCATATGCATGGCTTTGGTTCGCATACCTTCAGTTTTATTAATGCCAAAAATGAGCGCTACTGGGTTAAGTTCCATTTCAAAACTCAGCAAGGCATTAAAAACCTCACCGATCAAGAAGCTGCAGAATTGGTGGGCAAGGATCGTGAGAGTTCACAGCGTGACTTGTATGAAGCGATCGAACGTGGTGATTTTCCGCGTTGGACCATGTATGTGCAGATCATGCCAGAAGCGGATGCAGCTAAAGTACCTTACCATCCCTTCGACCTGACTAAGGTATGGCCAAAAGGCGATTATCCACTGATTGAAGTGGGCTACTTTGAGCTCAATAAAAACCCTGAGAACTATTTTGCTGATGTTGAGCAGGCGGCCTTTAATCCAGCGCACATTGTGCCAGGTATAGGCTTTTCGCCCGATCGCATGCTGCAAGGACGACTGTTCTCCTATGGTGACGCTCAGCGTTACCGTTTAGGAGTGAATCACTCGCAGATACCGGTAAACACTCCACGTTGTCCGTATCACAGCTACCACCGCGATGGTGCGATGCGTGTTGATGGCAACCAAGGCAGCCGCCTGCATTATGAGCCGAACAGTCAGGGTGAATGGCAAGAGCAGCCAGACTTTTCTGAGCCGCCATTGGCTTTAGAAGGTGCAGCCGATCGTTTTGATTATTGGGAAACTGAGCCAGACTATTTTACCCAACCAGGTAATTTATTCCGTCTGATGAGCCCAGCACAGCAGCAAGTGCTGTTTGAGAACACTGCGCGCAACATGAATGGTGTGCCTGATGAGATCAAGATGAAGCACATTTGCCACTGCATGCAGGCTGATCCTGCGTACGGCCAAGGGGTTGCGAAAGCATTAGGTATTGATTTGCCGAAGTAACTCGACGCACGATGCCCTGAGTAACACACAAGCCTCTTAATTGAGGCTTGTGTGTTTTAGGGCTTAGAGTTTTTCTTTAAGAAAGCGTCCGGTATGTGAAACGCTATTTTCAGCCACCTGTTCTGGTGTACCTGTGGCAATGATCTCGCCACCACCTGATCCACCTTCAGGACCAAGATCGATAATCCAGTCTGCAGTCTTAATCACATCCAAGTTATGCTCAATCACCACTACGGTATTGCCGCGATCGCGCAGGCGATGCAAGACGTCGAGTAATTGCTGTATGTCAGCAAAATGTAGACCTGTGGTGGGCTCATCGAGGATATACAGGGTTTGGCCGGTGTCACGTTTAGACAATTCACGCGATAGTTTTACCCGCTGTGCTTCACCGCCAGACAGCGTGGTCGCACTTTGACCGAGACGAATATAGGACAGGCCGACATCAATCAATGTTTGCAGTTTACGCGCCAAGGCTGGGACGGCATCAAAGAATGTACGGGCTTCCTCAATGGTCATATCCAGTACTTCATGAATATTCTTGCCTTTATAGCGAATATCCAAGGTTTCACGGTTATAGCGCTTGCTCTTACAGGTATCGCAAGCCACGTAAATATCAGCCAAAAAGTGCATCTCAACCTTAATTACGCCATCGCCTTGGCACGCTTCGCAGCGGCCACCTTTGACGTTAAACGAGAAACGACCTGGACTATAACCGCGTGCGCGCGATTCTGCGACACCTGCAAAGAGTTCACGGATTGGCGTGAAAATCCCTGTGTAAGTGGCGGGGTTGGAGCGAGGTGTGCGACCAATCGGACTTTGATCAATATCCACCACTTTATCTAACAGCTCGACACCTTCTATTGAATCGTAGGCGGCGGCTTCTAACGTGGTGGCGCCGTTCAACGCGGTCGCCATTAAGGGATATAAAGTGTTATTGATCAGGGTTGATTTGCCTGAGCCTGAAACACCGGTTACGCAGGTCAATAACCCCAGCGGAATATCTAAATCTACATTCTTTAGATTATTGCCGCGCGCACCCTGTAAGCGCAGCATCTTGTCTGGATTGATTGCGGTACGCTGCTTTGGATAAGTGATTTGTACCTTGCCTGACAAGTATTGTCCGGTGAGCGATGCAGGATTGGCCATCACTTCAGACGGTGTGCCTTGAGCCACGACCTCACCGCCATGCACGCCAGCGCCAGGGCCTATATCCACAACGTAGTCGGCCATACGGATGGCATCTTCATCGTGTTCCACGACAATCACGGTATTGCCGATTTTGCGCAAATGATCCAAGGTATTGAGCAGGCGCTCGTTATCACGCTGATGCAAACCAATGGAAGGTTCATCAAGAATGTACATCACACCAACCAAGCCGGCGCCAATTTGGCTGGCCAAGCGAATACGTTGGGCCTCACCGCCAGATAAAGTGTCGGCGCTGCGATTGAGCGTGAGGTAATTGAGTCCGACGTTGACTAAAAACTGTAAACGCGCGCTAATCTCTTTAAGGATTTTCTCGGCAATTTCACCGCGTTTACCGGGTAAGCTCAGTGTCGTGAAGTATTCAAAGGCTTCACCAATGGGCATTGCAGTAATGGAGGGTAGCGTATTGTCGCCAACCCAAACATGCCGTGCTTCGCGCCGCAGACGTGCGCCGTCACAGTCAGGGCAGGCCTGGGTGCTTAAATATTTAGCCAGTTCTTCACGCACACTATTGGATTCGGTTTCGCGGTAGCGCCGCTCTAGGTTGGGTACGATACCTTCAAACGGGTGGGCGCGTTTAACGATATCGCCACGGTCGTTGAGGTAACGAAACTCAATCTCTGTTTTCCCTGTGCCGTGCAGAATGACGTGTTGAATGGCTTTATCCAGTGCTTGGAAGGGCACCTCAAGACTGAAATCGTAATGCTGAGCGAGTGAGCTGAGCATTTGGAAGTAGTAGACGTTAAGTCGATCCCAGCCACGGATTGCGCCTTCTGCAAAAGTCAATTCACCGTTGACCAAGCGTCTGCTATCAAAAAACTGTTTGACCCCTAAACCGTCACAGCTTGGGCAAGCACCGGCAGGGTTATTAAAGGAAAATAACTTAGGCTCCAGTTCACTGATCGCATGACCGCAATGTGGACAAGCAAAGCGTGCAGAAAACACCATTTCTTCGCTGCCGTCATCGTCCATTGAGGCAACTAAAGCGATGCCGTCGGTAAGACGCAGGGCTGTTTCAAAGGATTCCGCCAAACGTTGTGCGAGGTCATCACGCACTTTGAAGCGGTCAACCACCACATCAATCGAATGTTTTTTCTGTTTATCCAGTTTTGGCACATCATCGATTTCATGCAGCGTCCCGTTGACACGAACGCGGACAAAACCTTGTGCACGCATTTCTTCAAAGACCGATAGATGCTCGCCTTTACGCTCACGGATAATGGGAGCAAGCAGCATCAGGCGACGCTCAGGCTCTTGCGCCAAAACTAAGTCGACCATTTGGCTGACAGTTTGCGCTGCCAATGGCACATGGTGATCAGGGCAGTGTGGAATGCCGGCGCGGGCATAGAGCAAACGCAAATAGTCATACACTTCGGTAATCGTACCGACGGTCGAGCGCGGGTTATGTGACGTTGATTTTTGCTCAATAGAAATCGCTGGCGACAATCCTTCAATGGTGTCGACATCGGGTTTTTCCATCATTGATAAAAATTGCCGTGCATAAGCCGAGAGAGACTCGACATAACGGCGTTGGCCTTCTGCATATAAGGTATCAAAGGCTAAGGAAGATTTACCCGAGCCAGACAGGCCGGTGATCACAATCAATTTATTGCGCGGTAAGTCGAGATCAATATTTTTTAAATTATGGGTACGAGCCCCACGAACTACTATGGTATCCACTGCATTCCTCGCGTTGCGAGTGTAAACCGCAGAGTATACGGGTTAGAGGTATGCTGCGGCAAAGCGTTCTGCCTGATAGAATCGCGGGTCTAGATAGAGGGGGTGTGATGAACGAGCATAATAACGATGCGATGAACGCTCAAGAGCGACGTGCGACGGCTGGCTTATCGCTGGTTTTTGCTTTTCGTATGTTGGGCATGTTTATGGTGCTACCGGTACTGGCCACCTATGGCCAGGCGCTATCTGGAGCAACGCCTTTTTTATTGGGCTTAGCCATTGGTGCATACGGTTTAACCCAAGCGCTTTTACAAATTCCGTTTGGCATGTTGTCTGATCGTTTTGGCCGTTTGCCGGTTATTTATATTGGTCTGCTGATCTTTGCCGCCGGTAGCGTGGTGGCCGGTTTATCTGATTCGGTATGGGGCGTGATTGCTGGACGCATCTTACAAGGTGCTGGTGCTATTTCTGCAGCCGTGATGGCACTGTTGTCGGATGTCACCCGTGAACAACATCGCACTAAGGCAATGGCGGTGATTGGTATCAGTATTGGCCTCTCTTTTTCCGTGGCGATGGTGATGGGGCCGTTAGTGACTCGCGGTTTTGGTTTGTCTGGGTTGTTTTGGTTTACCGCCGCGATGGCGATACTGGGTATTGTAATTATTGCTTTGAGCGTGCCTAAGCCGGCTGTGCAGTTGCAGCATCGTGAATCAGGTGTGGCTCCTGCCGCCTTGTCAGCAACCCTGCGCAATGTGGCGTTACTGCGTTTGGATTTTGGTATTTTTGTTCTGCATGCCTTATTAATGGCCAGTTTTATTGCTTTACCTTTGGCGTTGGTGGAGCGGGGCGGATTGCCTAAAGAGGAGCATTGGTGGGTGTATTTGCTGGCTATGTTCGTCGGCTTTTTTGCCATGCTGCCATTTATTATTTACGGTGAAAAACAACGCAAAATGAAACGTGTGTTTCTCGGCGCTATTAGCGTGCTGTTGTTTAGTGAATTATTTTTCTGGTGGTTTGGGCAAAGTCTGACGTTGTTAGTCATCGGCACGATTATCTTTTTTGCTGCGTTTAACTTGCTAGAGGCTAGCTTGCCGTCTTTGATCAGTAAGGTGGCACCTGCTGGCGCGAAAGGCACGGCAATGGGCGTGTATTCGACCAGCCAATTTTTAGGCGCGGCAATGGGGGGGATTTTTGGTGGTTGGCTGTTTAGTTTGGGCGGCGCATCAATAGTTTTTGCAGGATGTGCAGCACTTGCAGCACTCTGGTTGTTTTTTGCTGCTAATATGCAAGAGCCGCCGTATGTCACCAGTCTGCGCTTGCCGGTATCGCCCGCTGCGCTACAAGCAACACAATGGTTGACTGCATTACGTTCACAAGCAGGTGTCATGGATGCTGTGTTGGTGGCAGAGGAAGCTGCTGTTTATGTAAAATTTGATACACAAATAATAGATCGTACAACTGTTGAGACGTATTTATAACGGATCACAGTGGGCAGACCGTTTGGAGAAAGCTATGGCTCGTGGAATTAACAAAGTAATTTTAATTGGTAATGTGGGCGGCGACCCAGAAACCCGTTATTTGCCCAATGGTAATGCGGTGACTAATCTGACCTTAGCGACCAGTGATAGCTGGCGCGATAAGCAAACGGGGCAAATGCAAGAGCGTACCGAATGGCACCGCGTGTCGTTTTTCGGAAAAATCGCGGAAATTGCTGGCCAGTATTTGCGCAAAGGCTCAAAGGTGTATATTGAAGGCCGCTTGCAAACCCGTGAATGGGAAAAAGATGGTGTTAAGCGCTATACCACGGAAATCATTGTGGATATGGGTGGCACTATGCAAATGCTGGATGGTCGTGGTGATAATGAGGGTGGCAGCCGTCCCCCGGCAGCGCCACGTCAGCCGCAACAGCAACAGCAGCAAGCACCGCAGCGTCCTGCGCCAAGCGTACAGAATGATGCGCAACCAGCGCCGGACTACGATAGTTTTGATGATGACATCCCTTTTTAGGGGTGGACCTAGAGAACAAAATATAAAAATATCTCTGAGGGGCTGATATGCAATTGCGCTTGGTTTTGCTGGGTGGTGGTAACGCGTTAGGACAGGCTTTGGTGCGCTTAGGTGCTGAAGAGGATATATCTTTTTTGGCGCCTAAGCCGGAACAAGGTGCTTGGGATGCGGCCAGCTTAACCAGCCTGATTGATGATGTACGCCCCGATGCGCTGATTAATCTTGCCTATTATTACGATTGGTTTCAGGCCGGTGCTGTTGATCCGCTGCATTTTGTACCACAGGAGCGTGCAGTCGAGCGTCTAGCGCAACTGTGTAAACATTACGATTGCATCTTGTTACAACCGTCCAGTTACCGCGTGTTTGATGGTGCACGGGCTACCGCCTATAACGAAACCAATGAATGCAAGCCACTCAGTCCGCGTGGGCAAGCACTGATGCGCATGGAGCAGAGTGTACGTTCACTGTGCTCTAAGCATGTATTGCTGCGTTTTGGTTGGCTGCTGGATGATAGCCCGGAAGGTATGTTGGGGCGGGTGTTACGTCGCGCTCAAGATCATGAGTTAATTGAAATGGCGGATGACCGCCGTGGTAATCCAACGCCGGTAGAAGATGCAGCGCGAGTGATTCTGGCCATACTCAAACAACTCGATTGTGCTGCACCGCTGTGGGGTACATACCATTACGGTGGGCAGGAAGCGGCGACCGTATTATCGGTGGCGCAAGCGATTTTAGCGGAAGCGCAAGCATGGCGACCACAGTTGAGTCAAAACGTAGAGCCGCGTGCCCATGCGGAATTTGCTGATGCAGTGATTGAGCCACAGCATGGTGTGCTGGACAGTCGTAAGATTACCCATACTTTTGGTATTAAACCGCGGGCTTGGCGCACAGGCTTAAGCGACTTGCTGGATAGCTACTATCGCAATGTTTAGTCTGGATACGCACGATAGCTAAAGATGATGTGTGGCAGGGTTCGCTACAAGGCGGGACTAGAAAAATATCGAAAATGCATAGTGGCACAAATAAAAACAGGCGCGTAATGCGCCTGTTTTTTGTTTTAAGTTTCTAAATATTAGAACTTGTAGCCTAAACCAACCATGTAAACCAGTGGCTCAACATCAACGTCAACTTTGGCGCGAACACCAAGAGCGTTGTTGTTTACATAGGCTGTGGTATCAATATCAATGTAACGGATTTGACCGTTTAACATGATGTTGTCAGTCAGCATGTAGTCGGCACCGACTTGTGCAGCCCAGCCCCAAGTGTTGTTCACACGGAAGTTATCAAAACCATTGGCTGTAGCGCTGCTGCCTACTTTCTCATCAAAGAACCAAGTGTAAGTAATACCAGCACCAACATAAGGTTGGAATGCTGATTTGCTATCTAATGGGTAGAACACAGCACTTAAGGTTGGTGGTAAGTGCTTTAGGCTGCCCAGTGAACCGTTTGCTGCGTCTAAGCCAGTACCCTTAATAGCAACATCATGCTTAAAAGGTGAGGCCGCTAATAACTCAACACCGAAATGGTCAGTGACCATGTAAGCAAAGTTTAAACCGAGCTGAGTGTCATTGCCTAGAGTGGCCTTACCACCTAAGTCAGCACCTGCTAATCCACCGCGGTCTACTTTAACACTAGAAGTGTTTTCTTTAGTTTGCACAGTAATCGCACCCGCGCGCACGATAATATCGCCAGCTTGGTGAGCTTGAACTGAAGGGGCAGCAATAGCTAATGCCAATAATGATGTAGCGAATAAAGTTGTGCGCATGATGTGCTCCGTTTGCAACTTATAGTTTGTGTTGGTTAGTAACAATGTTACGTAACGAAGCAAAACAGCTTTTGATGTAGGTCAACAAAGCTATGGGTAATAGGTTTTGGTTGGTGAATACCGTCCCGAAAAGACATTAATAGGCAGATTGATTGCACAAGGATTCTCTTTGCGCTGTTATTTCATATAAAACAGCATATTTCTTTGGCATTCTTTAGATAGAAACAGACAAATGAAAAGCGTTGCAGCATTCATGCTCACAAAGCGGTAAACTTGGCGGCATATTTTTTTCTTACTCCGTTGGAGCGTTTCATGACACGCACGAGTTTAAGTCGTTTCCTTATTGAGCAAACACGTTCGCATCAAACCCCGGCAGAGCTGCGCTTTTTAATTGAAGTAGTGGCCCGTGCTTGCAAAATGATTAATCACCAAGTGTCAAAAGGTGCACTCGGTGGTGTTTTAGGCAGCATGGGCACTGAAAACGTGCAGGGCGAAGTACAGAAGAAGCTGGATGTTTTATCCAATGAAATTCTGCTCGAAGCCAACGAGTGGGGCGGCCACTTAGCTGGTATGGCGTCTGAGGAAATGGATAACGCCTATCAGATTCCAGGCAAGTATCCAAAAGGTTCTTACTTGCTGGTATTTGATCCTTTGGATGGCTCCAGCAATATTGATGTCAACGTGTCAGTGGGTACGATTTTCTCGGTGCTGCGCTGCCCTGATCGCAATGGCGAAGAGGGTGATTTGGGTGAAGAGGCGTTCTTGCAGCCAGGCACTGAGCAAGTGGCCGCGGGTTACGCTATTTATGGCCCGCAAACCATGCTGGTGCTGACTTTAGGTAACGGTGTCAAAGGTTTCACTCTGGATGCAGAAATGGGCTCATTTATTTTGACCCATGATGATATTCGTGTACCTGAGACAACCGCAGAATTTGCAATCAATATGTCGAATCAACGCCATTGGGAAGCGCCAGTGAAACGCTATGTGGAGGAGTTGCTGCAAGGTGAAGAAGGCCCCTTGCAGAAAAACTACAATATGCGCTGGGTGGCTGCCATGGTGGCCGATGTGCATCGTATTTTGACCCGTGGCGGCATCTTCATGTATCCACGCGACAATCGTGAGCCAGAGAAGCCAGGTAAGTTACGCTTGATGTACGAAGCCAACCCGATGTCGTTCATTATTGAACAAGCAGGTGGCGTGTCGACCAATGGTTATCAACGCATCATGGATATCCAGCCCAACTCCTTGCATGAGCGGGTCGCTGTGTTTCTAGGTTCAAAGGAAGAAGTGGAGCGTATAACCCGTTATCACAGCGAATAACATTTATTTTCTGAATGATGCAGATTAAAAAGCCAGGCGATGCCTGGCTTTTTAATATTTTATATTTGATGTATTGATCTGTATCAGTGTTTGCTGTTTTAGTTTTTTTCTGCGTGTTCTGCTTGGAAAGTTGTAAGCCCCGTAAGCAGTGGTTTTGCTTGATTAGCAGCTAAAATGCCTTGAGCTGTAAAAAAATGCTATGACTTTGGTCAAGGAGTATTAATTGCTCTGCTTGCTAAGCTCAAAGCACTTTTTGGTGTTAGGGCATGATCATGCAGGCTACTTCTCATTATCCTCAATGGCGCGTGCTAGAGCGCATTTCTTGGCTAGCAGTGTTGTTTGTCGTGTTTTTCTATGCGATCAATAGTGTGCAAGCTGCGGAGCTAACGGCCTTGGAAAAGGGGCGCATTGCCTTAACTTTTCCGCAGTCGGGTACGATCACAGAGCCTGAAGGCGACTTTCAGATTCGTAAGATTTTATCGGGCGATGAGTTGCTCGGTTATGCCTATCAAACGATTAACGTAGTTGATATTCCAGCCTACTCAGGCAAGCCCATCAATCTGCAGGTGATCCTCGATCCACAGGGGGTCATTAAAGATGCCTATGTGTTAGAGCATCACGAGCCGATTCTGCTCATTGGTATCCCTGAGCAAAAACTGCATGATTTTGCGGCTAAATATGATGGTATTAAAGTTGATCAGCGTGTAGTGATTGGTCGCTCCAGAGATGAGTCGGCGATTACCATTGATGCCGTCTCGGGGGCAACCGTCACTGTCATGGTGGTCAATGAAGCCATTATGCGTTCGGCACACCAAGTTGCCGTTTCTTTAGGTCTGGTTAAAGCTCACGCGCAAATTAAAAACAAACCCGCCATCGTTTTAATGGATCAATATCAAAAAGCCAGCTGGACAACGCTGACCGGTGATGGCTGGATTCGCCGCTTGTTGCTCAATCGTGGTCAAGTAGATGATGCTTTTATTGGTAGTGAAGCGGAAGGTGTCGATGTGGCGAGCCCAGAGCAACGCGAGGACACCTTTATTGATTTATATGTTGCCGAGCTTAACCCTCCAACGATCGGTCGTAACTTGCTGGGTGAACGTCAATACCAAGACTTAATGGATGAACTCAAGCCTGATGAGCACGCAATTGTAGTGCTGGGCAATGGTGAGTATTCATTTAAAGGGTCAGGTTATGTGCGCGGCGGTATTTTTGATCGTATTCAACTGCGTCAATTTGGCGACATTATCAGCTTCCGTGATTTGGACTTTTACCGCTTAAGTGATGTGTACGCCGAGGGTATGCCCGATTTCACCGAAATGGGCATCTTTATTGTACGTTCACAGTATGCTTTTGATTCGGGTTCAGACTGGAGTTTAGAGCTGTTAGTACGTCGTCAGACAGGGCCAGTTGACAGTATTTTTACCAGCTTTGAACTGCCTTACCAAATCCCTGACATGTACATTGAGCGGCCGCCATTAACCGCTTCAGAACAAGCAGCACTTGATGAAGCCAACCGTCCCCTGTGGCTCAATATTTGGTATCAGAAAGATTTCCAGATTGCTGTGCTTGGTGTTGGTTTATTGGTGCTGTTTGCAATTCTGTTCTTCCAAGATTACTTGGTGCGCTACCCTAAATTGCTACACAGTGTGCGCATGGGCTACTTAACCTTTACTGTGGTGTTTATTGGTTGGTATGCATTGGGGCAGCTGTCCATTGTTAACGTGCTGACCTTTGCACACTCGATTATGCATGACTTTAGTTGGGAGCTGTTTCTCAGTGACCCCATCATCTTTATTCTATGGGGTGTGACGGCGGCGATTGTTTTGCTGTGGGGGCGCGGTGTGTTCTGCGGTTGGCTATGCCCATTTGGTGCGCTGCAAGAAATCATTAATGAAATTGCTCGTAAGATAAAAATCCCCCAGTACGACGTACCCTTTGCGCTGCATGAGCGACTCTGGGCGATTAAGTACATTATTTTACTGGTGTTGTTTGGTATCTCTCTTGAGTCCATGAGTGCCGCTGAACAATATGCAGAAATTGAGCCTTTTAAAACCGCCATTACTTTGAAATTTGATCGCCAATGGTGGTTTGTTCTGTATGCCGTCATTTTGCTGGTGGTTAATATTTTCACTCGTAAAGTCTACTGTCGCTACATTTGCCCATTGGG
>JAAXZZ010000115.1 GCA_012719655.1 Gammaproteobacteria bacterium | reverse complement strand
GTGTTTGTCTGTATATCAACTAGACCTAATTCTTTGGTTTTGCCTAGCGATTCTGTAAGGTTGTTTTTGCTGAGGCTGACATCGATAATTAAGGTGCGATCATTGGTAGTGTTTGATAGTTCATCGGCAAGAGTTAAAGTGCTTGACGTTACACCTGACTTGGCATTGGCAGAGGTGATTAGAAATGACTGGTTATCTAGATTTTTTATAATACTAGATAGGTTGCTTTCACTTGCTTTTTTAATGGTAAGGGCTTGTTGCTCGATACTTTCCATTTAGCTTGCTCCGTGACCACTGATAACACTAAAAGGTGTTTTTATTAATATTTTCAAATCTTGCCAAGGGCTTTGGTTCGCGATGTAAAGCAAAACAAGCGCTACTCGATCATCAAAATCAATATTACTCCGCCCCGATATTTGCCATAAGCCAGTAATGCCTGGATATATGCTTAATCTGCTTAGGTGGTTTGAGTTGTATTTTTGAGCATTGAATGAAGTAGGGCGTGGTCCGACCAGTCGCATGTCGCCTAATATTACGTTAATTAGGTTTGGCAACTCATCTAAACTGCTGCGACGCAAAAAAGATCCTACTTTAGTAATTCTAGGGTCTTTATCTATTTTGAAATCAATTGAGTCGGCGCCGTGCTTATTCAGGTGACGAAGTGACTCTTTCAACTCTTCTGCATTGGCAACCATTGTTCTAAATTTGAACATGCCAAAGCGTCTGCCACGAAAGCCGGTTCTTTGCTGAATAAAAAAAACTGGGCCAGTACTGTCGGTTTTGATTAGAACTGCAATGACTATAAAAATCGGACTGATAGCTAACAATAAAAAGCTGGCTAGAAGTGCCGATGACAGACGCTTGGTCATCGAGATTGACCAAGGCGTGCCAGGTTCTCTACCGAGTAACCAGCCTTTTTCTTGAATATGGATAGCCGCTGAGATTTTTTCTCTAAATTCAGTGTTGCGTCGGTCAACATACTCGGTGGTCTTTTTTCGAGATCGGTTGATGTCTTCGGTGCTATGTTCCGTATGTGCAGACATTGTCTTGTTCCTGTTTATAAATAATAGGATTTGAACCAATTGGTGTAGTGTTCGAGGCCTTTCTCGATTGATACCATAGGTTTAAAGTTGATCAGGCTTTCCAACTGTTTGGTTTCTGCGCTTGTTGCGAGAACATCGCCAGGCTGCAGAGGCAGTAGTTCTAACTCTGCTTTTTTCCCCATAAACCGCTCAATGAGCGCTACATAATTTAATAGCTCAATGGGTTGGCTGCCGCCGATATTAAGAATTCTCCAGGGCGCAGCGCTGGTTGATGGCGCTGGTTTTTTTGCATCCCAGTCTGGATTTGTTTGTGGAGGGTGCTGGAGTAGGCGAGTGATTGATTCAACGATGTCATCAATATAAGTAAAGTCACGCTGATGGTTGCCATAGTTAAATAGCTTTAACTTTTTACCGGACTGTATGGCATCAGTAAAAAGGAAAGGTGACATATCTGGTCGACCCCACGGGCCGTACACGGTAAAAAATCTTAAGCCAGTACAGGGGATCTTATAAAGATGACTATAACTATGTGCCATTAACTCATTAGCTTTTTTGGTTGCCGCATACAAAGAAAGAGGATGATTGACGCCATCATCAATATCGTAAGGTGTACTTTGATTGGCACCATAAACAGAGCTTGATGATGCATAAATAAGGTGTTTAACAGGGAATGCGCGGCAGGCCTCTAAAATATTTAAAAACCCTTTTAGATTGCTCTCAAGATAGGCATCAGGATTTTCTATTGAATAACGTACACCTGCCTGTGCTGCCAGATGAAGAACATAATCAGGGCGAAAATTATTGAAAATTTCTATAAGTTGTTCTTTGTCACCGATATCTTTTGAATGCAGTTTAAAAGCACCCGCGTTTGTCGTGATCCAGTCAATACGGTCTTTTTTTAGTTGGACAGAATAGTAGTTGTTGAAATTATCTATTCCGACAATCTCATGTCCGAGCAACAATAATCTATGTGCGCAATGCGCGCCTATGAAGCCGGCTACGCCTGTTATTAAAATTTTCATAAAAACCCGAGTCAGTTCATTCCATCATAAGTCGAGCACTTGTGTTTTCTATGGAATTAATCGACAGGAAGGTTGTCAATAAATTATTAGGTTTTCAAGTATTAGACTTGTTGTGTGATATTGATCTCATTATGCCATCGACTTAATAATTACTACAATGCTCGAAACCGCAACGCTTCGTTGCGCATTTGTATTGCTTGCTTCGATATAAAGAATTGTTCTCAACATGCTTATCCACTCAGGTAAGATAGCTGCAAACATTTTTTAGGAGTAAGCAGTGGATTTTTTACTTGAGTACGCAGGTTTTTTGGCGCGAGCAGTCACGGTTTTAGTGGTTATTGTCGTTATTTTGGCGATGATGACAGCGTTGCGTTCACGTGGACGAACCCGCGCTGGCGAATTGCTGGTGACCAGTCTGAATGATTTCTATAGCGAATTAAAAGACACTATTGAGCTTAATGTGCTGGATAAAACACAGTTAAAAGCACGACGTAAAGCCCTAAACGCGCAAGAAAAACAAGATAAAAAAGCCGGTTTAAACAAAGCTCGCGTGTTTGTTTTGGATTTTGATGGTGATATCAAAGCGTCTGCAGCCGATAGTCTACGTCATGAGATTACCGCGCTTTTAGCAGTCGCACAGCCAACTGATGAGGTGGTTTTACGTCTAGAAAGTGGCGGCGGTATGGTACACAGCTATGGTCTGGCTTCATCGCAATTAGCCCGCATCCGTGATGCAAAAATCCCTTTAACCGTATGCGTCGATAAAGTCGCTGCCAGCGGTGGTTATATGATGGCCTGTATTGGCGATAAGATTTTAAGTGCGCCATTTGCGGTACTGGGATCTATCGGTGTGGTGGCGCAGCTGCCTAATATCCACCGACTGTTAAAGAAAAATAATATTGATGTGGAAATTTTAACGGCTGGTGAGCATAAGCGCACCTTGACTATGCTTGGCGAAAACACCGAGCAGGGGCGTGAGAAGTTTTTACAAGACTTACAAACAACGCATGATTTGTTTAAAAAGTTTGTTGTGCAGTATCGTCCGCAACTGGATATTGATGCGGTAGCCACTGGTGAGGTATGGCTGGGTACTGATGCACAAGAGCAGCAATTAGTTGATCAGTTGCAGACCAGTGATGAGTATTTATCCAAGCGTGCAGTCGAAGCAGATTTGTATGCGTTACAGTTTGTGCAAAAGAAAAGCCTGCAAGAACGTGTTGGTTTAAGTGCTGGTGCAGCGCTTGAGCATGTTGCGGATAAAGGCTGGGAGCGTTTGCAGCGCCGCTTTATTGGCTAAGAGCATACACAAATAACCGCAGAGGATATTTATGAGTACATATCAAGCATTATGGGTGACTGAAACACCACAATTTCAACAGAGCGTGGTTGAGCGCTCAATGGATGATTTGCCTGAGGGCGAGGTACTGATTCGTGTGCGTTACTCATCCTTAAACTATAAGGATGCATTATCCGCAACCGGTAATCGTGGCGTCACTCGCACATTTCCACACACGCCAGGTATTGATGCAGCAGGTGTGGTTGAGCACTCAAGTGTTGCCGAACTTGCCGCAGGCGATGAGGTGATTGTCACTGGTTATGATTTGGGCATGAATACTTACGGTGGTATGGCACAATATATTCGCGTACCAGCGGCTTGGGTGATTAAGCGTCCAGCAGGGCTGTCACTGCGCGAATCGATGATTTTGGGCACTGCAGGTTTAACTGCGGCTTTATGCGTTGATAAATTATTGCGTGCTGGATTAACTGCTGAGGCAGGCTCTGTATTGGTCACGGGAGCCACCGGTGGGGTTGGCTCGATTGCTATCGTGTTGTTAAAACACTTGGGCTTTCATGTGACAGCTGTTACAGGAAAAGCAGAGCAAACAGAGTTTTTACGTCAACTAGGTGCGCAAGAAGTGATTGCTCGTGAAGCGTTAACTTCCGGAACGGATAAAGCTTTGCTAAAACCGCAGTGGGCAGGTGTGGTCGACACTGTTGGCGGGGATATCTTGTTTAATGCTGTTAAATCATTGCAGTATGGTGGCAGCGCAGCCTGCTGTGGACTGACTGCTGGAATTGATTTTAAAGCCAGTGTCTTGCCGTTTATTTTGCGCGGCGTGAATTTGCTCGGTGTTGATTCGGTTGAATTGCCCTTAGTAAACAAAGCGTCGATGTGGGATAAGCTCTCATTGCAATGGAAGCTGGATCTAGAAAGTTTAGTAAAAGAAATTAGCTTGAAAGATGTACCGAATGCCATTGCCACCATGTTGGCCACTCAGCAAACAGGGCGTACTTTAGTTCGGATTGATTGATTCAGTCTTTTCGCTAGATAAAAAAACGGCCGTGCAAATCAATTGCAACGGCCGTTTTTTATTGCGGCTGAGTTATTTTGTGTAACGCTTTAAGATCAAGGTGGCGTTAGTGCCGCCAAAACCAAAGCTATTACTCATCACCGTATTTAAGGTGACGTTCTCGCGGGTTTTTTCAACAATCGGTAAGCCTTTAGCTTCTTCATCAAGCTCATCAATGTTGATTGATCCAGCAATAAAGTCGCCTTCCATCATCAGCATGGAATAAATAGCTTCTTGTACGCCGGCGGCACCGAGCGAGTGACCTGACAAACTTTTGGTAGAGCTGATTGGTGGTGCATTGTCGCCAAAGACTTCACGCACAGCGCGAATCTCAGCAACATCACCCACCGGTGTTGAGGTGCCATGAGTGTTGAGGTAGTCAATTGGCGTGTCAACCGTGGCAAGCGCTTGCTGCATGCAGCGTACCGCGCCTTCACCACTTGGAGCGACCATGTCGTAACCGTCAGAAGTTGCGCCATAACCAACGATTTCTGCGTAAATTTTTGCACCGCGTTTTAGCGCGTGCTCCAATTCTTCAACCACCACCATGCCGCCACCGCCAGCAATGACAAAGCCGTCACGTTTGCTGTCATAGGCGCGCGATGCTTTTTCTGGAGTGTCGTTGTATTGCGTCGACAGAGCGCCCATCGCATCAAACAGGCAGCTTTGGCTCCAATGCTCTTCTTCACCGCCGCCAGCAAAAACAATGTCTTGCTTGCCCAGTTGGATTTGCTCAAGCGCTTGGCCAATACAGTGGGCGCTGGTTGCGCAAGCAGAAGACACCGAGTAGTTGACGCCTTTGATTTTAAAAGGTGTCGCTAAGCATGCTGATACCGTGCTACCCATGGTACGGGTCACGCGATACGGGCCAATGCGCTTGACGCCTTTTTCGCGCAGCGTATCAATGGCTTCCATTTGATTTAAGGTGGATGCGCCGCCAGAGCCAGCGATTAAGCCGGTACGTGGGTTCGATACATCTTCAGGGCTTAAGCCACTGTCTTCAATGGCTTGCTGCATAGCAATGTATGAGAAAGCCGCGGCTTGTCCCATAAAACGTAAAAACTTGCGGTCAATTAGCGCTTCTAAGTCAATATCAACCGAGCCTGAGACATGGCTACGCAAGCCCATTTCCGCATAGGAAGGGTTGAAACGGATACCGGTATGGCCTGCACGCAAGTTGGCGGCTACGGTGTTTTTGTCATTACCTAGGCAAGAAACGATGCCCAGTCCAGTGATTACAGCGCGACGCATACTGGTTATCCTTTAGAAAGAGTCTGTAGAAGTAAACAAGCCGACACGTAAGCCTTCGGCGGTATAAATTTCGCGACCATCTACACTGACACTGCCGTCAGCAATCGCAAGGATTAGCGAGCGATTGATGGTGCGTTTAATATCGATTTGATAGGTGACTTTTTTAGCCGTTGGCAGTACTTGGCCAACAAATTTTACATCGCCTGATCCAAGCGCTCGACCACGTCCTGGGTTACCTTGCCAGCCAAGATAGAATCCAACCAGCTGCCACATCGCATCAAGGCCTAAGCAGCCAGGCATCACCGGATCGCCTTCGAAATGACAAGCAAAGAACCATAAACCTGGATGAATATCCAGTTCGGCAGTGATTTGCCCTTTGCCGTATTTGCCGCCCGTATCGCTGATGTGCACAATGCGATCCATCATAAGCATATTTGGGGCGGGCAGTTGCGCGTTACCTGGTCCAAAGAGCTCTCCGCGACTGCATTTGAGCAATTCTTCGTAGGTGAAGGCGTTTTGTTTGGTCATGCTGGCTCCTCAATGTGCCTAATCTTATGTTGCATCTGAGCGATGGAGGTCCATCTGTTTTTAATGGGTGCTAAAGTTATTAGCGTGTTTTTAACACATTTAATAACGCTTAACAAAAAAACTCTATTCAACTTAAGCCTTTTGTCAGCTTACTGCCTAATAAGCCATAGCAATATTGACAATAAACCCCCAGTGCTCAGTTACTGCATGGTTAGACCGCATAATGGTGCTGTAAGTCACAGCTTTTTAGCACTGTCCTTTTTATTGCACGGCTAGGTGATTGGAGCGTTGCTTAAGGTGTTTCTTGATTGTTGTAAGTGGAGCAGTCATGCAAAGGGATGACCAGTGTGAAGGTAGAGCCCTCATGCAGGCGGCTGCTAACCGACAGTTGGCCACCCATCTGTAGTGTTAGGGCATTGGCAATGGATAGACCAAGCCCAGTGCCGCCATAGCGTCGAGAAATAGTCTGATCAGCTTGATGGAAGGGATCGAAAATATGCGGCAGTTGCTCGGCCGCCATACCAATACCCGTATCGGTAATGCTGCACTGCAGAAGAATCTGCTGAGTTCCCGAGCGCATCCAGTGCAGATTTAAGCTGACACTGCCTTGCTGGGTAAACTTGAGCGCATTGGATAACAAGTTTACGAGTATTTGCCGCAAACGAGTGGGGTCGCCTTCAACCTGCAAGGTGCTTAAGTCATCGGGCCAGCAAAAACTTAGCTCAACACCTTGCTGCTCAGCGCTGTATTTAAAAATACGCTGTAGCGAAGTAAATAAATCGACTACAGAGAAAGGAATGCATTCTAATTGTAAGGCATCATGTTCAAGTCGTGAGAAGTCGAGAATGTCGTTAATCACATCAATCATTTGCAAGCTCGATGTATGGGCAATGCTGGTGTATTCCGCTTGTTCTTGGTTGAGTTGGGTTTGCTCAAGCAGTTGCAGCATGCCAAGCACGCCATTCATTGGGGTGCGTAACTCATGACTCATCATGGTTAAAAAATCAGATTTGGCTTGATTGGCGCGCTGCGCTTGCTGATGGGCATGCTGCAGTTCGGTGGTGTTTTTTTGTTGCATTCTTTGCGCGTTTTGTAAGGTTTCAGCCAGCATATTGATGTGTTGACTCAGTTCGCCTAGTTCGCCGTGATGGATATCTGGCAGTGTCGAGGTTTGGTAGCGACCGCTATCCATTTCGCGTAATTTTTCCCGCATCTGCTGGATGGGAGTGGAAAGGCTGCGCGCTAAGCTGTAGGCCAGTGCCCAAATCAGCGATAAAGCCATGCAAATCAACCAAAAGGCATGAAATAAAATATGCTGCTGTTGTTTTTTTAGCGCGCTATCGGTCATTCCTAATACAACAGAGCCGATTTTTTCTTCGGGCTGCTCAGCTTCGCTGAGAAATGAGGATGACATAAATAACGGGTCAAGCTGCACGTTTTGCCGAGTGATAGCGGCGGTAAAGGTAGCACCCACACTCTGTATGGGTGAGTTTTTTGCCACACGCGTGAGCAATTGTTGTTGATTGTCGTAGATTTCAATAAAGGCAATATTTGGGTTTTTTAAAGAGCCTTGGAGAAGGGCATCTAAGACGTCTAAGTTACCAGAAATGACACTGAACTCTGCCGCTGGTGCCAGCTGATTGGCAAAGAGTTGACCGGTGCTGGCCAATTCTTCTTGCAGATTTTTCAGGCGTGCCATAGTGAAATAACCGGTCAACACAAAAGCAACCAGTACCGCTGGTAATAAACTAACAAATAAAGTGTAGCGATGGATGCTACTGCCGAGCCACTGCTTCATGGTGCACTTCTGCGCTGTTGGAGTTGCTGGTTGATATGTGCGGGGGTGTTTCTTTGGATACCTAAGGAGCGCGCGACTTGTTGATTAATCATTACTCTATAATGGTTTGGGTATTGGCTGCTTGGCCAGTTGGTCGCGGGCGTTTTTAGTAAGCTGCTAAGTGTGCGTATCCAGTCGTCTTGATTGCTGTAAGTGGATGCTAAGCTGCCTGCTTTGATAAAGGCAGCGGTAGGACCTATAAGTGTTTGTTTGCGAGCATAACTGCTGAGTAAGATGCCTTTAATCGTTGATGGATTGTAGATGTGACTGTCATCAATGCCTAATAAAACGTCAGTATGCTCCAGCAATTTATTAAGGCTGCGAGCATCGTAACTGTCCGGCCAATAGTATTTGAGCATAGTGAGCTTTTCAGCCTTCAACGCCTGTTCAATTTCAGCTAACAAAAATGTGCTGTGATTACCGTAAAGAACGCCAACATTGTTTAGGCCTGGCAGCATGGTTTTGAGTAAGGCTATTTGCCGCTGCAGTGGTGGATCACTCCAGAGGAAGGTGATATGTGGCGGCTGGCGGTTGGCAAGACGATGATAGGCTTGCACGCGACTGACTTGCAAAATCAGCGTTGCAGGCCCCGGTTCGGTCAGTGTTAAACGCCAGTCTAAGAGCTCTGTTCCTAGTAGAATGAGGCGAGTGTCAGTAGGAAACTGCGCGCGCGCGGTGAGCTGCGCACGTGGTATATAGCGAATCTCAAATTCTGGTAAAGCGTGTGCGAGTGTCTCGGTAAAATTACGCACGGTGCTGCTGTCCTGCTCAGCACTGAGAAGAATTTGCGTCGCCGCCAATGTGTTCGCTGTGTAGAGCAAACAGACTGTGTAAAGTAGCAAGCCAATGCGCTTAAGCATTGAGCGTTTAAAACTCCAATTGTACAGTCGCGTAGGCCGTATCATGGGAACTGTCCTTGTTATTCGTGCGTCCTATTGGCTGGTTATTCAGTGCTTTTTGCAGGCTCACAGCAAGTTGTAGCTGGCTATCACCCAGGCGCAATTGTCGGCTGAGGCGAGCGCTTAACAATTGCAAGTCGTTTTGATTAAGCTGCTCAGCAGCAAAAAACATCAAGCTGCTGCTCCAATCACTATTCCACTTGCGCAGCCAAGCCAATGAACCGCTGTGTGCAGGCGTTACGTTTTGATCGAGGAGGTTACTGGCTTGCTCTTGAATATAAGCGTAGCTGATGCGCAAGCGGTCTTTCTCAGTTGCTTGCCAATTACCCTCAAATTCACTGCCGTAAAACTTGAGGTGATCATTATTGTTTAAATTGAATGAAGCTAGGCTGGGTCGATGGCTAATCATCTGCGTGATTTTCTCATCAAATACTTTGATATCGAATGAGAGTTTTGGTACTGCAAAGTAACCATTGTAGCCAAGCTCATAGGCTCTAATTTTTTCTTGAGCGAGATTGCCATTACCTTGCGCGCTTATAAAGAAATCAGCGTTGCTGTTTTGAGCGATGGCAGGGCGTAAATCCTTCACACGGTATCGCCAGTCGGCATGGTTTTCAAACATGTCCGGTGAACGTACAGCCTCGCTGTATACGGCACGAAAACCATGGGCTGGAGTGATGAGATAGTTGACCGCAAAGCGTGGCGAGAAAGAATCGCCATTACTACTGTCGTGCTCAAACATGCCGCCACCTTGCAGCAGCCAGTGCTCGCTGGCATACCATTCAAATTGGCTAAAAGCGCGAATAATATCTTTACGTTCACGGCCATTGAGAAATGAGGCAGAGCGCGCTTGATCATAGCGATAGCTCAGGCCATTAATTAAACGCAACTGCTCAGAAACGCTGTAAGTATCTTGCAGTTCCAAATCAAAACGAGATTCTCTGCTATTTTCGTTAATCAGGCCGCAGCTGTGGGGGAGGTAGCCGGGTTGCAGCAGTTCGTTGCGTAACCAGTTTTGCAGGTTGATTTGCTCAGGACTTGCATTGCTGATGGGTTTGAAAGGGTTGTTAATGAGCTCATTGCGCTGTGCAGCCGATGATGTACGCCACAAGTCATTGAGTTATGGACTAAAGCTGATTTGCGCATCACAGCCACGCCATTCACGTAGGCGCTCCCATTGTTGGGCGTTGACTTGCACAGAAAGGCTGTGTTGTGCGTTAACATTATTGTTCCAGCGCACGCTAGCTGCGTAATCTTTGGCTTGCTCATCGGAATGGCTGTCTTGCTCCCAAGGCTGAGGATTTATTTTCCCAGCAAAAGCAGGTTGATAGTTGTTGTTGATTTGATTGCTGCCTTCTTTAAAAGCCAGTTGCCAGTCCAAGCTGTTCTGTTCATTGAGTTGATGATTGGCTCTTAAGTTGAAGCGACTTAAGCGGCGGCTGTCACGAAAGTCGATGCCATCATCACGGATATCAAAACCATCATCGGTTAATGACGAAATGGATAAACGCATATCTGTTTGATCACTGTGCCAGGCTTGGCGTGCATAGCTGTCAACAATGCCATTGTTACCGATATTGCCTTTAATTACAGTGCCATGCGTGTCTTTGGCGCTGTGGGTGATGATATTAATCACGCCCAATAGTGCGTTGGCACCATAGCTGACAGTGTTAGGGCCGCGAAACACTTCAATGCGCTGAATATCCTCCAGCGCAATCGGCAGGTCAGACCAATCCACTTGAGCAAAGGCGCTGCGGTATACCGAGCGACCATCAATTAACACCTGTAAGCGACGTGCTTGCCCTGGGCTGCTGCCATGGTAGTTGACTGTGACTAGATTGCTACTGTCAGGCACCACCAGCATGCCGGGTATCAGACGCAACAGGTCGGTCATATTGCGTGCACCGCTGGCCTCGATTAACTCTTGATCAATCGTGCTGACACTGCCTGGTACTGCGGCCGGGGCTTGATAAAGATGTGTGGCCGTCAGCACTTCAGGCAGCGCCTCATCGCTGATGAACAGATCAGCAGCAGGGCTGGCATAAGCTGGATTAAACAGCCCTACAATAGCGCCTGCACCGGTTACAAGAGCTTGCAGTAAGTTGATACGCCGCAATGGACCGACTCTTAATTGAATAAATAAAAATAGCGCATAGCTTAACTGATAATGTTAAACACTGGTTATGCTTGAGTAGCACCGTATAATGATGCAATCGCCGTTTTCGGCAGCAGAGAACAAAAGCATGACAATAAAAAAACCAATCGCTGTATTAGGGGGTGGTAGCTTTGGTACTGCCATAGCAAACCTATTGGCCAGCAATCAGCACTCAGTGCGTTTGTGGATGCGCGACGCTGAGCAGGCACAAGCAATGAATGACAGCCGACAAAATCCGCGCTACTTAAAAGGTGTGGTGGTGCTGGAGGAGGTTGTTGCTGTAACCGATTTAGCTACTACCTTGGCTGAATGTGATTTGATTTTTGTGGCGTTACCCTCGACGGCACTACGCAGCGTCTTGGCACCCCATAGCCAAACCCTGCGCGATAAAATGTTGGTGAGCACCACTAAAGGTATTGAAGCGCAAACTTTTTTACTGATGAGCCCGATTTTAGAAGACATTGCGCCGCTGGCGCGAGTGGGTGTGTTATCTGGGCCGAACCTCGCGCGCGAAGTAGCCGCCCATGCATTAACCGCCAGTGTGATTGCCAGTGAAGATGAAGACTTGTGCCGTACGGTGCAAGCGGTGCTGCACGGACCTACTTTCCGTGTTTATGCCAGTCGTGATCGCTTTGGTGTTGAGTTGGGTGGTGCATTGAAAAATGTCTATGCCATTATCGCAGGAATGGCTGCAGCAATGGGGATGGGCGAAAACACCAAAAGTATGCTGATTACTCGTGCTCTAGCAGAAATGACCCGCTTTGCAGTGAAGTTGGGTGCTAATCCGATGACTTTTTTAGGGTTGGCTGGCGTTGGTGACTTGATAGTGACGTGCACATCGCCGAAGAGCCGCAATTATCAGGTAGGCTTTGCTTTAGGTGAAGGATTAAGTCTCGATGAGGCCGTTGAGCGCTTAGGTGAGGTGGCGGAAGGCGTCAATACATTAAAAGTGCTCAGAGCTAAAGCACAAGAACTAGGGGTGTATATGCCATTGGTTGCAGGCTTACATGCTATTTTGTTTGAGGGGCGCACCCTTGAGCAGATTATCGGTGGCTTGATGACTGGTGAGCCAAAAACTGATGTTGATTTTATTTCCATTGATGGCTTTTAGACGAGGAGTTATAGAATGACGACGCCAGAACAAAGCATTCGACGTGAGTCCATCCTATTACGTGTTTTATGGATGCTGTTATTTCTCTTGGTGTGGCAAGTTGTTGTGCCGCTGCTCGCGCTGTTAGTCGTCGCACAGTTGCTGTACCGCTTATTTTATGGTGCGCCCAGTGCATTGTTTATGAGTTTTGGCGACAGTCTGAGTCAGTATTTAGCGCAAATTGGTCGCTTTGCCGTATTTAATACGGATGAAAAGCCGTGGCCGATTGCGGATTGGCCAGTGGCGCGTGCCGCTGAAGGTGAGCCGGCGCACAAAATTAAAGAGGCCGTGGCGGATGCGGATACTGCAGAGCCTGCTGTGGCTGCGGTGAAGACGACTGAGTCGGTTGTGGATGACGATAAAGTGCCGGTAGTCACTGATGTGGTCGATGCAGATGATGCCGCTGAGTCAGCAAAATCAGCGCTGAATCCTGCGCAGCACCAGTCTAACGAGCCTAAGCCATGAAGCTGTGGCTGTTAAGGCATGGCGAGGCAGAAGCCTACCAGCGCCATGATGCTGACAGACAGTTAACTGAGCAGGGGCGTCAGCAAGTTGTGCACGCCGCACAGTTTTTGCTTGATGTGAAATTTGATCGGGTATTGTCCAGTCCTTATATTCGTGCCAAACAAACCGCAGAGTTGTTGTGCGCCACGCTGTCGCATCCTGGAAATATCGAAATCGTGCCTTGGCTGACACCGGAAGACGATGTGCGTGAAGTGGTACGCAAGCTTGATGGCTACCCGGTAGAAAATTTATTGATCGTTGCGCACCAGCCTTTATTAGGTACTTTAGCCAGTTGGTTGATGGATGCCGATCGTTTGCATGGTTTGCCTATGGAAACGGCCAGTGTTGCCTGCCTAGAAGGCGATTTTATTGGTGCTGGCACGATGCAATTGCGCTCTATACAGCATGTGCGCGGATAATCGCCACACTCTTGCTTATAAAATAGATAAAAGAACTTAGGAGTACTGAGTGTCTGCTTTTGCTCAAGAAATACGAATTCAATTACCGCATATTGATTTGGCAGCACGGGTCTACGGTCCTGAAGATGGTCAGCCGGTTTTAGCCTTACATGGCTGGCTCGATAACTCGATGACCTTTGATTTACTGGCACCCAAACTGCAAGGTTTAAGAATTGTCGCCATTGACATGGCGGGTCACGGCCACTCGGGTCATCGCGCCCCGGGGGCAGGTTATCAGTTATGGGATTATGCGCTAGATGCCTTGATGGCCACGCAGCAACTGGGTTGGGAAAAGTTTTCGCTACTTGGACATTCTTTGGGCGGCATTATCAGTGTGCTGATTGCTGGCGCTGTCCCTGAGCGTATTGAGCGAGTGGCTTTGATTGATGGCTTAGTGCCCGATACGGGTGAAGCGGATAAAGCACCAAAGAAACTGGGTGAAGCATTACTGGCGCATATCAGTTTGGCTGAGAAGAAAAAAACCATTTATGAAAGTGTTGAGCAAGCGGTACAAGTGCGGATGCGTGGTTTTATGCCCGTCAGTCAACTGGCCAGCGAGTTACTCGCGCAGCGCGGGCTCAGTCCGGTCGCTGGTGGCTATTGCTGGAGCACCGACTCACGTTTGACTTTGCCGTCACCGCTGCGCTTGACCATGGCGCATGCCGCGGCTTTTGTACGAGCGGTGCAGTGCCCGATGAGTTTAGTCTTAGCAGAGGAAGGTGTTTTGACTGCAGAACCTGATTTTATGAAGATTCTCAGCAGTTTGCCGTTAGATGTGCAACGCTTAGCAGGCGGCCACCATTTGCATCTTGATGATGAGCAGGGTGCGCAAGCTGTAGCGGATTGTTTTCAAGCGTTTTTAACCGCGCGTTGAATGTAATAAGTGGCGTGAATTGTTACGCCACTGTTGCTGCGCAAAGGAGTCATTATGATTGATTTATATACTGCGGCCACACCCAATGGTCATAAAGTGTCCATCGCCCTTGAAGAGCTTGGGTTGCCTTATCAATTGCATGAGTTGTCCTTTGATCTGCAGCAGCAAAAAGCACCTGAATTTTTAAAGATCAATCCCAATGGTCGGATTCCAGCGATTGTCGATCGTGATAATGATAATTTTGCGGTCTTTGAGTCAGGTGCAATTTTGTATTATCTGGCGGAAAAAACCGGCAAGTTATTGCCCTCCGACGCCAAAGGCCGCTCAGTTGCTTTGCAATGGCTGATGTTTCAAATGGGTGGAGTGGGGCCAATGCAAGGGCAGGCTAATGTGTTCTACCGCTATTTTCCGGAAAAAATCCCAGCCGCTATTACTCGTTATCAAAATGAGACGCGGCGCTTGTATGAAGTGCTCAACAGCCGTTTAGAAGAGGTTGAATACCTCGCAGGTGAATACAGTATCGCTGATATCGCCACCTATCCATGGCTGGCAGTGCATGATTGGGCGGGAGTTAGCGTTGACGGTTTGCCAGCTTTACAGCGCTGGATGGACGCTGTTGCTGCGCGCCCAGCCGTGCAAAAAGGCTTATGTATTCCAGTTCGCGCAGAAGCGGATGAGAGCTCCCTAAAAACAGCACAAACTATGTTGGTAAAGTGATAATGCACAATTGGATGTATAAAACGTTGTTGGCTACATTACTGACAGTTTTGCTCAGCAGTGTGTCGGCAAGTGAGTTTTCGACATTGCTGCAACTTGAACATTTGCGCGATGCTGAAGTCATTACTCAAGAGCATCGTGATAGTTTAGAAAAAATCTATCCGAAAGGCTCGGTGCGGCGTATCAGCGGCAAAATGCGCTATAGCGGTGAAGTATTAGTGCGCGGTTCAGTGGATGTGTTAACTGTGCAACTGGCACCGACCCATGAGGCGCTTGCGGCTTTTAATGCCAGTCGCCAGTTGTTGCAAGATGAACAAGCACAAATGTTGTATTGGTGTGCTGGGCGCGAATGTGGTTCTAGCAGTCTTTGGGCCAATCAAGTGTTTGCTAACTCACGCTTATACGGTCCTGATGATCGGCAAGCCTATGCGCTCTTTCGTTTAGCCGGAGAGCAGCAGGCAAGCTTAGTGGCGATGTATGCTATCACGCGTGGCAATGGTCGTGATTTTTTGCATTTTGAGCACTTTCAAGCAGAGCAGTTAGCGGCTGATTTGCTGCCGACGCCAACGACGTTAGAGCGTCAGTTGAATGTAGATAATCGTTTAGCGCTACCAGCACTGGTTGGTGAACCTGATCCTGTTTGGGTTAAGTTATTGGTGCGCGCATTAAACCAAGATATCACCATGCGCATCAGTATGGCTGGTGAGAATGCGCAAGCATGGCGTGATGCAATGGTTGACAGTGGACTTAGAACGACACGAATTGAGCTGGAAACCGAGTATGCTCAACCTGGGCTTGTACTGCAGCGTTTACCTTAGTGATCACTTTTTCAATGGATAAAGCGCATGTTTAGTAATGACCGATTGTTAGCACAGATTTTGCTGTTAGCGTTATTGGGCGCTTGTTTATGGGTGCTGGCACCCTTTATGACCGCTTTGTTCTGGGCCGCGGTGCTGGCGTTTGCCAGTTGGCCAGTCATGCGCATGTTGACCCGAGCATTGAATGGTAACGTATCCTTGGCCGCGGGTTTATTGACTGCCGGTTGGGTGTTGATTGTTGCCGGACCTTTAGTGTGGTTAGGTTTTAATATCGCCGACAATATACGCGTTAGCACTGAATTGATTAAAGATCTGCGAGTGACCGGCTTACCTGAAGCGCCGGCTTGGCTGGTCGGGGTGCCGATGGTCGGAGAGCGTTTGCAAGAAATCTGGCAAACCGTCGATCAGCAGGGTGCAGCGTTATTTTTAACGATCAAACCTTACATGGGGCAAATGGGTAACTGGCTACTGGCGCGCAGTGCCAGTATTGGAGCAGGTATTCTTGAGTTGGCCTTGAGTTTAGTACTGGTTTTTTTCTTTTATCGCGACGGCCCGCGCTTAGCTCTGTTTGCCAAAGAGCTTGTTGAACGTTTGATCAAAGATCGCGCAGACTATTACATTGATTTGGTCGCAGGCACCGTGCGACGTGTGGTGAATGGTGTTATTGGTACCGCAGCAGCGCAAGCGGTGGTGGCTTTATTTGGCTTTTTAGTTGCCGGAGTGCCAGGTGCTTTAATATTAGCCGCAATGACTTTTATGCTCAGTCTGATCCCGATGGGGCCGCCGTTAGTGTGGGTGCCCGCTGTTGCTTGGCTGTTTTGGCAGCAGGAATATGGCATGGCGATTTTCTTGTTGCTATGGGGCTTCTTGGTGATTAGTAGTGTCGATAACTTCTTAAAACCTTACTTGATCAGCCGTGGCGGGAACTTACCCCTTGTGGTTGTTCTAATGGGTGTGTTCGGTGGTTTGTTTGCGTTTGGTTTTATGGGGTTATTCTTAGGGCCTACTTTACTAGCTGTCGCCTATAGTTTAGTCAGTGATTGGATCGCCAGTAATCAACCTAGAATTGAACATCCTTAGCTTATAATAATAGAGGTGTATTTTATGCGTTTACATATTCTGTGTGTATCGTTATTGGCTGTGCTGATGGTTGGTTGTGCGGCTAAAACCAATCATCGTAGTAGTTGTGCGCAGCAATTGGATGCGGCGTGGGCTGAGTTGGACTTGGCCAAAGCGGAAGGTTTTGCTGGCACCGTAAGCTACTCAAAAGCATTGACTTTAATAACGGGGGCGAAAACTCAGCAGCAGTTTGAAGCCTATGAAGGCTGCACGCGTAAAGCACAAAAAGCACGTTTCTATATTCGTGAATCACGCGCTGGGCGTTAAAACCGCTACGAGCTCGATTAAAATGGGCTCGTTTCTGGTTTTTGCTTTGCGCGCTGAGTGATTGCTCGCTAGCATAGCCAAATACTAGAAATGGAGTTTTACGATGCGCACTCAGCTAGAAGCCTGCATTCACGCAGTCAATCAAGTTATTTTAGGTAAAGAGCACGCTGTACGCTTGGCGATGACTTGCCTGTTAGCGCGCGGTCATTTACTGATTGAAGACTTGCCTGGCATGGGTAAAACCACTTTAAGCCATGCGCTAGCGCAAGTGTTAGGCCTCAGCTATCAGCGCATTCAGTTCACTTCAGATGTTTTACCTGGCGATATTCTTGGAACCTCGGTGTTTGATCGTGAGACGGGGCAATTTATTTTCCACTCAGGCCCGGTTTTCACGCAGCTTTTGCTTGCCGATGAAATTAACCGAGCGACACCCAAAAGCCAGAGTGCTTTGCTTGAGGCGATGGAAGAAGGACAGGTTACTATTGAGGGTGCAACACGGCCTTTACCCGACCCTTTTTTCGTCATAGCCACACAAAACCCAGTCAGTCAAGGCGGCACTTTCAATCTGCCCGAATCACAGTTGGATCGTTTCTTAATGCGCTTGTCGTTAGGCTATCCAAGTGCGGCGGCCGAGCGCCAGTTATTGCAGGGTGGTGCGCGTCGACAGTTGTTGAGTAAATTACAAACGCTGATTGAGCGTGCCGATTTATTGGCCGCGCAGCAGCAGGTCAGTGCTGTGCGCGCCAGTGAAGCGTTGATCAGCTATATCTTGCGTTTAGTCGAAGCGACCCGCACCCATGCACAGTTGGCCTTTGGCCTGTCACCACGGGGCAGCTTAGCGTTATTGGCTGCGGCTAAGGCTTGGGCCTTTCTAGCAGGACGCGATTACGTTATTCCAGAAGATGTGCAAGTGGTGTGGCCAGCGGTGGTGAGTCATCGTCTACGTGAGCAAAATAGTGCAAGCGGTGTTGGCAGTTCGGCGGTGGTGCAAAGCTTGTTGACTGACGTACCTGCTTTGTAATGCTAGAAGCACTGTTTAAATTACCTCGCCAGTGGTTTGCTGCATGGTTGGCGCGACGCTTGCCACCAGTGCAAAGTATTCGATTGCAGCAACAGCATATTTTTATTGTGCCGACACCGACTGGGATTGCCTATGCCGCCGTTTTGTTGTTGATGCTGTTAGTGGCCATCAACTACCAAAACAGCTTGGCCTATGCGCTGACTTTTTTGTTGGCGTCCTTGGGTTTGCTGACCATGTTGCATACCTGGCGCAACCTTGCCGGTTTAACGCTGAGTGCTGCAGGCAGTTCACCGTGCTTTGCCGGTGAACATGGCAATTATCGTGTGCGCTTACACAGCGTTAAAAATGCTTATCAAGCCATTGCGGTGGGTTGGCATGTTAAGTCGCTTATGCTTGTTGATGTTGAACAGCAGGGCGAGCAATTGCTTGAGTTGAGTCTGCTCGGAAAACAACGCGGCTGGCAGTACGCGCCACGCTTGCGTATTGAAACACGTTTTCCGCTGGGTTTATTTGTCGCTTGGAGTCAGGTCGATCTTGCGCAAGCTGTTTTGGTCTATCCGCAGCCGTTGCATGATGTTGATTTTTTGCTTACCGGCCAAGGTGATCAAAGCGCTGCAGAACAGGCCAGCCCACGTGCTGGCGTGGATGACTATCAAGGTTTAGCCGCTTGGCAAGAAGGCGATTCATTGCGACGCATCCACTGGAAAGCTTGGTCAAAAGGTCAAGGCTTATTGGTTAAGCAATTTACTGAGCAGCAAGGCCAGCTGCAGGTTTTGGATTTTGCTCAGGTGCCAGGGGATCTGGAGTTTCGCTTGTCGGTTCTTTGTGCGCAGGTGCTAAAAATCAGCGATACCCATCAGCCGTACACTCTGGTGT
>JAAXZZ010000006.1 GCA_012719655.1 Gammaproteobacteria bacterium | reverse complement strand
GCTCAAAGTTATATGAAATTGACTTTTATAGAATTTTCGCTTATTATTTAGAGCCTAAACGTTTGAGGAGGTCATGGCCGTCATGCGTATTAAAGGTTCTAGCACTCGTGCCAAACCAGAAGAAGCAGTTACTTCACGCGACTTACTTGCAGAGCAAACAGCGGCTTTCTTAAAGAAAGGCGGCGAGATTGAAGAAATTCCTCGCGGTTTAAGTGGTCAGCAACAAGTCAGTTATTTCCGTCGTTCTACAGCTGAAACGCGTAAACCAGCAGAGTTGCCGGTCACTGCAGCTAAAAGCTAAGTCTTTACAAAAGATCCCGCAGCGCGCCATTGATTCGCCCCACTAGGGCGGCAATCCATGGCGCGTTTTTTATTGGCGCGAGATATGCGCTGGCTTACAGATGATGGTGCAATCAAGACGAAGCAGCAGCTATTGACAGCTAAATATCCATCTCGCAGATATAAAAAACGCGAGGGGTTAGCTCGCGTTTCTTGTTGCAAATGCTGTGCAAGCGCAATGCGCAATACGGCTTATGTGTTGCTGGCGTCTGCAAGTTTTTTGAGTTCTTCGTCACGCAGTGCGCGGCGCAGAATCTTACCCACGTTAGTGGTGGGTAACTCATCACGAAACTCAACATTGCGTGCTACTTTATAAGCCGTTAAGTTGCTGCGCATGTGGTTGATCACTTGCTCTTTGCTCAAGCTTTCACCAGGACGTACAACAATAAACACTTTTATCGCCTCGCCTGTTTTTTCGTCAGGAATGCCGATGGCTGCAGACTGCAAAACGCCGGGCAAAGTGGCCAATACGTCTTCGATTTCATTTGGGTAGACATTAAAGCCCGACACTAAAATCATATCTTTTTTACGGTCAACAATACGGATGTAGCCGTCTTCTTGAATCATCGCAATGTCACCTGTGCGCAACCAGCCCTCATCATTAATCACTTCTTTGGTGGCATCTTCGCGCAACCAATAGCCTTTCATGACTTGTGGGCCTTTTACGCAGAGCTCACCTGTTGCGCCTAGCGGTAGCTCGTTACCGTCATCGTCAACGATTTTGCACAAGGTAGAGGGCACGGGAATACCAATGGTGCCGAGCTGGATTTTTTCGATTGGATTAACAGTTGCAACGGGACTGGTTTCTGTCATACAAAAACCTTCACAAATTTGTGCGCCAGTCACTTGCGTCCAGCGCTCGGCAGCAGCGATTTGCAATGCCATACCGCCAGAGACTGTCATTTTTAGTTTGGAAAAATCTAAGTTGCGGAAGTCTTCGTTATTGCATAGCGCAACAAAAAGAGTGTTCAGACCAACAAAACCGCTGAACGGGGTTCTTTTCAGGTCTTTAATCATGCTGGGCAAATCGCGAGGATTGGTGATCAGCAGATTGTTGTTACCGCTTTTCATCATCGACATGCAGTGGAAGGTGAAAGCGTAGATGTGGTACAGCGGCAGTGGCGCAACAATGGTTTCAGTGCCTTGCTCTAAATTAGAGGCCATCATGGCTTCAGCTTGCAGCATATTGGCGATTAAGTTGCGATGGGTCAGCATCGCGCCTTTGGCAACACCTGTAGTACCGCCAGTGTATTGCAAAACAGCCACGTCGCCAGAATCTGGGTTTTCATTGCGAGCAGCTTTTTTGCTGCCCAAGGCCAAAACATCATTGAGCTTGAGTGAGTTAGGAATATGGAAGGCTGGCCCCATTTTCTTTACGTACTTTACAACGCTATTGACCAGCAAACGCTTCAGTGGTGGTAAAAAATCACCTACTTGCGTAATGATCACGGTTTTTACACCTGTTTTAGGTACAACCGCTTCAGCTAAATGCCCCATGTTGGCTAAGCACACCAGCGCTTTTGCGCCAGAGTCATTGAACTGGTGTTCCATTTCTCGGGTGGTGTAGAGCGGGTTGGTATTAACCACCACTAGACCTGCACGAATAGCACCAAACACCACCACAGGGTACTGCAGCACGTTCGGCAGTTGCACCGCAATACGATCGCCTGGCTTTAGATCGGTATAATTTTGCAGCCATGCAGCGAAATCACCCGATTTCTTATACAGATCGCCATAGGTGAGCACTTTACTCATATTGGTGAAGGCAGCGTGGTCAGCAAAACGCTGACAGGATTCTTTAAGTACCGCCTGAATATTCGGGTACTGTTCAGGGTTGATTTCGGTAGGAATACCCGCTGGGTATTTATCCTTCCAGAAGTTCTCATTCATGCAAGTCAACTCCTAAGCAACAGCTTCTTATCTGCCTTGTGAAAGTGTTTAACAAAAACACACTATAAATAGACACGTTTGAAACGCAAATAGACTTTATTCATTTAGCGCTACGAATGTCTGTTTTATTACACGATTCTATGGCTAAACGTCATCGAATGGCGTGCTCTTGTCAACCATCTCAACAAAGCATGTTTTTAATGATTCATTGATGCTTTTGTATTGGGCTTCGTCTTTTGTGTTTTTTATTTAATAGCAAACCCTTGGAGATTATCAGCTTTATAAATATGCGGCCAGCACAAAATCAGGCTTTCTAGTCATTAAATCGACTATAAATTGTTTTTGGTTCTATTCTTTGAGGGTAACTAAAGATGATTTCCCCAAGTCCTAAGATAGGCTCTACAATGAGCGCACACCAGCAGGCAGGAGAAAGCCACCATGCACCATACCGCATTCTGGTTGACCGCCAATGATTCAACACAGTTGTATGTCAATCACTGGTCCGCCGAACAACCACCCATTGCCATTGTGATGATCGCCCATGGCATGGCTGAACACAGTCAACGTTACGCGCGTTTTGCCACTGAACTGGCTGAGCAAGGTATTGCTGTGTATGCCCTTGACCAGCGTGGCCATGGACGTACTGCGGACTTAGGCACTCTAGGTTATTTTGCAGATAAAGATGGCTGGGATCTGGTGGTCAATGACCTGTGCTGCTTAAATCACCATATTCGCCTGCAATTCCCCACTACGCCGATTTTTTTGTTGGGGCACAGCATGGGAAGTTATAACGCGCTCAATTATTTAATGCAGCACAGTTGTAGTTTACAGGGCGCAATTTTATCCGGCTCCAACTATTTTAAAACCACCATGCGTTACCGTTTGGCGATGGCTGTGGCGCGCTTTGAACGCTGCCGTTTGGGTGCTAAAGGCCGTAGTAAGCTACTGGACACCTTGATTTTCTACCCCTACCAACGCGCCATTAAAGGGCGTCGAAGCCGTTGGGATTGGCTCAGTCGTGACGCCGCGCAAGTGCAGGCGTATATTGATGATCCGCTGTGTGGCTTTATCTGCACCACTCAGTTTTGGTTGGATCTATTGCTGGGTTTGCAGCACATCACGCCAGTGCGCAACATGGTGCAAATAGAAAACGATTTGCCATTATTAATTGTCGGTTGCGAAGCGGACCCAATTAATCATGGGCGCCGTTTGATTGATTTAGCCGACGCACTGCGTCAAGCCGGTAATCGCGCTGTTGATATTAAGCTGTATCCCGAAGCACGCCATGAAGTGCTGCAAGAACTCAATCATGCAGAAGTAACGGCTGATATTATTCGCTGGCTGAACACAGCGTTAGCCTACAAACGTGACTTTAATAATCCACCATCAGTATCTGGAGAACTCCATGACACAAAGCACTAGCATTCCTTATGACAGTTTAGAGGTCGGGCAAAAAGCCAGTTTTAGCAAATTGGTAACTGAGCATGACATTATGATGTTTGCCAGCATGTCAGGCGACCGTAACCCTGTGCATTTGGATGCTGAATACGCCGCTGGCACGATGTTTAAAGAGCGCATTGCCCACGGCATGTTTAGTGGCGCTTTAATTAGCGCGGCAGTGGCTTGTGAGATGCCTGGGCCTGGTACGATTTACTTAGGTCAGCAAATGACCTTTAGTCTGCCCGTTAAGCTCGGTGATGAGTTGACTGTGCAGCTAGAAATCTTAGAAAAACTACCGAAGTTCCGCGTACGCATTGCGACCCGCGTCGTCAATCAGCGCGATGAGATTGTCGTTGACGGCGAAGCACTGATCATTGCGCCACGTAAAGCAGTGACGGTAGAGCTTGCTGAACTGCCAAACTTTGTCGCGCAGTAACTCGAAGCAGCCAACTAACCTCGCTTGAAGAGGTTCAGAGCGTGTAAAAATTTAAGGAGTGTTGATTAATTCAGCATTCCTTAAATCCTATTTGTCTGCTCTTAAGGTGTACATCGTTGTTTAGGCTTGTAAGTCTTTGAGCATCCACACATCACAGCCGCCATGCAAAGTCCCGGCGAAAGGTTGACTAAGGTGTCTAAATCCGCAGCGCTCATATAAGCCAATTGCCGCTTGCATGCTGCTTAACGTGTCTAAATAGCACTGTTGATAACCTTGCTCGACGGCAAAATTGAGGCATGCTTGAGTCAGGGCTTTACCAATACCAAGCCCTTGACTGCTCGGCAAAAGAAACAGCTTTTTCAGTTCGCATATATCGCTGTAGTGCAGAAAGGGTGCAATGCCTGCGCCACCCACCACCTTGCCAGCGATCATTGCGACCAAGTATTGGCTACGCTGCTCAGCTAAGTAATGTTGGCTCATGCACAAAACTTCAGCATCTGCAGGACCAAAACCTTCGCCAACGGCACCGTATTGCGCGCCAATCTGCTGAATAATCTGACACATATCGGCGTCGTGCTGGGCCTCGATTGGCTGTATCTGATAGATCATTTGTGCTCGCTATTAAAATGAGTAGACGCTTTCATGTTTCCACTCGCTGGCCAGTAGCGCAACCAACTCCGCTGCGGGAAGTTCTCGCGCTAGCGGTGCCGACTGTCCTGCCCAAAAGGCGGCGAAGTCATAGCAGTCTTGTTGATTGGCTGCTGCGATTAAGGCTTTTGAGGCACTGTAAGTGGTGGGGTAGGCCGGCAGTAAATGTTGTTTATCAGCCAGTTCTGTATGAAAACGATTGACTAAGCCACGTGCCGGACGGCCTGAAATCAGTGCGGTCACCTCGGTCTTGTAGGCGCGCGCACTCTTGAGTTGTGCGCGGTAGGCAGGACTGGCCGCTGACTCAGGACACAAAATAAATGCGGTACCCATTTGTGCAGCGCTAGCGCCCATATTCATGACTTGGGCAATGGCTTGGCCATGCATAATGCCGCCAGCAGCAATAATAGGTAGCGAGCATTTTTTCTGTAACAGTTGCAGCAGGCTGAACAGTCCAAGTTTTATATCTTGGGAGGGATCAAAGACGCCGCGATGGCCACCGGCCTCAAAGCCTTGCGCGATGATGGCGTGTAAGCCGGCTGCTTCAATGGCTTGTGCTTCAGTCAAATTTGTAGCACAACCCAATAGCGTAATGCCGGCCTGTTTCAGGGTCTGAATAAACTCAGTGCTGGGTAAACCAAAATGAAAGCTCACCACGGCGGGACGCTCTGCAAGCAGCATGTCTAGCATCGCCTGGTTGCCAATAAAACTTGGATTGCCAGGGCTGAGTTGTTGGGGCGGCTGGCTGGAAAACTCAGAAAAATAAGGGTGTAGGATGTTTAGCCATTGGTGTTCACGAGCAGCGTTCGCAATGGGCGGCTGATGACAAAATACGTTGACATTAAAGGGCTTGCATGTGGCCTGCTTAAGTTGCTGTATTTGCTCACGGGCTTGCGCAACATTGTAG
>JAAXZZ010000114.1 GCA_012719655.1 Gammaproteobacteria bacterium | reverse complement strand
TGCTGATTTTTCTGATTACGATTGTCTTGGTTATTTGGCAGCCGCGCGGTCTGGGGGTGGGTTGGAGTGCCTCTGTGGGTGCGCTGTTGGCGTTGCTCTGTGGTGTGGTTGAGTTGGCAGATATTGCTTTGGTTTGGCAGATTGTCTGGAATGCTACGGCCACCTTTATTGCCATTATTATTATCAGCTTGCTGCTTGATGAAGCGGGCTTTTTTGAATGGGCCGCATTGCATGTGGCGCGCTGGGGCGGCGGCAGTGGGCGTAAATTGTTTGCCTTTATTGTGCTGTTGGGCGCAGCGGTGTCGGCGTTATTTGCCAATGATGGTGCGGCGTTAATTATCACGCCCATTGTCATTACCATGCTGTTGGCGCTGCGATTTTCTCCGGCGGCCACCTTGGCGTTTGTTATGGCCGCAGGTTTTATTGCCGATACCGCCAGCTTGCCTTTTGTGGTGTCGAATCTGGTCAATATCGTTTCTGCGGATTACTTTAAGCTTAGCTTTAATGAGTACGCAGCAGTAATGGTACCGGTCAACTTTGTCAGCATCGCGGCCAGTTTGGCGATGTTGTTTTGGTTTTTTCGTAAAGATGTACCGGGCACTTATGCCCTGAATGAACTCAAACAGCCAAAAGAGGCGATCCGTGATCATGCTACTTTTGTGGCGGGTTGGTGGGTTTTGGGCTTATTGCTGGTGGGCTTTTTTGTGATTGAGCCGCTGGGGGTGCCGATTAGTGCGATTGCTGCAGTCTGTGCGGCACTGCTCTATGTCATTGCGGCACGTGGCCATGTCATTGGCACCACTCAAGTGCTCAAAGAAGCGCCGTGGCAAGTCGTGGTGTTTTCGCTAGGGATGTATTTGGTGGTCTCCGGCTTAAAAAATGCAGGGCTCACTGATTATATTGCCCAGTTGTTAAATATTTTTGCGGCGCAGGGTTTATGGGCGGCAACGCTCGGCACGGGGCTGCTCATCGCTGTGTTGTCCTCGATAATGAATAATCTGCCGACCGTGTTGGTTGGTGCGCTGTCGATTGATGCGGCGAGTGTCGACGCTGTAACTCAGCAGGCGATGGTGTATGCCAATGTGATTGGTGCCGACTTGGGGCCGAAAATCACTCCAGTTGGTAGCTTAGCTACACTGCTGTGGCTGCATGTATTGGCACGTAAAAACATCAAAATCAGTTGGGGTTATTATTTTAAAGTCGGGGTGGTGTTGACCTTGCCCGTGTTACTGGTGACCCTCAGTGCTTTAGCGATTCGTCTGAGTCTTTGATTATTGAGTACAGCGGCTATTTGCTGGCGGCGTTTAAGTGTAGAGTCTGAGTGTGTTTTCCCTTTTTAGACGGCCGGATGCGCTGTAAAAGGCCTTGAAAATATATTGGCAGTGCTATGTCGAGCGACTGGGCTCTAAAATAAGAGGCCAGTTTTACCCGCTTATTTGTTATGGAATAGCTATTGAAACCAGTCATTCAAGAAGAACGTACAGGCTGTGGTATTGCTGCGGTGGCCAATATTCTCGGTAAAACCTATGCGCAAATGAAAACCATCGCCAATACCATGGGTATTTATGCAGAGGACACCTCGCTGTGGTCTGATACCCAGTATGTACGGCGTATGCTCGCCAGTGCCGGAGTGGCAACCTCAGCGGAGGAAAAACCTTTTAGCACTTGGGATGCGCTGCCAGATTTGGCGCTATTGTCGATCAAGTATCACCGTGAAGGTGATAAAGATTTTTGGCATTGGGTGGTGTTTAAACGTGTCGATGAGCAATCAATGGTGCTTGATTCCGCCAGTTATTTGCCCAGCAATCTGCGAACAGATTTTGCGGCCATGCAGCCTAAATGGTTTATTGAAGTGAGCCATACTCGGCAATAAAGTGCTGCTGAAAGCCTGCCGTTTTCATAATAGTTTAGGCTACGTCCAAAACGAGGCAAAATTATCGGATTTAAGGTTTGGCTGGAGACTTAGGATGGCATTTAGTGAGTTTGAGTTAAAAAGAATTGAAAAGCTGGCGCAGCACTTTGTAGAAGCAAATCGACCACCTGTACATATTCGTGCGCAGCTTGATTTGGGTTTTCGTATCACAGGGCAAAGTTTAGAGTTGTTTGATATCCGTCCCAACTGGCGTAACCCGAACGAGATCAATGAACTGCCTTTTGCAAAAACGACTTATGTGAAAAAAAGCAACTCATGGAAGATATTTTGGATGCGCCAAGACTTAAAGTGGCATCGTTATGCTCCAGATCCTGAAGTTCCTCGACTCGAAGATTTTTTTGCAGTCGTTGCAGAAGATGCAAACGCCTGCTTTCGCGGTTAAGTCAGTCACTCTCTGCGAGGTGCGGGGTCTTGTCGTAGTGGAGGACAGCGCAAATGGGCGAGGCTGAATGTGTGCACTACATTTAGCAACATATCCTGCTGGAATACTGGATAATAGCCGCCATTCTTTTGCTCTGTATTCTGGTGATGTGCTGTGGAAATCAAGGTTAACTTTCTCGACAACTTGCGTCTTGAGGCCAAGTTTGATGACTTTACTGTGGTGGCTGATCAGCCCATTCGCTACAAAGGTGATGGCTCAGCGCCGGGGCCCTTTGACTACTTTTTAGCCTCGTCGGCGCTGTGTGCGGCGTATTTCGTCAAGCTGTACTGCCAAGCGCGTGATATTCCCACGGAACATATTCGCCTGTCGCAAAATAATATTGTCGATCCTGAAAACCGCTATAAGCAGATGTTTAAAATCCAGGTGGAGTTGCCGGACGATATATCTGATAAAGACCGCCAAGGTATTTTACGCTCAGTTGAGCGTTGCACAGTGAAGCGTGTGGTGCAAAATAATCCAGATTTCGTCATTGAAGCAGTGGATAATTTAGATGCCGATGCCCAAGCCTTGCTGGGTACGACTGTGGATGAAAACAGCCAAACCTTTATTCCTGGTAAAGACCTGCCGCTGGAAAAAACTATTGCGACCATGTCCGGCTTGATTGCTAATCTCGGCATGAAGGTCGAAGTCGCTTCATGGCGCAATATTGTGCCCAATGTCTGGTCGTTGCACTTGCGTGATTCGCAGTCGCAGTTGTGCTTTACCAACGGTAAGGGCGCCACTAAAGAAAGCGCACTGGCCTCGGCCTTGGGCGAGTTTATTGAACGTCTCAATTGCAACTTCTTTTACAACGACCAGTTCTGGGGCGAAGAGCTGGCCCATGCAGACTTTGTTCACTATCCCAATGAGCGCTGGTTTCAGCCCGGCCCTAAGGATGAGCTGCCAGAGGGTTTGCTCGACGAACATTGTTTAGCGATTTATAACCCAGATGGCGAGTTGCGCGGCTCGCACTTATACGACACCAACTCGGGCAATATTGAGCGTGGTATTTGTGCTATCCCTTATGTGCGTCAGTCCGATGGTGTGGAGGTGTTTTTTCCGTCGAATTTAATTGAAAATCTTTTTTTAAGTAACGGTATGAGTGCTGGCAATACGCTTGCAGAAGCTCAAGTGCAGTGCTTGTCGGAGATTTTTGAACGCGCCGTCAAGCGTGAAATTATCGAAGGTGAAATTGCCCTGCCTGATGTGCCGCACGAGGTCTTGGCCAAATACCCCAGCATTTTGGCCGGTATTGAGGCATTGGAAGAGCAAGGGTTTCCTGTGTTGGTTAAAGATGCGTCCTTGGGTGGTCAGTTTCCGGTGATCAACGTGACGCTCATGAATCCGCGCACCGGTGGTGTATTTGCCTCCTTTGGTGCGCACCCCAACTTTGCAGTGGCGCTGGAGCGCACTCTGACTGAGTTGCTACAAGGCCGCAGTTTTGAAGGTTTAAATGACATTGCTCGACCCACTTTTTCCAGCCATGCGGTGACTGAGCCCAATAACTCGGTGGAGCACTTTATTGACTCCAGCGGCGTGGTGTCGTGGCGTTTCTTTAGCGCTAAAGCAGATTATGATTTTGTTGAGTGGGACTTCACCGATAACGGCAACAACAGCAATGCGCAGGAAGCTGAGCTGTTATTTGGTCTACTGCAAGACATGGGTAAAGAAGTCTATATGGCGGTATTTGAGCATCTTGGAGCGACCGCTTGCCGGATTCTTGTGCCAGGTTATTCCGAGGTGTATCCGGTCGATGATTTGATTTGGGATAACACCAATAAAGCGCTGTTTTTCCGTGAGGATATTCTCAACCTGCACCGTCTGAATGATGATGAGTTGGCGGCGTTGGTTGAGCGCTTAGAAGAAAGCGAATTAGACAACTACACTGACATTAAGACGTTGATTGGCATCGAGTTTGACGAGAACACAGCTTGGGGGCAGCTCACCATTCTGGAGCTTAAGCTGCTGATTTATCTGGCGCTGCAGCACTTTGAAGAGGCCTTGGAGCTGGTTGAGGAGTTTCTGCAGTTTAATGACAACACGGTAGAGCGCGAGTTGTTCTATCAGGCGCTAAACGCCGCCTTAGAAGTGACCTTAGATGATGATTTAGCGATGGACGATTATGAGCCGAATTTGCGTCGCATGTTTGGTGACGAGCGCATGGAGGCGGTGCTTGGCTCGATTGCAGGTAGCGTGCGTTTCTACGGTTTAACACCGACCAGTATGCAGCTTGAAGGTTTGGATAAGCATCTGCGTCTGCTTGATAGCTTGAAGAAGCTGCATGCCGCGCGGGCGCGCTTTGCAGGTTAATTGCTTGTTGTGTAAGACAAAAAGGCACCTCTGTGGTGCCTTTTTTATAGTTTTGTCTGCAGCAATACCGCTGTAGTAGCTGTCTTGGCAACCTTTAATAGCCGATAGAAAGAACTGTTAAAACATAGGCCATGTTTTTTCAGTTGTGCTTAAATGGATCAACTCGCAACGGCCAAGTGTTGAGCACTGCCGAGCGAGCCTTGTGCTACTTAAATAAAGAAATATTAGGAGGCAGGCTATGTTGAAATTAGTATTCAGTGCGCTGTTAACGCTCGGACTGGCTGCATCCCCGGTGTTCGCCGAAGAAGGCGTGGCATGCCCTGCGTTTCTGGACCATGATTTGCCTAAACTGCATTCCAAAGACAAGGTTAATTTGTGTGACTTGGCTGGGGGTAAGCCGATGTTGGTGGTCAATACTGCCAGTCACTGCGGTTTTACCGGTCAGTTTAAAGGCTTGGAAGCCTTGCACCAGCGTTATGCTAAACAGGGTTTAGTGGTGGTTGGTTTTGCCAGTGATGACTTTAATCAGGAAGCCAAAACTGAAGAAGAAGCCGCCGATATTTGCTTTAAGAACTTTGGCGTGACCTTTACGATGATTGCGCCAAGCCCTGTGACCGGTGCTGATGCAACACCGGTGTTCGCACACATTAACCAGCAGAGCAAAGCGCCACGCTGGAACTTTAATAAATATTTATTCAATGCTAAAGGTGAAGTGGTTGAGTCGTTCGGCAGCACCACAGGTCCAGAGAGTAAGGCGCTAACCCGAGCGATTGATTCGCTTCTGCAGCAGTCTAACTGACCCAGGTGCTCGGTTCAGAGCGATGCTGATGGTTGTTCGTCCAAGGTGGCCTGTCGGTGCACGTGCAATCTTGGACGGCGACTCACACAGCTTTGATTAATTTGAGGCGCGTGCTGCTGTATCAATACAGCAGCACGTGGCGTGATTAAACCGATATTATTGTGCTGATTGTGCTGTTATCGGTTGCGAGGAGCAGTGCATATGAAGTGCAAAAGTTCGATGTATCACAATCTCGGCTTAGGGTTTTTCACCCCTTGCTGCGCCTGCGCAGTCAGCGGGTCCTCTGGCCACGGGTGTTTGGGGTAGCGCCCACGCACATCTTTGCGCACTTGCGGATAGACATTGCGCCAGAAATTGCCCAAATCAGCCGTCACCGCCAGTGGTCTTTGTGCCGGGGAAAGTAAGTGAATCAGCAATGGGACTTTACCGTCCGCGACTGTGGGCGTGTCGAGCCAGCCAAACAGCGCTTGCAATTTAGCGGCGAGGACGGGGCCGTTTTCTGCAGTGTAATCCAAGCGCACATTTTGACCGGTGGGAATGGTTAAAGTGGTGGGCGCAAGGAGGTTGAGTTGTTGCTGCTGTGGATAAGTCAGCCGACCGTTTAGCACTTCAGTGAGATTAAGTGTTTTCAGATCCGACCAGCGTTGCATGCCGGTTAAAAAAGGCAGCAGCCATTCTTCTAATGTAGCGAACAAAGTTTTTTCGCTGACATCCGGCCACTCATCAGGGAACACTGTAGCCAGCAGCTTGACCCGCGCGCACCATTGGCTGGCGCTATCTGTCCAAGGCAGGCTGGCAAGGCCCTTGCTGCGTATGGCATTGAGCAAGCCTTGCTGGATCAGCGCCGGATCAGGTTTGGCCAGTTCTTTTTCCTCCAGTACCAGTTCGCCCAATTTGCGTATGCGACGGGCGACGATGGTGCCACGCGTGTCATCCCACGACGCTTCTTCGCTGGTGTGAATTAAATGCGCTAAGTCGTGCTCGATATCGGCAATATCCACCTGTGCTGCCAGATAAATGGTGGCTTCACGGGTTTTGCCATCCAGATCGGCCGCTACCAACCATTGGTGACGCAGCAAGCTGTCATCAGCGCGTAAACTCGCGCCTTTACCGTTGCTCAGTTGGTAACGGGCGGACTGCTCTGCGCGGCGCTGAGCAATGCGGTCGGGGTAGGCCAGCGCTAACAGACGGCCAGTTTCGTTGGCGCTGGCGAGCTGGGCGGGTAGATCACTTTTGTGCAGCAAGCGTTTAGCCACCTGACGGATGCTGCTTAAGCGCGCCGTGTCTAACTTTTCAGGTCGATATTCGCCGTGCAATACGCGCAAACGCTCGTGCAAGTCAGCGCCCGAGTGGCTATCAAGCAGATCACGCTCATCTAACAGGGCGGCCAGTTCAGCGGCCGTTGCGCCAAGCCCCAGTGTGCGCCCGTGCAACACCATATTGGCCAGACGTGGATGAATGCCTAAATCACGCGCCGCTTTGCCATGTTCAGTTATCGCGCCGGCACTATCGAGCATGCCGAGCAGTTGCAGTAGCTCGCGGGCCTGGTTCCAGTGCGCCCTTGGCGGTGGATCAATCCAAGCCACCTGAGCTGGATCGCGAGCGCCCCATTGGGCTAACTCCAGCACCAATGCAAGCAAATCCGCCTCTTGAATTTCTGGCGGGGTGAACTCTGCTAGCGAGGCTTGTTCTTCTGCACTCCAGAGTCGATAGCACACGCCCGGTTCAATACGCCCGGCGCGGCCTTTGCGTTGTTCGGCGGAGGCTTTCGATACGCGGGTCGTTAGCAGTCGCGTCATGCCGCTATTGGGATCAAACACGGCGCGGCGTTGCTGGCCGCTATCAATCACCACGCGCACGCCTTCGATGGTCAAACTGGTTTCGGCAATGGCGGTGGCCAATACCACTTTACGGGTGCCGTCTGCGGCCGGGGAAATCGCACGATCTTGTTCTTCAGCTTTGAGGTTGCCATATAAAGGCGTGAGCAGCACATCCTCGCTAAGGTGCCCGCGTAACTGATTTTCTACGCGGCGAATCTCTGCCGCCCCCGGTAGAAAGACCAGCAGCGAGCCGCTTTGCTTTGCCAGCGCCTCATAAATCACGGCGACCACAGCATCGGTCTGCTGCCGGTTTCTTAGTTGCACTGGGCGATAGATCACATCAACCGGAAAAGCACGGCCGGCGCTGCTGATCACCGGCACATCACCGAGCACGCGGGCAATGGGTGCGCTGTCTAAAGTGGCCGACATCACCAGGATGCGCAGGTCATCGCGTAAGGCCTGCTGGGACTCACGCACCAATGCTAAACCTAAATCGGCATGCAAGGAGCGTTCATGGAACTCGTCAAACAACACCGCAGCGTAATCCTCCAGCATGGGATCGCTTTGAATCATGCGGGTTAAAATGCCTTCAGTAACCACTTCAATCTGAGTGCTGGCAGAAATTTGGCTGTCCAGCTTGGTGCGATAACCGATGCTTTGTCCCGCTTTCTCGCCCAGCTGTTGCGCCATAAAACGTGCTGCCGAACGCGCGGCCAGCCGCCGAGGTTCCAACATCAAAATCTTACGTCCCTTACGCCAAGGCGCATCGAGCAAGGCCAAGGGCACACGGGTGGTTTTACCGGCACCAGGTGGTGCTTGCAGCAGTGCAGTGCTGTGCTGTTCAAGGGCTGTTTTGAGTTCTGCGAGGATAGCGTCGATGGGCAGCATGGTTGGTGTCGGTCACTGATAGAAACTGTATTAGAACCTGATCGCACCGCAGAGTCTACGCACTTGCTGCACAAGTTGCCGTGCCGTTTGGTATGCAGTTTTTTGCAGATGTCTATCAGTAAGTTCGCTGCGTTAGCGGGCAACTTTTTGCTGTGCTTGAGTGCGATGAATGCGCTGACAGTGCTGCTTGGTTATAGGGAGACAGTCTGCTCAAAACAGGCAAAGATTAGCTGCTATTATGCAACACAACTGAGTTTAAACCTTATGCCATGACGAGTATCCAGTAATGATAAGTAGGTTTTTTAGCGTCGATCTGTACATCAAGATTAAAGAAAATAGGTTTGAAGCAAAAAAACTGACAGTGGATGGCCATTGGCAGTCAATTGTTTCTCAAGAGCCTTTCACCACGCCAAGATTATTGGTGGGATCCTTTAGTGAGGCTGAGCGGGCACTCAGACAATTGCTAAAACAGGTTCTTGGGCAGGGCATATTTGCCAAGAAGCCGAAGGTTGTTATTCATCCCATGGAGAAAGTTGAAGGTGGCTTATCACAAATAGAAGATCGCATTTTTAGAGAACTAGCGTTTGGTGCAGGTGCTTTAAAGGTTGTTGTGCATACAGGGGCTGAGTTAACGGACAGTCAGGCGATCAGGTTACTTGACGGTGTTTAGCGAGGCTCAATCCTCTGGGCCTGATCCCACTTAAAGATGCGCTCTTATTACTAACATTGATGTTCTAACATCATTAAAAAAGATGTTATGAGTGCTAAGCACTGAACTACAGCCCTATCGTTTATAGTTGGGTTGATTGGGTTTTTATCGGTAACCGGCGGGCAGGATGTTTCTTGCTGTCGCAGCTGCGAGCAGATCTGTCTTAACTATTATTTGATTGGAGAACGTTATGATTACGGTTCATCACCTGAACAATTCACGCTCGCAACGAATTCTGTGGATGCTTGAAGAGCTTGACCTACCTTATGAAATCAAGCGTTATCAACGCGACGCGAAAACTATGCTAGCGCCGGATAGCCTGCGCCAAGTGCATCCGCTGGGTAAGTCGCCAGTGATTACCGATGGCGCTCTAACCATTGCCGAGTCTGGCGTGATCATTGACTACCTTGCACGCACCTATGGTGATCCAGCGGCACGGCCGGCGCCTGGCAGCCAGCAATGGATTGATTACAACTATTGGCTGCACTATGCCGAAGGCTCACTGATGCCATTTTTACTGCTGCGTTTGGTGTTTGCAAAAATTAAAACCAGCCCTATGCCGTTTTTTGTCAAACCCGTTGCTAAAGGTATTGCTGATAAAACCGCTAAGCAGTTCATTAATCCGCAGTTGCATAACCATCTTGATTTTATTGAAGCCCATTTAGGTAAAAATCAGTGGTTTTTAGGTGATGAGCTTAGCGTTGCAGACTTTCAGATGAGCTTCCCATTAGAAGCTGCTTTAGCGCGTGGTATCGTCGGCCGCAATCGACCTAATATCGCAAATTACGTTAAGCGCTATCAGGCACGTCCCGCTTATCAGCGTGCACTTGAGAAGGGCGGCGAGTATGACTATGCCTGAGGTAGTTTGTTGCGCACCGACTTTTAGGGCTTGAGTGCTAAGTTTTACCGGTCTAAAGCTCGCCTCACGATCACGTTGATGGGTGAATTCTGCAGCGCTTTACGGTTGCAGAATAAACACAAATCCCTGTTAACTAAGTGCAGAATGCTTACTTGTGATCAGCTTGATGTCATCGCTGATGTTGTATCAGAACTAGCCTAGATTGACGGATATTGTTTCCAACTCGGTTGTTCTAATTGCGATATTTTGGAAGCCATTGCACTGGGGCTCGTTTTTTTGTTCAGTTAACGATTTTTCACAAGGTTTGCGCCGAGTAATCAAGGGTGTCTTTAACTTGGCTTTGTTGCTCATGATCAGCACAGTGGGCGATAACCGTCCACTGACCGGCATTGGTCGCGGCTCGAGTTTTTCCAATCAAGGGATCATGATCGGGTCGTATGGATATGAAACCGGCGAGTAGTAAACCTAAAAAAGTGAACAGAAATCCCGATGCAATAAATGTGAACATTGGGCTTGAACTGGTGAGAGGAGGGCCGATAAAAATTAGAACTGCTGCGAGCAATAGGCCGAAGATGAGGCCTCCTACACCAAGCACAACATGGGTTTTAGCAAAGGTTCTAGCAATGCCTTTTACTTCAGGTTCAATTTTAAGTGCCATATTTGGGTCGTGTGGCTGCACGACAAGAATTTGGTTGCGCGGCAAGTTTGTCTTATCCAACAGTAGCTGCACGGCCCGATCAGCCGCCAGCTTACTGCTGTATTCTGCGCTGACTTTGTGTGGGAAGTTTTCTCCGAGTAATAGATCATGCTCCGACATTTCTGTACCTCACATCATTGATAAACGACATCATGACCACTGCTATGCTAATGAGCGAACTCAGTCATGACCTCAGAGCTTGCTTAATCAAGGGCACCCGCTAAGACACCCTCTGTGTTTTAGCTTTTGAGGGTGGCATCCAAGGTGATTTTTGCATTGAGCAGCTTGGATATCGGACAGCCGGATTTAGCTTTGTCGGCAATCTCAGCAAATTTGCTTTGTTCAATACCTGGGATGCGTGATTGCATCTCAAGATGCACAGCCGTAACGGCAAAGCCATCACTTTGCTTTTCTAGCGTGACAGTTGCTTGCGTTTCGATACTGTCTGGGGTGAAGTTTTCTTCGCCCAGTAGCATGGCAAAAGCCATCGAAAAGCAACCAGCATGGGCTGCGCCGATGAGTTCTTCGGGGTTGGTGCCGGGTTGGTTTTCAAAGCGTGTATTAAAACCGTAAGGGTTATCTTTCAGAGCGCCGCTTTCGGTTGAGATCGTGCCTTTACCCTGTTTAAGGTTGCCGGCCCAATGGGCTGATGCAGTCTTATGCATGATCTATCCTCTGTGCAAGTGTCCAAATAAAAAAGTCGACCAGTTGGTCAGTTTTTCTGTCTTATTGGGACAATGCGAAACTGAGTTAGGTTCATTTGCTTGGTGGTGGTTTGATGTGCATGTCATTGGACACGGCTTTTAAACTTATGTTGCTCGCTGTAATAGGTGGCAGTATTGGTTCAAAGCTCATGAGAACTTGTGCATATATGATTGGGTGCAGTGTTGGTCGGCTGCAAGATGCGACATATTTTGACGCATCAGTGTTTTATCGTAAGTATCAGTAATATTTACCTGCTGTAGTAAGTCTATTTATTGATAAAAACAGTTAAACAAGCTGTAAGTTACATTATTTTTATTTTATCTATTGGT
>JAAXZZ010000113.1 GCA_012719655.1 Gammaproteobacteria bacterium | reverse complement strand
TGCTATAGCTTTGCACCGGTTTGCCAGAGCGACCATGACCCCGCACATCGACGGCAATCACGCGAAACTCTGTTTGTAATTCTGGGATTTGGTATTCCCAATCTTTAGTACTGGAGCCCAGTCCGTGAATGAGAATGACAGCTTCACCACGACCTACGTCTTCGTAATAAATTTGGCAGCCTTGCTGATTAAAGTAGGACATCTCAATACCTTTAACGCTAAGTGACATAGGAATATATCGCTTAGTTTAGACTGTCAACAGCCAAGGCAGTACAGCAATAGATTGATTATGCGCGCTGCCACTCAAAGCTCAGTACTTGAGCAATATGTGCTGCATCTAATAGGTGTAATAAAACACGGTCTAAGCCTAGTGCAACCCCAGCACAATCCGGTAAGCCATGCTCTAACGCGGCAATTAGATGAGTATCATGCGGGCGCTGCGTGCCTTGTAATTCATGCTGGAAACGTTCGAGTTGTTGCTGGGCATCGGTCAGTTCTTGATAGCCGTTGGCCAGCTCCATGCCATTGAAAAAAACCTCAAAGCGTTGTGCGATAAGCACTCCTTGGTCATTTTTCGCCAGCTGAGACAGGGCCGCTTGTGACGCTGGGAACTGGTCAATAAAGATCAAAGTATTGTGAGGTAAGGCGGGCTCGACTTGATGGCTCATAATGACATCAAGCCAACCATCACGGTCTAAGTTTAAATCAGCCTTGGCTAAGGCTTGTCCATGTTTAGCAATCAGCTGATCGCTGCAGTGATGCACATCCAGTTGCGCATAGCTTTGCAATGCTTGGGCGTAGGTGAGATGCAACGTCGGTAGCGTGCTAAAACGTTTTGCTAATAGCAGCTGCAACAGTTGCGCCACTTCATCCATCAGTTGTTGATGCGTCCAACCAACGCGGTACCATTCCAACATACTGAACTCTGGGTTGTGACGTTTACCAGCTTCACCCTCGCGAAAGACTTTGCAGATTTGATACATGTCCCCATAGCCCGCACAAAGCAGGCGCTTCATCGCATATTCCGGGGAGGTATGCAGCCAGCGCTGCCCAGCTTGCATGGGGGTAATATTGGGGTCTGCAACGGCGGCCTGTGACAGCAGTGGGGTTTCCACCTCAAGTACTGAACGCGTATAGAAAAACTCACGAATGGAGCGGTACATCTGTTGACGCGCCACTAAAGCATCGCGACTGGCGCTGGGCGACCAAGTGCTCATTGTCTCTTCCTTATAGAAAGGGCGCACAACTGCGCCCTTGAGCTGCTGTGTAAGACTTAGGCGCGGCTGACGTACTCACCAGTGCGCGTATCGATCTTGAGTTTTTCGCCTTCGACAATAAACAGAGGCACACGTACAACTGCGCCAGTGCTTAGGGTGGCGGGTTTGGAGCCACCTTGAGCGGTATCGCCTTTGAGGCCTGGATCGGTTTCAATCACCTCCAGTTCAACAAAATTAGGCGCTGTCACTGACACCACAGCATCGTTAAATAGCGTGATTTCGTATACCACTTGCTCTTTCAGCCACTTAATTGTCTCGCCCACCGCTGTGCGGTCAGCGCCCAATTGCTCAAAAGAACCATCGGTCGCCATGAAGTACCAAAACTCATCATCGCTGTATAAATATTCCATTTCCCGTTCAACGATGTCCGCGCTTTCTAAGCTTTCGCCCGACTTAAACGTACGTTCCCAGACCCGTTGAGTACGGATGCTGCGTAATTTTACGCGGCTAAATGCTTGACCTTTGCCTGGTTTGACGAACTCGATATCAATCATGATGCAAGGTTCGTTATCCACCATGACACGCAGTCCCGGTTTGAATTCGTTGGTAGAATAGTTAGCCATAATGTAATCCTGTTGAAGTTTAAGGTCCTGAAAAAATGTCTAGTGTAGCCCAAACTGAAAAAGTTATTTTCCAGCAGGAGTGGGGGCAGGTATTGGCGCAGTCATTGCGCAGCAGTCAGCAGTTGCTGGCTGAGCTTGATTTGCAAGTCACTGATTTTCCTGAAGGGTTAAGTGATGCCTTGCAGTTTCCGTTATTTGTGCCGCGCCCTTTTGTTGAGCTTATGCGCAAAGGTGATCCGCGTGATCCTTTGCTAGTGCAGGTTTTGCCTGTGGCGGCTGAGGAGCAAGTACACTCAGGATTTACCCTTGATCCTTTGGCTGAGCAAAGCAGCAATGTGCAGACGGGCTTGATTCATAAGTACCATGGTCGCGTGTTGTTATTGGCCGCCAGTGGTTGTGCGATTAACTGCCGTTATTGTTTTCGCCGGCACTTCCCTTACAGTGAAAATCGTGTCGCGCGTGGACAGTGGCAGCCTGCGCTCAGTTATATTGCTCAAGACTCCAGTATCAGCGAGGTGATTCTCAGCGGTGGTGATCCGCTGATGCTGCAGGATGAGCATTTGGCTGAGCTGGTTGAACGTATTGCACAGATCCCGCATGTGCAGCGTTTACGGCTGCACTCGCGTTTACCCGTGGTCATTGCTGAGCGTTTGACGGATCAGTTAAGCCAGATTTTAACCGCTACGCGTTTACGCAGTAGTTTGGTTTTGCACGTTAACCATCCCCGTGAGCTAACACCCATGCATGCCGAGCGTCTAGGCAAGCTGCGCCAAGCAGGGGTGACTGTGCTCAATCAGACGGTGTTGCTCAAAGGCGTCAACGACAGCGCGCACGTGTTGATTGAGCTGAGTGAAAAGTTATTTGATCATCATGTCTTACCGTATTACTTGCATGTGCTCGATCGTGTGCAGGGCGCGCAGCACTTTGATGTGCACCGCAGCGAGGTCAATGCCTTGTATCAGCAGATGCTAGCGCGGCTCCCCGGTTATTTGGTGCCGAAATTGGTACGTGAAGAAGCAGGACAGCCGCACAAAACGCCATTGCATGCTTTTTGATCGCCAAGCTTAGACAAATCCACCGCAAATAGGGTGCGGCTTGCTACACTGCACATTGCATTTATTAAGGTTAGAAAATTTTTGTGAGTACACCAACTGATTTTGCCAGCTTGCCGTTACCGGCAGCATTGTTAACCAATTTAGCGGATCTGGGCTACAGCAGCATGACCGCGATCCAAGCACAAAGCTTGCCGGTGATTCTTAAAGGCATGGATGTGATTGCCCAAGCCAAAACCGGCAGCGGTAAAACTGCAGCCTTTGGCATTGGTTTATTGTCACCACTGAATCCGCGCTATTTTGGTTGCCAAGCCTTGGTGCTGTGCCCAACCCGTGAACTGGCTGACCAAGTGGCGAAAGAAATTCGCCGTTTAGCCCGCGCCGAAGGCAATATTAAAGTGCTGACGCTGTGTGGCGGTGTGCCTTTTGGGCCGCAGGTGGGTTCGCTGGAGCATGGCGTGCATATTGTTGTCGGCACGCCAGGACGTGTTTTAGAGCATGCACGCAAAGGCACTTTGGATTTGTCCGGTTTGAATACTTTGGTGCTTGATGAAGCCGATCGTATGCTGGATATGGGCTTTTATGACAGCATTGCTGACATTATTGAGTTCACTCCCAAGCGTCGTCAGACGTTATTGTTCTCAGCAACTTTTCCGGATGGCATTCAGCAACTGGCATCGAACTTCTTACGTCAGCCGCAGCATATTCAAGCGGATATTGAGCACGCTGAGCATCAGATTGAACAGCATTTCTATGAGATTATGCCTGAGCAGCGCCAAGCTGCAGTCGAGCGAATTCTACGTCATTACCGTCCAGACGCTTGCGTGTGTTTCTGTTTTACTAAGCAGCAAACCCAAGAGTTGGCGGATTATCTCAATAGTGAAAAAATCTCTGCGTTGGCCTTGCACGGTGATTTAGAGCAGCGTGAGCGTGATCAGGTGTTGACCTTGTTCAGTAACCGCAGTTGCAGTGTGCTGGTGGCCACTGATGTCGCAGCGCGTGGTTTAGATATTGAGTCCTTGCCAATGGTGATTAACGTTGAGTTGGCCCGCGATCCTGAAATCCATACGCACCGTATTGGCCGTACCGGTCGTGCTGGCGCTAAGGGTGTGGCGATCAGTTTAGTGGGGCCTAAAGAAGGTCATCGCGCCACTGCCATTGAAGAACAGCTGAAAAAACCTTTGAGCTGGCACTCTCTCAATGCGTTAAAAGAGTCAGATGGTCAGTCCTTACTGCCAGCGATGGCGACTTTGTGTATTGCGGCCGGTCGTAAAGATAAATTACGCCCTGGTGATATCCTCGGTGCGCTGACCGGAATTGGTGGTTTAAGCGGTGATCAGGTCGGTAAGATTAGCATTTTTGATCATCAGGCTTTTGTCGCTGTCGAGCGCTTGCTGGCGCGACAAACGCAGCAGCGTTTAGAAGGCGGTAAGATTAAGGGCCGTAGCTTAAAAATACGCGTTCTTTAAGTCCTGAGTTGCAGCTGGCCTCTAGGTGTCAGCTTGCTTTGGCTTACGCAAGGGTGTAAGTAGATCGCTCAGGCCGTTATGATCGATTTCATACATAAGCTCAAGTAGTCTGCCGAGGTCGCTTTTTGGAAAGCCTTCTCTGGCGAACCAGTTGAGGTATTGACCTGGCAGGTCTGCCAAGAGTCGACCTTGGTATTTACCGAAAGGCATGGGTGTAGTGACGAGGCGTTTTAAGTCTTCAGGTTGCATTGGCGGTACTGCAGTGTGAGGTTAAGGGCTGCTATAGTCTCAAAAAATACTGTGCTGTGCATACGGATCAAGCATTCGATGGAAATCCAGTAAGCGCACCACTTACTTTTATTCTTGAAGAGAGTCGAAATGATTGTAAAAGGTTTGCGTAATGGTTTGGGTCAACTGATTATTTTTGCCGACTGGCTGACGCGTCCAAAGCCTCTGCAGCGTACGGCTGAGCAGCAAGCTGAAGTGGATGCAGCGACTGCGCATTTGGCGTTGTATCAGTTTAATGCGTGTCCGTTTTGTGTGAAGGTGCGCCGTGCAATACATGCCTTTAATCTGAAGATTGAATTGCGTGATGCCAAGAATAATTCGCAGTTTCGTCAAGAGCTAGAGCAGCAGGGCGGTCGTATTAAAGTGCCATGCTTACGCATTGAAGAGGGCGGTGAAGTGCGTTGGATGTATGAGTCCAATGACATTATTGCCTATCTGCAAGAGCGCTTCGCTTAAATATCAGTTTAAGTAGGGGCGGATATGCCCCAGCCTATGCAGGGATTGCATGGTGCCCAATAGGTTTGTGGTTAGTAAGCACTTATCGCATCAGTGACTCAGCGTAGCTGCTAAAGTATTGAACTAACGCTCAGTTTTACCTTCTTAAGACGGTAGCCAGTGAATAGGGTCGCCTGTTAACATCAAGACCTTTGCACCCATGAAAGCCGTAAGGCATAAAGTAAGGACAATATAATGAAGTTACATCGTTTAGCGGCTTCGGTTGCTGTATTAAGTCTGGTATTAGCAGGCTGTGATAACAAAGCTGCAGACAACGCTGAGCTAAAAACACCAGCGCAAAAAGCCTCTTACGGTATTGGTTTGAGCATGGGTAAAAACCTCAGTCAAGAAGGTATGGATGATCTCGATTCACAAGCTGTCGCTTTAGGCATTGAAGATGCACTAGCGAAAAAAGACCAGCGTCTCACTGACGAAGAATTGATGGAAGCCTTTGGTTTCTTACAGGCGCGTGCTCAAGAGCGCATGTCTGCACTCAATGATGCCGCTGCAAAGGCTGGTGCTGACTTCTTAGCTGAAAATGCTAAACGTGAGGGCGTGCAGACTACTGAATCGGGTTTGCAGTATGAAGTGATTAAAAAAGCTGAAGGCGCACAGCCTAAAGTCAGCGACGTTGTTAGCGTTCACTACCAAGGTACTCTAGTTGATGGTTCAGTCTTTGACAGTTCTATCGAGCGTGGTGAGCCTGTCGAGTTCCCCGTCGGTGGTGTGATTCCTGGTTGGGTTGAAGGCTTACAGCTGATGAAAGTTGGCGAAAAATACAAGTTCTATATTCCCAGCGAATTGGCTTATGGCGCACAAAGCCCAACGCCTGCAATTCCAGCCAATTCAACTTTGGTTTTTGAAGTGGAATTGTTAGACATCGTCGGTCAACCCGCCGCTGATACAGCTGAAAGTGATGAACCCGCTGCAGTGATCGAAGAGTAAAACGCTTCATTGTGCTGCGCCAACGCCCTGCTGATGTCAGGGCGTTTTGCTTTCTGTCGATGATAAAACATTGCCCAACCTGCGCTCAGCTAGCGCGTTTTTATGCCTGAGCCTGTTATGAGTGATTGACAGACACGCACTAGGAGTTGCCACTCTAATGTCGGCAGCCTGTGGCTGGCATGAATTCTTTGCCGCTGTGGCGTAGTATTGCGCAAGGTCTTTAGTTTTTTGGATAGCACTATGAATGTACAAGTGATTGCACGTGACGGTAAACCTGAATATGCAGTGTTGCCATGGGAGCACTATCAACAGCTACTTAAAGAAGCAGGTCGCGATCAGTCTGTGGTTGCCGCCGCTCCGGTCTTAGCCAATTTACGAGAACTGAAAGCATTGCGTGAGCAAGCCGCTTTGAGCTTAGAAGATGTGGCTCGCGAAGCGGGCATCAGTCCACACTATTTGCAAATGATTGAAAGTGGTGAGCGTGAAGCCAGCGACGTTTTAAAGCGCACTTTAGCGCGTGCTTTAAAGGTGTCTGGTTGGCAAGATGAGTAACGCATTGACACTGACCGATGAACAACGCCGTGGTTTATTCAAGCTGCTGGCCGACGCTCAGCAGCAGCGTAGGGTGATAACATACCGTCAAGTGATTGAACAGCTACAATTACCTGCACCCAGTGTGCGTCGCTTAGCTTTGGCCCTTGAGCAGCTGGCTTGCGCTGATCATGCCCAAGGCTGGCCATTACGTAGTGCTTTAGTGGTCAGTCAGGCACGCCCAGCGCATCCGCAATTGGGTTTTATCCAATGCGTGCAACAACTTGGACGCTTTCAGAGTGTCATAGATGAAGCAGCTGTGGCCGCTTGGCTAGAGGCTGAGTTGCAGCAGGTGTATCGCTTTAGTTATCCGGAGATGTGAATATGTTGTTTGCAAAACTACGTGCACAAGTGGGTTATCGTATTGCGCGCAAGCTGTTTAACCAGCGCTGGGCTGTTGAAAATCCACGTGTGTGGCAGTGGATGCAAGAACGTTTTGCCCGGATGAGCCGTTATGACGATGTCGCTGCGCGGGCGTTCTATGGCCATGTTTTGTTGCATCGCGGACAAGGTTTTGCGGCTAAAAATGAAGGTTTGCGCTTACTGCGTTTGGCGGCAGAAGCAGGGGATGCAAAATCAGCCTATCAACTTGGCTTGCATGCCTTAACCGGCACGCTAAATGAGCCTGCTGATGCGCTCCTGGCGGCGCATTGGTGGGAGTTGGCCGGGCGTGCGGGACATCCTTTAGCCCTACAACGTTTATTGGCGTTATACGAACAGGGCGGCCCACAATTAGCGCCCAGTGCTGAAGATGCAGAGCGCATTAGGCGGCAATTAGCGCTTGAGCAGGGCTTAACTTAAGACTGAAGATCAGTGCACTCAATCTAAGGAAGCGCTGAATAATTACCTGCGTCGTCAGGGCGTTGTTAAAAATCAGCTTAAAATGCTCATTTACTACCTGTAAACTGCGCTTTTTCGCTGATTTGACTCGCTAGCGCTCGTCCTTCGGGTCAGCTTTTCGCTGTTACTCCCCTTGGTCGTTGCGCCTAGCCCTGACTGCCACGCCAACATTATTCAGTGCTTCCTAAAGATGAGCAGCTGATGTTTCACAAAGCTCTGACACGCCCACTACGAGTGCCGCGCTTTGCTCCCTTTTCCGTTTATTTCGATTGTTCGTTATAGAAACAATTACCCCGCCATTTGGCGGGGTAATTGTTTAAGCGATTATAGCAGCGTCTGTTTTATTGACGGCTGGCGAGGGGGGCTAAGCTGAGCCAATCTAATAAAATACGTCCTGTTTCTGCTAAATAGGCATCATCTTCAGGTTTAAGTGTTTTATCTTGTTCGATTTCGGCGACATGCTCGTCTTCGTCCTCTTTAATCATAGTTTTTAGTAGATCTTCACCTTTTTTGCTGCGACGCGCATTTTCAATGTCGAGCTGTTTTTGTTCGATTTTTGCATACTGCGCGCGACGTTTAACTTCGTTAAGGCTGACTGTGGTGTCTTGCATTAAACGTTGAGTCAATGCCAGCCGTGCACGACTAAAGACAAAGTCAGGATCATTGTCAGTGCGCGCATCGTGACGTGCTTTGAGTTCGGCAATAAAAGGTTTGAAAGGGTCGCTGCTTGGTTTTAATGCAGGCTTAATGCTATCCCACGGCATCGCTTCGGGTAGCGCACTTTCACCAATTTCATTGATGTCCATGTCAGCAGGGTAGCTGATATCAGGAATGACCCCTTGGTGTTGAGTGCTTTGCCCTGATACGCGGTAAAATTTTGCTAAAGTTAGCTTCAGTTCGCCATGGTTAAGTGGCTGAATGGTCTGCACAGTGCCTTTACCAAAGGTTTGTCCGCCAATAATCAAAGCACGGTGGTAATCCTGCATGGCACCGGCAAAAATCTCTGAAGCGGAAGCGGATAGGCGATTGACCAATACAGTCAGCGGGCCTTTATAGAAAGCGCCTTTTTGCTCATCGGCTAGCACATCAATGCGGCCATCACTGTTGCGCACCAACACGGTTGGGCCTTGCTCAATAAATAACCCGGTCAGCTCAGTGGCTTCTTGTAATGAGCCGCCGCCGTTATTACGCAAGTCAATCACAATGCCTTCGACCTGTTCTTTTTGCAGTTCTGTGATCAGACGTTTCACGTCACGGGTGGTGCTTTTATATTCGGGATCGCCGGAGCGGTAAGCTTTGAAGTCCAAGTAGAACGCTGGAATTTCAATCACTCCAAGCTTGGCCTCGCGGCCGTTTTGATCGAGGTGGAGGATTGATTTTTTTGCTGCCTGTTCTTCCAGTTTGACGGCTTCACGGGTCAGGGTGACTACCTTGCTGGTTTGATCTCCTGGTGCGTTGCTGGCTGGGATAATCTCCAAGCGCACTTGCGAGCCTTTCGGGCCTCGAATCAACTTAACCACTTCATCTAAACGCCAACCAATCACATCGACCAGCTCTTTGTCACCTTGGCCAACCGCAATTAATTTATCGGCGGGAGCAACCAGCTTACTTTTTTCCGCTGGACCTGCGGGAATCAAGCGGACAATTTTTACGTGCTCATTATCGCCTTGTAGCATCGCGCCAATGCCTTCGAGTGACAGGCTCATATTGATGTCAAAGTTTTCCGCGTTATCTGGCGACAGGTAAGTGGTATGCGGATCATAGGTTTGCGCAAAAGAGTTGATGTAGGCTTGGAATACATCTTCACTGCGTGTTTGCTGCAAACGCTTCTGTTGATTTTTATAGCGTTTGATCAATAGCGTTTCGATTGCTTTAGGTTCTTTGTTGGCGATCTTTAACCGTAGTACTTCATCTTTTAGACGTTTGCGCCATAAGTCTTGTAGGGCTTGCTCATCGGCAGCCCATTGGGCTTTTTCACGATCAGTTTCAAATGACTCGTCGATACTAAAGTCAATCTTATCAATACCTTGGCTAAGCTCAGTCAAGGCGTAATCTAAATACTGATCTAAACGTTCGAGCTGGCGTTTGTAGATGCTGAAACCTGGCTTGAGGTTGCCAGCCTTAAGAAAATCATCAAATTGTGTTTCCCAACGATCAAACTCTTGAATATCGCCTGCGGTGAAATACATGCGCGCTGGGTCAAGCATCTTTAAGTAGCCTGCATACATTTTTCGTGAGCGTGCATCGTCCAGAGGAGGCTTGTTGTAATGATGGCGCTTAAGCAACTCAACAACATTGAGACTTGCAATCATTTGGTCGCGGTCGGGTTGTAAGTAGTCCCATTGTTGTGCTTTGCTCACAGCATGGGTTGTAGGTAAGACAGCGAGGCTGACAATTAAGGCAAGGGCTGAGCGAGTTAAAGTATGCTTCATGCTAATTCTTTGTCTAAGTAAATTATGACGCATTTTAGGCCACCTAAAGTGTTTACAGTTCCATTGTAGACTGTATTGGTGAATAAATAGATGCTGCTAAATAATCTTAAGTAACAATATGGAGGCACAATGAGAGCATTGCAAGGTAATGAAGGTCGACCAAGATTCATTGAGCGCCAAGCGCCAATCTGCGACGCTGGCCAAGTGCGCATTCGTGTCGTCGCTGCAGGCGTGAATCGAGCCGAGTTATTACATGCGGCTGGTTTGTATACGCCACCACCTGGGGTCAGCGATATTCTGGGCCTAGAGTGTGCAGGATTCATCACTAAAGAAGCCG
>JAAXZZ010000112.1 GCA_012719655.1 Gammaproteobacteria bacterium | reverse complement strand
CAGATGCGGGCCAGCGGCCCGCGCTCCCATAAAGTTTGGCGCAAGCCTTGGATGGCAATGCGCGCGGCTCACGCGCCTATGGAGTTTGGTTCTGGCATTGCGTGGGCGCGCGGGCGGCCCGCCCGCATCTTATGCTTAAGGTATTGAATGAGCGGTGCAGGGTTATCCACAGAAGCTGTGGATAACTTTGTTGGTAAGTTGGTTGTAAATGCCTGCAAGGCTGATGTTGCGGGGCTCTAGCTCAAATTGTTGAAAAATCAAACGTTATAAAAAACCCTTTGCAATCAATATGTTAAGAGTTTTTATAAGGCTATTTAATAAGCCTGCAAAGAAAGTGTTAAATAAAAAAGTCAACCCTAAAAATGTGGACAAGTTTATTCAAATGTGCAGTTTTTGAGTTGACAATAGCGTCTTTCTAACGCTAGGAACGAGCAAGAATCTAATCTTTAAGCGGTGTGATTCGTATTGCTGCAGGGCTGTGCATGCCAATCGCTGCATGATCAAATTCCGCCTCTATACTGATCTTTACGCAGAGACTTAGCGCAGTAATACGTGTGTATTCGCGCAGAGGATTAAGCGCAATGAGCTAAAGCGTAGTAAGATTAAAACCAATACATTCAATTGTAATTTAAAGCGTAGCCGAAGATGACTGTTAACCCTGCTAATCCCGATTACTTTGAGCAAGACAATGACGATTTAGCCATCGCTCCAGCGCGTCCGGTGTTACAACCACCACCGATGTACCGCGTGCTGATGCTCAATGATGACTTTACACCAATGGATTTTGTCGTGGAGGTCTTAGAACGTTTTTTTGCTATGAGCCGTGAGCAGTCAACACAAACGATGTTGACTGTGCATAATCAAGGCTATGCGGTGTGTGGCATATATACCCGTGATATTGCTGAAACCAAAGCGCATCAGGTCAGTCAATATGCACGTGATTGTAATCACCCTTTATTGTGTGAAATTGAAAAAGACGCTTAAAGGTATGTGGCCTAAGTGAGGTGAAACCATGTTGAATTTAGAACTTGAGGTCACCCTCAATCTTGCATTTAAAGATGCGCGCGTCAGTCGTCATGAATACATGACAGTAGAGCATTTACTGTTGGCTTTACTGGATAACCGTGAAGCCGCTCAGGTGTTACGTGGTTGCGACGTCAATATCGACTTACTCCGCCATGATTTGCGCACCTTTATTGAAAATACCACGCCACTCTTACCTGAGCATGCTGAAGACGCTGACACTCAGCCAACCCTGGGTTTTCAGCGCGTGCTACAGCGTGCAGTATTTCATGGGCAAAGCTCTGGTAAAAATGAAGTGGGTGGTGCCAGTGTGTTGGTAGCCATCTTTAGTGAAGCCGATAGTCATGCGGTGTACTTGCTTAATCAGCACAACGTGCAGCGTCTTGATGTCGTCAGTTATATCTCACATGGCATCGGCAATGAGCGTGCTGAGCCTAACACTCAGCAATCTGATGTTGAAGAGGATGACGGTGAGCGCGATAGCGGAAGCAATCCTTTACTGGCCTATGCTCAAGATTTAAATGAACAGGCTCGCCAAGGCCGCATTGATCCTTTGATTGGCCGTGCCCATGAATTGGAGCGGGTTGCACAAATTCTCGCGCGTCGACGTAAAAACAATCCTTTATTGGTTGGCGAAGCGGGTGTGGGTAAAACGGCCATCGCTGAAGGTTTGGCCCGCCGCATTGTTGATGGCGATGTGCCGGATGTGTTGCGTAACAGCGTTGTTTATTCGCTGGATTTAGGTGCATTGCTAGCGGGTACGAAGTACCGAGGTGACTTTGAGAAGCGTTTAAAAGCTCTGCTCAATGAATTACGCAAGCGCCCGCAAGCGATCTTATTTATTGATGAGATACACATGATTATTGGCGCCGGCTCTGCCTCTGGCGGCGTTATGGATGCATCGAATCTGTTAAAGCCACTGCTGTCCTCTGGTGAGATTCGTTGCATTGGTTCTACCACTTATCAAGAGTTTCGGGAAATTTTTGAGAAAGACCGTGCCTTAGCGCGTCGCTTTCAAAAAGTTGATATCACCGAGCCTTCAGTGGAAGACACTTATCACATTTTACAGGGCTTGCAAGAAGGTTTTGAAAAACACCACCAGATTCCTTACACCGATGCGGCGTTGCGTGCAGCATCGGAGTTGGCGGCAAAACATATCAATGATCGCTATATGCCAGATAAAGCCATTGATGTCGTCGATGAAGCGGGCGCCTATCAACGGTTACAGCCGAAAGAGTCGCGCGCAACCTGTATCGATGTGCGTCAAATTGAAGATGTGGTGGCAAAAATTGCCCGCATCCCTGCTCGACAAGTCAGCAGTTCAGACAAAGAGCAACTACGCCATCTTGAGCGCGATTTGCGTTTAACTGTGTTTGGTCAAGAAGCAGCGATTGAGGCTTTGGCAACGGCGATTAAACTGTCACGCGCGGGGCTCAAATCAGCCAATAAACCGGTTGGCTCGTTCTTGTTTGCAGGTCCTACAGGTGTCGGTAAAACAGAAGTCGCCAAGCAATTGGCCAACTCACTCGGCATTCCATTGCTGCGATTTGATATGTCCGAGTACATGGAGCGCCATACAGTCTCGCGACTCATCGGCGCACCTCCAGGTTATGTTGGCTTTGACCAAGGCGGTTTATTGACGGAAGCGATCACCAAACAGCCGCATTGTGTGTTGTTGTTGGATGAAATCGAAAAAGCTCACCCAGAGGTCTTTAACTTGCTGCTGCAGGTGATGGATAACGGCACGCTCACCGACAATAACGGCCGCAAAGCTGATTTTAAGCACGTCATCTTGGTGATGACTACGAATGCGGGTGCTGAGTCTGCTGCGCGAGCATCCATTGGTTACGCTAAGCAAGATCACAGCAGCGATGCTATGGAAGTGTTGAAGAAAACCTTTAGCCCCGAGTTTCGTAACCGTCTTGATAGCATTATTCAATTCAGTCGTTTAAGCCCTGAAACCTTGCAGTCCATTGTTGATAAGTTCTTAACCGAGTTACAGGCGCAATTGGAAGAGAAACAGGTGCAATTGGATGTCAGCGCTGCCGCGCGAAGTTGGCTGGCTGAACATGGTTATGATGCTGATATGGGTGCACGACCTATGGCACGCTTGATTCAAGATCATATTAAACGGCCTCTGGCGGAAGAGATTCTGTTTGGTGCGCTGGCGGATGAAGGCGGGATTGCGCGTATTGATGTAAAAAATGATCAACTTGTATTGATCTGTGTAAAGGCTTGCAACCCAGAGCCTGCTTAAAATAAGCCGAAATGAATAGATAGCAGGACATGCCCACAGCCGTTTAGGCTTTTGGCATGTATCCTGCTTTATGTTAACTGTTGCTTGGCGTTATATTGCCGTCGCGTCAAAAAAACAACACTAAACAGGCCGCTTCTGTGTATTTCAGTGCAATCTATGAGCAGCAGATATATCCCTTTAGTTGTTGGCCTTTTTGCCGATATAAAAAAGCCTAGCATGTCGATAGTGTGAGCTCAGTAGCAATGTATAGTGCATGGCTCGCTGTCACTAGTAGGTCACTCTTTTTAGCGGTTTTGGGAATAATAATTATGGATCACCAGTCAGAACAGCGTCAGATGTCGGTGCAAACAAAAATAAATATTGCCTTACTCTCGGTGTTTTTTGTTGTCATGGCCGCTTCACTGGTTTTTTCTGTTAGCAATGAGAAAAAATTGGTGCTAGAGGTTGTTGAGCAGCAAACTAAGGATACTGCTGATAGCTATTTTGACAGCATCAATACCATGATGCTGACGGGAACGATGGCGCAACGTAATGTATTGCGTGACAAAATCCTTGCGCGCCCGGGGATTACTGACGCGCGAATCATTCGTGCAGATTTAATTACCTCAGTGTTTGGCCCTGGCTATGATCACCAGGCTCCAGCTGATGAGTTAGATCGTCGTGCTCTAGCGGGTGAAGAGATTATTGAAGTCAGTGATGAGGGGCGTGGCCGAGTGCTAACGGTCATTAACCCGATTCATGCATCAAAAGACTACCGTGGTACCGATTGTTTGGGTTGTCATCAGGTGGCGCCAGACTCTGTAGTGGGGGCGGTACGTATCAGCTATTCCTTAGATGCGCTGGACAACCAAGTTGAACATAATATGTGGATGGCCGTCACCATTCAGTTGTTATTGCTGCTGGCCGGTCTGGCGGTGATGATATTTATCGTGCGCCGTACTGTTATTAAACGCATTCATGCCATGCGCCATACGATGGAAGCAATCGCCAAAGATGATGATTTGAGTTACAGCGTGGTTGTTGAGAGTCGTGATGAGGTGGGTGCCATGGGGGATGCCTTTAACCGAATGATCGCGAAGTTTAAGCAGAGTCTGCATGCGGTAGCAGATGTCACTCAGCAGTTGCATGATGTCTCTGATCAGGTGTCGCATGTGGCTGATACAACCTTGCAGGCTGTTGTTGAGCAGCGCACAGAAACCGATATGGTTGCCTCTGCGATGAATGAAATGAGCGCAACGGTGCAGGAGGTTGCCCGTCATGCCACCCAAACTGCAGCGGCCTCGCAAGGAGCTGACGAAGAGTCTAGGCAAGGTGTGCTGGTTGCTCAGCAAGCCATTGAGGGTATTCATGAGCTTATCGCTGAAATTGAAAGTGCAGCCCAAGTTGTGCAGCAAGTTGAAACCGACACAGCCAATATCAGTGCGGTATTGGATGTGATCAAAGGCATTGCTGAGCAAACCAACTTGTTGGCCTTGAATGCTGCCATTGAAGCCGCCCGTGCCGGCGAGCAAGGCCGTGGTTTTGCGGTAGTCGCTGATGAAGTGCGCACCTTAGCATCGCGCACACAAAAATCGACTGAAGAAATTCAAAATATGATTGAGCGTTTACAGCACGGTGTTAAAAATGCAGTTGGTGCGATGGAAGGGGCCCAGCAGCGAGCCACTAAAGGCTCTGACTGCGTTGAAAAAGCGTCGCAAAGCCTGCATGTGATTGCCGCTGAAGTGGCGACGATCAATGATATGAACACTCAAATTGCTACTGCTGCAGAAGAGCAGAGTGCTGTTGCTGAAGAGATTAACCGCAATATTACAACGATTAGCTCGATTGCCGATAACACCTCAACCGGTGCTACACAAACAGCACGTAGCAGTGAGGAGTTGGTGCGCTTAGCGGCTGAATTACGTCGTTTGGTGAATCAATTTAAACTCTAATCGCTTGCCTCAATAAAAACGCGCTACGGCGCGTTTTTTTGTAAGTGGCGTACTTGTTCTTGTAGGGCGCTGATGGTGCGATTGGTTTGTGCGCGATAGGCATCAAAGTCGGCCAGCGATGGCCCATTATGAGCAGAAGAGGTTGTGCTAGAGCGCTGCTCTAACTCGCTGCGCAGAATCAACATATCTTGTTGCAGGCGCGTTAGGTCAGCGCTAGTCACCGTGTTTTTTTGCAGTGCAGCCAGTTGAGTTGCGAGATGTGCTAGCTTTTTCTCTTGTTCGCTCAATTGTGCAAAGTGTTGCTGATGCTGAGTGCTGGTTTTTTGTAGGTCCGTCAATTGTTGTTGGTATGACGCAAGGCCAGTGCGAAGTTCTTGCTGCACTGTGCTTAGAGTGTTTTTTTGCTGCTCCAATACCTGCTGTTGTTGTTCGTTATGCTTTTTCATAACAGCCAAAGCATCGACTAAAGTGCTCAGCTCGTTGCTGATTTTAGTCAGCTGCGCCGCGTGTGCAGCCGTGCTGATCTGCTGTTGTTTAGCCGTTTCTACGGCCGCGCTTTCGATCTTATTAAGGCGCATTTTTAAGCGTTCATTATCACCCAGTACACTCGATTCAGTGGCAGTAAACTGTCCGGAAATCGCTTTAATGCGGCCTTCAGCATCTTCGCTGATCCGTGAGAAGCTGTCTTGCGTGGCCACCAGTTGCTGCTCAAGCAGCTGCATACGTTGCATACTCCACCAGACAAAACTGGCGCTTGCGCAAACGAGGGCAAAGCTAACTGCCGACAAGATTCCGACTGCTTTGCTTGATGAGGACACCGGAGTGTTAATCTGCGCCTGGTTTTCAGTCAAGGGTTCGGCGGCCGCTACTGTTGCAGACTGATCGGTCGTTTCAGTGCAAACGGCGCTGAGGCTGGGTAAGTCATTGATTTCATCATGTGCATCATTACGCATAGCAGTCGGTCGCTCTATAGGTCTAGCAGTGAAAGGTTAGCAGTGAAAGGTTAGCAGTGTAGTGTAAAAAGACTGGGCTCTTGCAGCGCATTATAGAGCCTAAGTGGCGAGTCAAGTTCACAGATTGGCACGCTGAATGGTTAATTCAATGGCACAAGCCTAAGTAGCTGATTAAACTAGCGGCTTATTGTTCTCTGATCTTGAGGTTGCCCGATGAGCTTGTTTTTAGTAGGTCTAGTGATTGCTGCTATTTTAGTCTTGGCATGGGGCGTAAGTTTATATAACGCCTTGGTGCGCTTAAAGCACGGCGTTACTAAAGCGTGGTCAAATATAGATGTCTTGCTCAAGCAGCGCCACGAGGAATTGCCTAAGCTGGTGGAAACCTGCAAGCAGTACATGCAGCATGAGCGCCAAACCCTTGAAGCTGTGATTAGCGCGCGTAATGCCGTATCCAGTGCTCGCGAACAGCATGACATTGATGCATTGGGTGCGGCGGAAACAGGCTTGCGCTTGGGACTGGGTAAGTTGTTTGCTTTAGCAGAAAATTATCCAGAGCTGAAAGCCAATGAAAGTTTTCAGTTTTTACAGCAACGTATCAGTGGCTTAGAAAACGGTATTGCCGATCGTCGTGAACTGTATAACGAAGCCGTTAATCTGAATAATGTGCGTATTGAGCAGTTTCCAGATGTACTGATTGCGCGTTACTTCAACTTTACTGCTGCTGAGTTGTTACGTTTTAGCGATGCAGAAAAAGCGGATGTTGATATCAAAAGCCTGTTTGGTTAAATCACCGTGGATATTGTTGGTTTTAGTGTGACCTTAGGGCTAACCAGCGCCATCAGTTTGGCCAGCGGCTGGTGGTGCATTAATAACCTTAAGAAAGCCCGCTATTTGCTCGATACGCCTACTTCAAAAGTACGCTCGGCAGCGCAAGGCTATGTCGAGTTGTACGGTGTGCTTAAAGAAGGCAGTGGTCAACAACGTGCGCCCTTAACCGGTGAACCCTGTGTGTGGTGGTCTTTTGCCATTGACGAGCAAATACGCAATGGCAAGAACAATCAGCGTTGGCAGCAGGTGGAAAAAGCCAGTAGCGCAGCATTACTGTGTTTAAATGATGGCACCGGTGACTGTTTGATTGATCCGCAAGGTGCGCAGGTATTTCCACTGACGAAACAGGTGTGGTACGGCTCCACGCGTCATCCGCAGCAAGCCTTGCCACGTCAAAACATCCTGCAATCCATGTTGTCAGGGGTAAAGCGTTACCGTTATACCGAGCAGCGTTTACACGTGAATGAGCCGTTATATGCTATTGGTGACTTTGTAACCCGTGCTGGTAGTCATGAAGCTTTTGATTTAACCGCCGCGCAGGGCGCACTAATCCGCGAATGGAAAGGTGATTTTAACGGCTTACTGCGACGCTTTGATCGTGATCGTAATGGTCAGCTGGATGCGCACGAGTGGCAAAGAGTCCGCGATGCGGCAGAACAAGAGGCGCAGCGTTTACAGCGGCAGCGCAGCGCTGATCCGGCGCAACATTTTTTACGCAAACCCAAAGAAAGCCAGCCGTTTATTTTGTCCAGTTATGGTGAAGATGATATTGCTAAGCGCTTGATCTGGCAGGCTGTTTTTGCCGCCTGTCTATGCATTGGTAGTGCCGTGGCAGCCGCCTTTATTATCAACAGTCAGTTTTAGTCTTGTGCTGCTGTGCTTAGATGTAAGCGCTCTAAGGTGCTCATTAGGACGCGAACTTTTTGGATTGATTCTTGATACTCATCTTGGCTGTTAGAGTCGAAAACGATGCCACCACCGCCCCAGCAGCTGATATCACCTTGATTGGCTAATAAGGTGCGAATCGTGATGTAGCTGTCCATCTCACCACGGCAATCAAGATAAAAAATACTCCCACAATAAATACTACGTACTTCGGCTTCCAGTTCAGCAATAATTTGCATGGCGCGGCGCTTTGGTGCACCGGTAATTGAGCCGCCAGGAAAACTACCCATCAGCACATCCAGAGCATCGTATTGAGCAGCAAGGGTGCCAGTGACGCTGCTCACCATATGGTGCACATTCGGATAGCTTTCTAAAGCAAATAACTGCGGCACACGAATGCTACCTGTGGCGCAGTAGCGGCCTAAATCATTGCGTAGTAAATAAACAATCATTAAGTTTTCCGCGCGGTCTTTGCGGCTACTTAACAAGTCAGCGGCCAGCGTCTGATCCTCAGCTGTGTCCTGACTGCGGGCGCGGGTACCTTTGATTGGGCGACTTTCAACCTGACGCTGATGCACTTCAATAAAGCGCTCCGGTGATAGACTCAGAATCGCTTGCTCAGCATTGACACGAATAAAACTGGCAAAGGGTGTGGGACAGCTATCGCGTAAGCTGCTGTACGCTTGCCAGGGATCGCCTTGATAGTGGCTGCGAAAGCGTTGCGTGTAATTGACTTGGTAGCAATCACCCGCAGTAATGTAGGCTTGCACGCGCGCTAAAGCCTGATGATAGGCGTGCTCGCTAATGCTTGGGCGAAATGGAGCCAGCAAACTAAATGCTCTGCTTGTGGGTGCAGGAGTGGTTTTGCTTGAGCAGAAGCGCTGCCGTAATGCATCGAGTCGAGCGGGCGAGATATGAGGGTGACACATCAGCCAGCAGTGTTGTGTTTGATGGTCACTGATCAGTGCCCAATCATATAAACCCACTGTGGCACTGGCTAGGCCTTCAATCTTACTGGCTTGCGTCAGTTCATTGAACTCATAGGACAGATAACCCATCAGGCCACCGGTAAAAGGCAGTTCAATGTCATCCGCGGCTTGGCATGCTGGCAGTTGTTGCAAGAGTGCGCGGCAACGCTGGGAAAAGTCAGCCGTCGTTTCATCCTTGTGTGGTGAAATTCTTGCAAGGGGCCAAGCACTGAGTAGGTCGTAGCGGCCGCGCTGACTCTTGGGTTTGCCTGAGTCAAGTAGCAGCGCACCGTCTTCTGCATGCAGCTGACTGAAGTAGTGCCGCGCATCGGCGTGGTATTCAAGCGCAAACAGATGACAGGTCAGCATAAGCACTGCTTGTGTTCGGCCGTCTACTCACAGCACTGCCGAACACAAAAGCCTCGGGAATTATTGAGAAGACGTGGTGGCGAAGGCGTTCTGGGTAAAGCGTACGCGCTCTTCGACAGACTCGCTGATACCTTTGCTTTTCAGTTCAGCTAAATGACGCTCTACCGCATGGGTGCGTAAGGTTAAGCCAGCGTTATTGGCAATTTGAATATTCAAGCCTGGACGGGCATTGAGTTCAAGAATCAACGGGCCTTTATCTTTATCAAGAACCATATCAACACCAATGTAACCAAGCCCGCAGAGCTCATAGCAACCAGCTGCCAATGTCATAAAACCATTCCAGTCAGGCAACTGCACACCGGCCACCGGTGTACTGGTGTCAGGGTGCTTGTTGATTTTATTGTTCAACCAAGTGCCTTGCAGGGTTGTGCCTGTGGCTAGATCGACACCGACACCGATTGCACCTTGGTGCAAGTTGGCTTTACCACCAGATTGGCGTGTTGGCAGACGCAACATGGCCATCACCGGATAGCCCATCAAAACAATGATACGAATATCCGGGACGCCTTCGTAACTGATACTTTTAAACAAAGGATCAGGGGTGACACGGTACTCAATCAGGGCACGATCGCGTGAGCCGCCGAGCGAATACAGACCGGTCAAGATGCTGGAAATTTGGTGCTCAATTTCTTCATGACTGATAATTTTGCCGGAGATCGTTTTGTAGCGGTCTTCAAAGCGTTCAGCGATAACTAAAATGCCATCACCACCAGCACCCATCGCAGGTTTAATCACGAAGTCAGTGCGTCCAGCTAGAATACTGTCGAGCTTCTCGATTTCTTTTTCCGTAGAGATCACGCCATACATTTCTGGCACATTAATGCCAGCGCTGATGGCGCGCTCTTTGGTGAGAATCTTGTCATCTACAATGGGATACAAGCTGCGCTTGTTGTACTTCAGGACATAATCGGCATTGCGGCGATTAATACCCATAATGCCTTTGGCGCTGAGCTCGCGCCACGTTTTAATTAAACCAAACCCAAGCATGGCATCAGTCCTTTAAGAAGGCTTTGAAACGGAACAGTTCTGTTAAGCGATAGCCGCGGTAGCGACCCATTGCCAACATAAAGCCAACCATGATCAGCAATACGGCTGGGAAGGTGAAGATAAAGTAGGCCAGTTCAGGAATGCTCATGAGGTAGTGGGATAATGCCGCCGCAAACAAAGTTCCGATTGCAACTTTAAAGGCATGATTACCGCCGCGCTCCTCCCAAGTGATGGAGAGACGTTCGATGGTCATGGTTAAAATGACCATTGGGAACAGCGCCACTGACAGGCCGCGCTCTAAGCCGAGTTTATGGCTGAATAAGCTGATCACTGCAATCAGTACCACGACAAAGGTTAAGACCACTGAAAGCCTTGGTAGCATTTGTAATTTGAGATGCTCTAAGTAGGAGCGCAGTGATAAACCGAGGGTGGTGATGATGGTAAATAAGATGATCCCGAAACCGAGCTGCGTTTCACGGAAGGCCAGAGCAATCAGTACTGGAGTGAAAGTACCTAATGTTTGCAGGCCGCCGAGGTTACGTAAAATCAAAATAACCATCACGCCGAGCGGAATCATAATCATGATTTGGTAGGTTTGTTGGGTCTGCAGCGGCAAGCCATAAAGTGAGTAATCTAGAAAACCATCTGCAGTGTTTTCATTGCTGAGCTTGGCTAAGCGGATGGCATTCATTTCGCTGTTGTTGAGTGCGAAAGTGACTGCCACTTTACTGCCGCCGTCGATAGAAACCATCGGCTCATCACCGAACCACCAGATTAAACGGTCTTTGGGTAAGCCTTGTTCGCCAGATTGAGGGTTAAAGTACAACCACTTCTCACCATTAAAGCTGCGCAGCCACAATTCTGGAGATTGCTGTACGTCAGCTTGTAAACGAATGGTGTGCAAGCGTTGCATGGGCACATGAGCAATGGATAACAGCAGATCAATGACAGCGGCTTTGCGTTCGCTCGAGGTGTCGCCACCGAGTAATAAGCGAATATTGTCATCCGAGGTGTTGTTGACACGTTTAATGGTTTCACTAATAAAGGTTTCAACGTCGGCTGAATGCTGGCGAATGGGTGCCAGCAAAGCTTCCGCAGCAATTTTCTCTGCGCCGTCAATGGGCAAGCTTTCCCGATAAATAGGGCCTTTGGATTTGATTTTCTCGCCACTGTAGCGCTTGGTCATCACTAAACGGTAGTACAGTGTCTGCTTACCATTGGCACGACGAGCGGACCAGGTTACACGGCGGTTGTCTTCGTTATGGTTAACGCTGACGCCGTAATTGTTGGAAATAAAGCTTTCATTGAGGCTGACGTAATCTTGATTCAGTGGCGGCACAAACATCTGCAACTTAACCGGCTCACGCGGGTTGGCCTGAAACTCAACCTTGGCATCAATATTCCAGAGGTTATCTGTTTCATCTTCTGAAACAGGAATGCCTAGCACAAAGATTTGGTAAGCCGTGACCGATACTCCAATAATGACACATAGAGCGATTAATATTTTTAGATGCAGTGTCATAGAACGCATGATAATTACTCGGCAAAGGCTGTTGTGATGTTATGAGTGTCGCATTGTGGTTTACCCACAGAATATTTTATGGCGGGATCAACCAGTGCTTCAAACTTCTTTAGCGCGCTAGAGCCCAGTAAAAAGGGGTATTGAAAAGTGCTTCGGTCAGTTAAGTTGACTTCAATAGTACGCAGTGCTTTACCCATACAAATCGACATTTTAACCACTGGGCGCGGCGTGTAGCTTTTATCTTCTTCGGGATCATAGTCTCCGGAGCGGCGCTTAATTTTACTGATGCGCGCCAGTGGTAGTTCAAAGGCACGCTCATGCGCTTCGTCTAAGGCTAAATAGAAACGCACCCAAGACTTGCCATCACGCTTAAAACGCTCAATATCACGCGCACTGAGCGAGGCTGTTTTCGCGCCCGTGTCTAATTTAGCCGTCATGTGCATATCAATGTCGGCGATATACACATGCTCATTTAAACCATAAATCGTTTTATCACTGATGGAGTTGGGTTCGTTAGCTGTAGTCATCGTTGGCAGTAAAGCTAGGCACGTAAATAGTGCAATAAAATTAAGTCTCATAGTTCTCGCAAATATAACAATGTGAGTGTATTACCGTCATGTTAGCACTTGATCACGCTGACAACCTTACAGATTAATTTGCTGGCTCAGCTTTACTTGATCGGTGCGTATTCTAATCGGCAATCTTAAAAATAACCATGTAATCCTATAGGTAGCCGGTTTTCTATCGCAAGTGTTGACATGAAATCCTCTTTAGGGTTGGCGATAAAGCTCATGTTGAAGCGTTATAACGGGTCATCTGTTCGACCTTGGTCTGAAGATTGTCGACAATATCTCTGTGCTTGTTGACACGTTGCGCAGTGGAATGTAGTTTTCAGCTATTCTTTATTTGAAGGTGTCAACACTGTGCAGGATGTTCATGAAGACGCAACGCGTATCTCGAATGAGTCTGCGACCTTGTCAGAACAAGTGTTTCGTAGCATTCAAGCAGCGATTGTCTGCGGTGATATCGCTCCCGGCAGTAAAATCTCTGAACCAGAACTTGCTCGCACCTATGGCATCAGCCGTGGCCCGTTACGTGAAGCCATTCATCGCTTAGAAGGACAGCGACTGTTAGTGAGAATTCCGCACATTGGTGCGCGAGTTGTGGCCTTGTCTCATGCTGAGTTGATTGAACTCTATGAGATTCGTGAATCCTTAGAAAGCATGGCCTGTCGCTTGGCTGCTGAGCGTATGAGCGCTGTTGAAATCGATGAGTTACGTGCGGTGCTGGACACCCATGAGCGTGATGCAGCCTTCCAAGCGGGGGTGGGTTACTACCAGCAAGAAGGTGATTACGACTTTCATTACAAAATCATTCAAGGCAGCGGCAACCAGATGTTGGTGAAGTTGCTGACTGAAGAACTCTATCAGTTGGTGCGTATGTACCGGATTCAATACTCGACCACGCCCAACCGTCCGCAGCAAGCCTTTAAAGAACATCACGGCATATTAGATGCCATTGCCGCTGGCGATGGTGAATTAGCCGAGTTACTGATGCGCCGCCACATTGCTGCATCGCGGCGCAATATTGAGCGTCATTACCAAGGTGCCAATGACACCGTTAAACCCCTACGAGGTAAATTATGAGTCATACAACTCCAGGTCAACGTTTTCGTGATGCGGTTATTGAAGAAAGCCCGCTACAAGTGATCGGTGCGATCAACGCCAACCACGCTTTACTTGCACAGCGCGCTGGCTTTAAAGCCATTTACCTATCCGGTGGTGGTGTTGCCGCTGGCTCTCTAGGGTTGCCAGACCTCGGAATTACCGGTTTAGAAGATGTGCTGATTGATGTGCGTCGCATTACCGATGTCTGTGATCTGCCCCTGTTAGTTGATGTTGATACGGGATTTGGTGCATCTGCTTTTAACGTCGCACGTACGGTAAAATCCATGATTAAAGCCGGTGCTGCGGCGATCCACATTGAAGACCAAGTTGGTGCTAAGCGCTGCGGTCACCGCCCTAATAAAGAAATCGTCACTCAGCAAGAAATGGTCGATCGCATTAAAGCCGCTGTGGATGCGCGTACTGATGATAGCTTTGTAATTATGGCGCGTACCGACGCTTTGGCGGTGGAAGGTTTGAACTCTGCATTGGATCGCGCTGCTGCTTGCGTTGAGGCCGGTGCTGATATGGTGTTTCCTGAGGCCATTACTGAGCTGGAGATGTACAAACTCTTTGCTGAGCGCGTCAATGCGCCGATCTTGGCCAATATTACCGAATTTGGTGCAACACCACTGTTCACTGTGGACGAGCTGAGAACGGCCAATGTGGGTTTGGTGCTGTATCCATTGTCTGCCTTCCGCGCCATGAATAAAGCGGCAGAGAATGTCTATAACGCTGTACGCCGCGATGGCACGCAAAAGAATGTGATCGACACCATGCAAACCCGTATGGAGCTGTACGATCGCATCAACTATCACGCTTTTGAGCAGAGCTTAGATGCTTTGTTTGCCCAGAAAAAAAGCTAACTTCGAGTTGATCACCGGATCGAGTGATAACCAATAATAAAATAATGAGGAATACTCTAATGGCTGAAGCAAAGAAAAAAGTACTCAGTGGTGCGGGTTTACGTGGCCAGATTGCTGGACAAACAGCATTGTGTACTGTGGGTAAAGAAGGTGCCGGTTTAACTTACCGTGGTTATGATGTGCGCGACTTAGCTGCACATTGTAAGCATTTTGAAGAGGTTGCTTATTTACTGCTGTACGGTCATCTGCCTAATCAGGCTGAGCTAACAGCCTATTTACAGCGTTTGCATGCTATGCGTGATTTACCGCAAACCCTGAAGGAAGTGCTTGAGCGTATTCCTGCAGATGCACATCCCATGGATGTGATGCGTGTCGGTACGGCTATGTTGGGTACTTTAGAGCCGGAAATGAGTTTTGCGCAGCAGTTAGATGTGGTTGATCGTTTGCTGGCGGCCTTCCCAGCGATTTTGTTGTACTGGTACCGCTTCAGCCATGACGGTGTGCGCATTGATTGCATGACCAATGAACCCGATATCGGCAGTCATTTCTTGGCTTTATTGCATGACAAGTCGCCAAGCCCATTGCACCGTGAAGTGATGAACGTTTCACTGATTCTTTATGCCGAGCATGAGTTTAACGCATCAACTTTTACGGGGCGTGTGTGCGCGTCAACGTTATCTGACCTGTACTCAATCATCACCGGCGCGATTGGCTCACTACGTGGACCATTACACGGCGGTGCTAACGAAGCGGCGATGGAACTGATTGAACGTTTCAATTCGCCCGAAGAGGCAGTTGCTGAACTGCGTGAAATGATTGCTCGTAAAGACTTGATCATGGGCTTTGGCCATGCCATTTACCGTGACTCCGATCCACGTAACGAAGTGATCAAAGGCTACGCCAAGAAGCTTGCAGAAGAGGTGGGTGATACAGTGATTTACCCAGTGTCTGAAGCCATTGAAAGCTTTATGTGGGATGAGAAACGTTTATTCCCCAACGCTGACTTCTTCCATGCTTCGGCGTATCGCTTTATGGGTATTCCAACTCCGCTATTTACGCCGATTTTTGTTTGCTCGCGCGTTACCGGTTGGGCTGCACATGCCTTTGAACAGCGTGCTAATAACAGCATTATTCGCCCAAGTGCTGAATACATTGGTGAAGAGCATCGCCCTGTACCGCCTGTTAGCGAGCGCTAAGAGTTTGAGCGCTTAGGCGGATCGACCAACCAGTTGTGTGCAAGCACAGCTGGTTTTTCTGCTTGAGCTGATCACGTTCTCCCTGTTTATCTGATGGATTTAAAACGTTATGAATACCGAATTCCGTAAAAAACTAGCCGGCACAGCGCTCCACTATTATGACGTGCGCGAAGCTGTTGATGCCATTGAGCCTGGTGCTTACGCCAAGCTGCCGTACACCTCACGCGTCTTAGCCGAAAACTTAGTGCGCCGCTGTGAGCCCAGTGAGCTTACGGATTCGCTTAAGCAGTTGATTTATCGCAAAAGTGATTTGGATTTCCCTTGGTATCCAGCGCGCGTGGTGTGTCACGATATTTTAGGGCAAACCGCTTTGGTTGACTTGGCGGGCTTGCGTGATGCAATTGCCGAGCAGGGCGGCGATCCGTCCAAAGTCAATCCAGTGGTTCCGACGCAGTTGATTGTTGATCACTCGCTAGCGGTTGAACACGGTGGTTTTGATTCCGATGCCTTTGATAAAAACCGTGCCATTGAAGATCGTCGTAACGAAGACCGTTTCCACTTTATTGAGTGGACCAAAACAGCTTTTAAAAACGTTGATGTGATTCCGGCAGGTAACGGCATCATGCACCAAATCAACTTGGAAAAAATGTCGCCAGTGATTCAAGTGCGTGACGGGGTGGCCTTTCCTGATACCTGCGTCGGTACTGACAGTCACACGCCGCACGTCGATGCATTAGGTGTAATTGCGATTGGTGTAGGTGGCTTGGAAGCTGAAACTGTGATGCTCGGCTTGCCATCGATGATGCGACTACCTGATATCGTTGGGGTTAAGTTAATCGGTCAGCGCCAGCCTGGCATTACGGCAACTGATATTGTTTTAGAGTTAACCGCGTTTTTGCGTAAAGAGCGTGTAGTGGGTGCTTACCTTGAGTTCTTTGGAGAGGGTGCGGCGAGTTTGTCGATTGGTGATCGTGCCACCATTTCCAATATGACCCCGGAATATGGCGCCACCGCTGGTATGTTCTATATTGACGAACAAACCATCGAGTACTTAACTTTGACCGGTCGTGAGCCAGAACAAGTGAAGTTGGTGGAAAACTACGCCAAAGTTACAGGTTTGTGGGCTGATGCTTTAACAGAGGTTGAATACGAGCGCGTCTTGACCTTTGACCTGTCTAAAGTGGGCCGTAATATGGCCGGCCCCTCTAACCCGCATGCACTGGTCTCCACCAGCGACTTAGCGAGCAAAGGTATTGCCGGTGCGTGGAAAAAAGAAGAAGGCTTAATGCCCGATGGCGCTGTAATCATTGCCGCGATTACAAGTTGCACGAACACCAGTAACCCGCGCAACGTGATTGCTGCCGCTTTGATTGCACGCAATGCTAATAAGCTGGGCTTAGAGCGCAAACCATGGGTGAAAACCTCTTTTGCACCAGGCTCTAAAGTGGCTGAACTGTACCTTAAAGATGCCAATTTGCTGGAGGAACTTGAGCAACTCGGTTTTGGTATTGTGGGTTTTGCTTGTACCACCTGTAACGGGATGAGTGGTGCTTTGGATCCGAAAATCCAGCAAGAAATCATTGATCGTGATCTATATGCCACGGCCGTATTATCCGGTAACCGTAACTTTGATGGCCGTATTCATCCTTATGCCAAACAAGCCTTCTTAGCTTCGCCACCGCTGGTTGTGGCTTATGCGATTGCCGGTACCATTCGCTTCGATATTGAAAAAGACGCGCTGGGCCATGATAAAGATGGCAATCCTATTACACTGAAAGACCTGTGGCCAAGCGACGCTGAGATCGACGAGATTGTTGCCGCCAGCGTCAAGCCGTCACAGTTCAACCAAGTGTATATCCCAATGTTTGATTTGGGTTCTATTACCCAATCACCAAGCCCGCTGTATGACTGGCGTCCGATGAGTACTTATATTCGTCGTCCGCCGTACTGGGAAGGTGCATTAGCCGGAGAGCGCACGCTAAAGGGCATGCGTCCATTAGCAATCCTCGGCGATAACATCACCACCGACCATTTGTCACCATCCAATGCTATTTTGTTGGACAGTGCCGCGGGTGAGTATTTACACAAAATGGGCGTGCCAGAAGAAGATTTCAACTCCTACGCTACCCACCGTGGCGATCACCTCACGGCGCAACGAGCCACTTTTGCCAATCCTAAACTGTTTAACGAAATGGTGCTGGATGAGCGGGGTGAAGTGCGTCAAGGCTCCTTAGCGCGTATTGAGCCAGAAGGCAAAGTGACGCGTATGTGGGAAGCCATTGAAACCTATATGGAGCGCAAGCAGCCGTTGATTATTGTTGCCGGTGCTGACTATGGACAGGGCTCATCGCGGGACTGGGCGGCCAAAGGTGTGCGCCTGGCCGGTGTGGAAGTGATTGCCGCTGAGGGCTTTGAGCGCATCCACCGTACTAACTTGATTGGCATGGGGGTGTTGCCGCTGCAGTTTGCCGAAGGTACCACACGCCTCACCTTAGGTTTGGATGGTACTGAAACTTACGATGTGGAAGGCGAACTGAAGCCCGGTAACAGCATGACCTTAGTCATTAACCGTCGCAACGGTGAAGTGCTGCGGGTACCGATGCTCAGTCGTTTAGATACGGCAGCAGAGGTTGAAGTGTATAAAGCCGGTGGTGTGTTGCAGCGTTTTGCGCAAGAGTTTCTTGCCTCCGAGGCAACCAGTGCTTGATGCAGATTGAGGCATGAGCAACCCGCTAAGCGAGTAAGCCTTGTTTAGCGGGTTATTATTTTCTAGCGACTGCTTGGCTGTGGTCGCCACTATTTTTAGCGTTCACTTAGGGAGATTCCATTATGAGTCAGGTCCCACAAATTAAAATCCCTGCGACTTATATGCGTGGTGGCACCAGTAAAGGTGTGTTTTTCCGTATTGATGATTTACCCGTCGCCGCACAACAGCCAGGCGCCGCACGCGATAATCTGTTACTTCGCGTGATTGGTAGCCCAGACCCTTATGGCAAGCAAACGGATGGTATGGGCGGTGCAACGTCCAGTACCAGTAAAACGGTATTGTTAGCGAAAAGCACGCAGCCGGATCACGATGTGGATTATCTATTTGGCCAGGTCGCGATTGATAAACCCTTTGTGGATTGGAGCGGTAACTGCGGTAACTTAACCGCGGCTGTGGGCTCCTTTGCTATTGCCAACGGTCTGGTTGCAGCGGAGAAAATTCCACATAACGGTATTTGTACCGTGCGTATCTGGCAGGTCAATATTGGCAAAACCATAATTGCTCATGTGCCGATTAGCAATGGTGAAGTGCAGGAAACCGGCGACTTTGAACTCGATGGCGTGACTTTCCCAGCCGCTGAGGTGCAAATTGAGTTCCTCGATCCTGCCGATGGCGACGGTGATGATGCTGCGATGTTTCCTACCGGCCATGTGGTCGATGATCTCGAAGTGCCCGGTGTCGGTACGCTCAAAGCTACATTGATTAATGCGGGAATCCCCACCATCTTTGTCAATGCTAAAGACATTGGCTACACAGGCACTGAGCTGCAGTCAGCGATTAACAGTGACAAAGAGGCCTTAGCTCGGTTTGAGCTCATTCGCGCGCATGGTGCCGTGAAAATGGGTTTGATCAAGGATGTCGCCGAAGCTGTAGGGCGTCAACATACACCTAAAGTGGCTTTTGTCGCGCCGCCGGCAGACTATGTCTCCTCCAGTGGTAAAGCCATTAAAGCAGCCGATATTGATGTGCTGGTGCGTGCGTTATCTATGGGCCAGTTGCACCACGCTATGATGGGGACTGCAGCCGTTGCCATCGGTACAGCCGCCGCTATCCCAGGAACATTAGTCAACTTGGCCGCCGGTGGCGGTGATCGCCAAGCGGTGAATTTTGGTCATCCATCCGGCACCTTGCGTGTCGGCGCCGAAGCGGTGCAAGACAATGGCACATGGGTTGTTAAAAAAGCCATTATGAGCCGCAGCGCACGTGTTTTGATGGAAGGTTGGGTACGTATTCCAGGCGATTCTTTCTAGAGTGTGGTCAAGCGACCTCTGAAATAAAAAGCGCTCATAATGAGCGCTTTTTTATTGCCTGCAACCGCGCTAAGGCTATTCAGTGCTGCGCTAGAGCTAAAGCAAACTGAGGCGGCTGGATCACAACAACGGTTAAATAGATCTTCTGCAAGACATTAACAGTATAAGCCTGCTAATCTTAGATTGCCTCAGCGTAGACAGATGAATCGAAAGTATATTTTGTATTGCTGAATACAGCACAGGTAGTAAAAACAGGCTGCCTGGTGCGCTTAAATAGCGTTATAAAGGTGCTAAAGCAGTGAAGGCTTGTAACCTTTGAGTCTGCTGTTACAGTCGTCAGGAGTGTTTATTGTTTACTGATTTGGTTTTTGAAGAAGGGTTGACCAAAGTGGATGCTGAACTCGATGTGATTTTTGTGCCCACCGATGATTTGGTCGTTGAAGCCATGTTGAAAATGGCGGCGGTCACTCAGGACGATATTCTTTATGACTTGGGTTGCGGCGATGGTCGTATCGTCGTGGCGGCCGCGATGGAGCGTGAAGCGCAGGCGGTTGGTGTTGATATGGATCCGCGCCGTATTGCTGAAGCCAATGCATTAGCTGAGACGGTTGGTGTGACTGATCGAGTTAGGTTTATACAAGAGGATCTGCTCACTGTCGACTTTAGCACGGCAACAGTGCTGACCTTATACCTATTGCCATCACTCAATCTAAAATTGAAAGCGCGCATTTTAAGTGAATTAAAGCCAGGTACTCGAGTGATTGGGCATGCCTTTAATATGGGGCGCTGGCTGCCAGACGCAAAGCGTGCGATGGGTGGCGTGTATCTTTACAAATGGGTGGTTCCTGCGCCAGTGCATGGCACTTGGGAATGGTTGAGCGAAGAAGGCAAGGTGTACCGCGTTGAGTTGCAGCAAGCCTTTCAAATGCTCAGCGGTCAAGGATGGATTGATGGGCAAAAGGTTGATTTGCAAGAAGCGAAAATGCTGGGTGATCGTGTGCATTTATCGATAAAAGCCAGTGAAGCTGAAGAAGCCGATTTGTTTGTTTCGGTCTATCGAGACGGCCAGTTGCTACCGGCGGCAGATAGCAAACAAGTGTCGGTTGGCGTACGAATGACTGTTTAACGCCATTAAGGACAATGCCCAGACAGGGTTTAACTGCTCTGGGCATGCTTACATTTACGACTTTAAAATGTTGCGCAATGAGCACCAGAGGGTGCTTGGCCTGAACCAATGGCAATAATAGGGGCTTCTAAGCGCAGGTTAACGGGCTCAGAATTGTGCCAGTCCCAGACAAAGAAACCGACCAATACAGTCCAGAACAGTACAATACGTAGGCTACTTAATATATTCATCTCAATATCCAAAATAACGGCGCACACGCACACCAATAAGCGAGCCTAAAAACGCCATCACAATCAAAATCCAGCCGTGAATGCTGCCGGTGGAAATACCGCTGACCATTGCCCCCACATTACAGCCAAAGGCTAAACGGGAGCTGTAGCCTAATAGGAAGCCAGCAATGATGCCGACAATCCATTGTTGCGTGTTGAGCGTGTTGGCCTTGCCAGACTTATTGCGCGAGAAAATCCATAGCGCACCGGCCAAAATACCAATATTGGTAATAGACGTCAGATCTAAAAATACTGACTGCTGCAAGGCTGTGGCATTAACCGGCTGACTCCAGAACGCATTAACCGTGGGGTCAAATAGATTGCCGGCTTGGGCTATTTTAGCCGCCCATAAACCGAAGCCATACACCACTCCCCAAGGCTTGCCAGCAATCACTAAGATCAGCACAGCTAATACGGCAATTAGGACAGCGCCAACGATTAATTTTGTATTCAATAGGCTGCGCGCAACGCTGCTGGTTTTTGACCACCACCAAGCGGCTAATGCCAGCACAATCAAACCGAGGTAAGTCAACCCTAGTGCGCCGCTCAAACCCACTTCTTCGACTAAGCCCACGGGCTGCACACTGCCTAAATCGAGCCACCAGCCCAAGTGTGCCGCACCTAAAAAACTACCCAGCGCAAATACTGGCAGAATCGCCATGTTCAATGGAATGCCTAAGCCCGCTTTATATAGGGTGCCAGAACCACAACCATCGGCAATTTGCATGGCGCCGCCAAATACGAAAGCACCCACCAGAAGGCTAATGCTCGGTGGGCCTAGTGCAGCACTAAGTTCCGTCGGGAAGCTGGCCAGCAGCGGCATAGAGAAAGCTGCCGCAATGGCCAGCAAAATCAGTTGCGCAAAAACGCCACTGGCATCGCGCTGCTCAATTAAGTGACGCCAGCCCGTGGTAAAACCAAAACGAGCGCCAGCTAGTACCGCGCCTAGGCCTATACCCACAATGAATAGCAAACTTTGCCGCACCGAGACAAACCAAAACAAAAAAATGGCAAAAGCTGCAAAAGCCACTGTTAACGCGAAACGGTTTTTCATCTTAGTTATTCACCAAATTAGAAAACATAGCCTGCAGTTGCTCCAGTCGAGTGGGTGTGTTGTCCATCGGTAAGCTGGCTTGTGCTTGTGTCCATTCAGCTAACGAAGCAGGGTAGAGACGCACATTCTGCAAGCCGGCAAGCTCAGAGAGGACAAACCAGTTGGTGGCTGCCCAGTGACCGGTATTACAAAAAGATACGGTTTCTGGTGCTTGATCTAACCCTTGGCTGTGCACCAACGCTTTGATTTGCGCAACTGGACGAATGCGTGTGTCATTGTCATTAAACCACTGGGTAAAAGGCGTGTTTTGTGCCGTGGCAATGGTGCCGCCGGTGCTGGCTGTAGGTGCTTTGACCTTACCTTGGTAAAACAGCGGTGGACGCGCATCAAGTAACTGATAGGCCGTGTCCTGCTGAATGATTTTCTCCAGCAATTGGTCTTTTGATATGACTAATTTTGCATTGTTTTGCACCGTTAATTGGCTGGCTGATACTTGAGTTGCATCGTTGCTAATGGCGTGCTGCGCCAATTGCCATTGCTGGAAACCACCATTGAGCACACTTAAATCAGTTAAACCTAAGTATTTAAGGGTCCAATACACTCGCGCGGCGGCGCCAAAGTCGGTTTCATCGACACCGCTGGAGTAGACCACAATGGGCTGTTGATCGGTTAAGCCGAGTTGACGTACAAGGGTTTCAAAGTAAAGGTTATCAGCCAGTTGCCCAGGGTTGTGCGCCGGTCCGCGCCATTGTCCGTATGGTGCCGATATGGCACCGGGAATATGGCCGGCGGTGTAATCCTCTGCACTACGGATGTCGATTATTTGCAGTTGTTGGTCAGCTGCCAGCACTTCATTGAGTTCTGTTGCTTCTACCAAGGGCTGATAAGTGGCGGCTTGCACACTGGTCAATGCCAAGGATAAAAAAAGCGCCAAGCTGGCGTAGAGATATTTCATGTTGGGAGCTCCTCAATCTATGCGGCATATAATCGCATAGCTCGCCGTGTCGCCAAAGGAACTATT
>JAAXZZ010000111.1 GCA_012719655.1 Gammaproteobacteria bacterium | reverse complement strand
TAAACATGAAAACTTTGAAAAAGAATTGGGCTGAGAAAACTCGCGCACATTTGCACAGCTACGCTGAATCAGTCGGCAATCTTCTCGTCGAAGCTTTTCATTACTTGGCACTTTTCGTTATTGGCGGCATTACAGCTTGGGCGGCTGCGCTGACCGTCCTCGAAATGCTTGGCAAAGGCGCAGCATCAATTGATGATATTTTGCTGCTATTTATCTATCTAGAACTGGGTGCCATGGTTGGCATTTACTTCAAAACCAACCACATGCCCGTGCGCTTTTTAATCTATGTCGCTATTACAGCGTTAACACGCTTAATGATTGCTGATATTTCACATCATCATCGCCCAGATATGGGTGTTGTTTACGTGTCTGGCGCTATTTTACTGCTCGCCTTTTCGGTCTTAGTTGTGCGTTACGCATCAGCAAATTTTCCTGCAGTCAAACCCAGCAGTAAAGATAAGCCAACAGCGGGTGAAAGCCACGAAGGCATTGAGCCGAGCTGATTGATCCTAGGTGCCTCGCGTGCTGGCGGATAAATAGTAGCTCATCGAATCTTAGAGGGGCCGTTATCCGCAACACGCTTTTGCAGAAAACACTGTATTACTTGGTTGGCACCGGCATCGGAAACGACATGACATTCCCAACTGCGGCTTCGCTGATACGTGCGACACCTAAGCGCTCAACTTCATCAATGCGCACGATGGCTTGCAACGGAATGTAACTGCGGATAACCCCTTCAAACTGTGCTTTGAGTTTTTCTTCGCTCGGATCAACCACCACCTGCGTACGCTCTCCAAAGACAAACTCTTCAACTTCTAAAAAACCCCACAAATCACTTTGATAGATGGCTTTTGCATACATTTCAAAGACTTGACCTTGATTGACAAAGATGACTTTAAAAATTGGATTTTCACTTTTGCTCATAACCGCACACAACTCATGCTTAAACAGACGCGCAGCTTAACATATCCGCTTACTGATAGCGTATGGCACTGGCACTGATGACTGCCTGTCAGTGCTGACAACCCGTTCGGAACAGCACAATGTGTTTAATATGCACTTACCACTTGACATGCAAATGATAATCGTTATTATTAACTCAACTGATCGCAAGATCAGCCGGTGACTAAAGAATCAACAGGTCGATTTTTTAGATTATCTCCTCATCAGGCTAAACACGGTTTTGACCCGCACTTGTGCGGGTCTTTTTTTGCCTGATAAATGAATCGCTTCTACTCAATATTACAGACTGCAGACACAAAAAAGCCAAGCGCTAAAGCTTGGCTTTTAGTGGTGTTAAGATGCTGCTATTAGAGCAGCATTATTTAACATTGAATTAACGCACACCGGCTTGACGCAATGCCGACGGAGTGAAGTCACCAGAGGTAGCAACAGAGCCAAACTCATAGGCTTGTTTCTCTTCGTTTTTCATACCCAGTGCAAGGTAACGACCTGACTGCAAGTCATACAGTGCTTCCAGAGAATACCAAGGTACTTGCTTGTTGTAGTAATGCAGCGCATGCGCTTCAGCTACACGCCATAAGTTTCCACGGCCATCGTAATGATCAATGGCTGCTGCTTGCCAGCTATCTTCATCGATATAGAAATCACGTTTTGCATAGATATGACGCTCGCCTGCTTTCAGGGTTGCAGTCACATGCCAAACACGGTGCAACTCATAGCGAGTTAAATCTTTGTTGATGTGACCGGCTTTGATGATGTCATCGTATTTAAGCTTTGGTGAGTCCAACTCATAGTTATTGTAAGAGATATAGATCTCTTTTTTGCCATTGAGCTTCCACTCGTAACGATCAGGTGCACCGTTGTACATGTCTAGGTTATCTGAAGTACGTAAGCCATCCGCCGCTGTACCTGGACCATCATAGGAAACCTGTGGCGCACGACGAACACGGCGCTGACCAGCGTTATACAACCAAGCCATACGTGGTTCTTTGATCTGATCCAATGTTTCGTGAACCAGCAATACGTTACCCGCTAAGCGAGAAGGAGCTGTAACTTTCTGCTTAAAGTAAAACAGGATATTACTTGGCTTACTCGCATCGTAGTCTTTAAGCTTGTTTGGGAAGACAAACTCATCATCAAAGTACACTAAAGAATATGAGCCATTGGTTTGCGGTGTCGCTTGAGTGACATAACGTTTCACACTACCACCACGGTAACGGGTGATGTGGTTCCAAATCACTTCTAGACCGTTTTGGGGAATAGGGAAAGCATTAGCAACGGTGAACTTTTCTAGACCGTTACCGTTTTGCACCATATTTGTATTGAGAGCGTTAGCTTTTGTTGCTTCCACCACTTCAGCAGGCATAGCCACTGAGCGATGGGTGGTATACACCGGCATACGGTAGGTATCAGGATAACGTTTGAACATCGCCAACTGGCCAGGAGTCAGCTTGTCTTTATATTGATCAACGTTTTGCGCGGTAATGGTAAACAGCGGCTTTTCACCAGCAAACGGATTGGCTAAAAAACCACGGCTATCCACTGCCGCTGCATTCGTGGCTAAGCCACCTGTCCACTCTGGAATTGTGCCGTCAGCATTGCCTGCTTTTTCTGCGCCGAACGGCGTTAAGCTTGTCCCCAGCTTTGCCGCTTCATCTGGAGAAACTGCAGCCATTACACTCGCCGCAAACATTGACAATAAAAACGCTGTACCCGCCTGCATCATGCTTTTATTTGTTTTCATTATTTCAGTCTTCCTAAGAGAAAAATAAATTGGGAGACACACAGTGTGCGGTGCTAAACACTTAGCACCGCACGCAGCGATTAGAAGTTTACGCCAACACTCATTGCAACAAAGTCACGATCTTTAGCCATGTTATAACGACCTTCGAAGTAGTTTGTATAGGCCAAACTTGCTGTGTACATGTTCTGATATTCAGCATCTAAACCAAAACTGATAGCCATTGAGCCCTCATTAAATCCAGCAACAGGACCTGGGCTATAACCTTCAACATCATGTGAAAAGGCCATATTAGGTTTGAGATTCACGCCAGCAAACACATCGTTATAGTCTAAGATACCGCGAACACGGTAACCCCAAGAGTTTGCAGTGACAAAACCATGATCGCCAAACTTAGCAACAGATGTGTCGCCTGGATCCACTAAACTACCTTTAATACCGAAGTTAGCATCGCGACCGTAACGAGTTTTGTTTTTGCTTTCTAAACCGCCAACGTGAGTAAAACCAACCTCACCCACAACAGTCGCTCTCTCCGCACCTAACACTTGGTCAAAGAAATGGGTGAAAGTAGACTGGATCTGAGTGATTTCTTTACGGTTATAGCCTCGGTTATCAACGCCACCCATAGCAAGTCCAGCGGGCACTCCACCAGCAGCAATTTGCTCGGTGATGCTGGTCGCTAGTTTTAACGTCATCGCTTGCGTATTGATCTGTACTGGAGCGTTTGGACGGTAACTGATCTCTCCCTGCCATGCAGTACCTGTAGGCAACATAGTTGAGAAGCTTGCGCCGTATAGACGAATATCTTCAGGATACTCCATAAAGTACTTACCGTTACCTACTAACGAGGCAGCTGTAACTAACCGTGCCATAGCTGGATCACCTAATAAGGCACCTGCTGTCTGACCTACTTGTAAAGCATCTGCTATCGTGGCTGAGTTAGCATTTTGTGTACTCAATATTGGTGTACGGCTGTGATAATTCATGGCATAAACACCATATTCGGTGTTATCCCCTAACCAACGAAATGCAACACCCCATTGGCCACTATCACGTGCATCACGATCGCCGCCACGCGGAACCATCAAACCTTCTTGACTGTACTGCAGATCTAAACCTGGCTGGAGAGCAGGGATTAGAGGCCCTAGGTTATTAACCAAGCCTGTATATTCTGCGTTTAAGATATGGTAATTGTTATCACAACCATCCGCGGCAACATCGTTCGTTGCGAAAAATGTTCCGCAGTTATCAAGTATGGATTGATCCCACTCGATTTGATAGAAAGCCTCCATAGACAACTGATCAGTTAAGTTCTGCGAAACATAAAACATGTTTACTGGAATCAGTGCTTCTTTAATTTCAGAACCTGGACGACGGAAGGCTGCAGCATCAAGAGGGTTAATCGAGTTAATACTGTTCTGGATAAATGTGCTTTCACCCCAACTCACCACCTGCTTACCAATACGAACCGTGCCAGGTTGGTCAGCAATCGCATAGTTGTGATAAACAAAAGCGTCGAGAATCTGTGCTCCGTCAGATTTAGCGCCTTCTTTACGGTTTTTATCACTAATATCTTTGAAACGACGTCCTTCATCTTTTAGTTCAAAGTCATACCAATATTTACCACGCACAAAGACACCGGTGTCTTTGTACTTTAATTCCAAATCATGAATGCCTTTAAAAATTTTTGAAATTGTTTCACCACTTTTAAAGTTTAAACGACCATCATCGCCGGTTTGTGTATAGCCATTACCGCCATTGGCACTACCGATAAGATTTTTATCCGGTGAAGATGTAGACCAACTAGCACCAACAGATAATGAGGAGTCAAACGATCCTTCAATTTCACCGATATTAAAATTCACTGCAAAGGCTGGTGCAGCCAGTACTGAAGCGAGGCTCACGGCCAGTGGCAACTTTGCCAACCGCCATAATTGCTGGTTTGTTGTAGTCATCAATGCAACTCCGTATTTTATTTTGGCTGTTGGCAGTTTAACCAACCACTCATAAAAGCTGATCAACCAAAAGATTGATTTGCCTTTGTAGCCGCTCTAAATCGGCGGCTTCAAACTTTTACTTATTGCTATTAGCATTTCTATGCATCAAACATGCCAACACAGACAATGACCTATTAGTCATAGATCCGTACTAACAAAGACGCAGCCTACAGGGTGGAAAGAAATACCGCGCTTTGCGTCTGCCATTGCGCCACGTCGAGGCGAATACGTTTTTTATCAAGCTTACCAACACTGGTCTTGGGTATTTCGGTAACAACTGCTACCTGAGTCGGTATCGCCCACTTACTCAGCAGTCCTTGCTCAACAAAAACTTTAAGATGCTCCTTAACACCGCGCGCATCCAATTGCTGATTAGGCCGCAGCACCATCAGCACAAATGGCCGTTCGCCCCATTGCGGATCAGGTATGCCAATAACCGCTGCTTCTCGTACCGCTGGATGTCGACTAATGAGGTCTTCTAATTCTAAAGAAGACACCCATTCCCCCCCAGTTTTAATCACATCTTTAATGCGATCGCGGATTTCAATAAAACCCATCTCGCAGATCGTTGCTACATCGCCTGTATGCATCCAACCATGCTCCCACAACGCCTCACCTTGTGCTGGCTCTCGGAAATAACTCTGAGTTAACCACGGCGCACGCAATACCAATTCACCTTGCTGTTCGCCATCATGTGCCAGAAAGCCTCCCTCCTCATCCATCAAAGCAGCCTCAACTAAAGGCACAGGAATACCGGCTTTAATGCGATAGGTAATCTGCTCATCTTGACTTGCTGCTTGCAGCTGATCATTGAGCATTGCACAAGAAATCAGCGGACAGGTTTCTGACATACCATAAGCGGCGGTGAGCTGAATACCCTGCGCCAGTGCTGCTTCGTACAACCCGCGCGGCAATGCACTGCCGCCGATAATGAGCTTCCAGCCATTGAAGTTTTTACCTTGCGCCGCTTTTGCCGCAAGAATCATTTGCACAATGGTCGGTACACAATGTGAGAACGTAACCTTCTCTCGCTCCCATAATTCCACCAACAACTCTGGATCATAGCGTCCAGGATACACTTGCTTAAGCCCCAGCATCGTTGCGACATAAGGCATACCCCAAGCATGCACATGAAACATCGGTGTGATCGGCATATAAACATCATCGGTGCCACATAAGCGCACGCTATCAACACTGCCGACAACCGACGCCATTGCCAGGGTATGCAAGACCAATTGCCGATGAGTAAAGTAAACGCCTTTAGGGTTGCCGGTGGTGCCTGTCGTATAAAACGTTGTAGCCACTGAGTTTTCATCAAAGTCGGCAAACGGATAGGTGGTTTTAGCCGCTGCCAGCAGCGCTTCGTACTCACCCACCGAATCAATCAGCTCAACAACTGGCGAGTCTGTATCACTGAGCAACAACGTACGCTCTACCGTAGTTAAGGATGCTTTCAAGCCTGCATACAGCTCAACAAAATCGCTATTAACCAAGACAAATCGATCATCGGCATGATTCATGGTGTAGAGAATTTGCTCAGGCGATAAGCGCACATTAATGGTATGCAGCACGGCACCTAGCATCGGCACAGCAAACATGCATTCAAGATAACGATGACTATCCCAATCCATCACCGCAACAGTATCACCGGCTTTCACACCCATCTCGGTTAGCACATTGGCTAAACGCGCAACACGCTCAACAAAGGTTGCATAGCTGTAACGCAACTGATCACGGTAAACAATTTCACGATTTTTTTCATAGCGCACCCCTGACAGCAATAAACTTTTGATAAGCAGCGGGGAAGCATGTGCATTCTCAGCAGAGGGCAGAATACGCGTCTGTAACATATCAATACCTGTTGTTTTTGTTAGAGTATTGTCAAGGTAAGGTAACAGGCACGGCAGGTCATCAACCGAAAGACTGATTTATAACGATCACTAAAATTAGTTTTATACCGACTGTTTGTTTAAACAATCGCTACTGTGGCGCTTAAAGGTGCAAGCGCATAACACTGTAATAACGGCTATTTAAGCGCTCTCATCGCCAGCAAGCCAGATCAAGCTAGCAAAGCGTCCTGTCACAGGCTCTCTGCGATACGAGTAAAAACGTGGATCTGTGACTGTACAGAAACCGCCGCCATACACCGAAGTCACGCCACAAGACGCTAAGCGCAAGCGTGCCAACTGGTAAATATCGGCCATCCAGCGCCCTGGATTGACGCTCGGGATAAAAGCTTGTGCCGTAACAGGATGCTGCTGAATAAACTGTTCGCGCACTTCAGCGCCCACTTCAAATGCAGCCGGACCAATAGCCGGACCAAGCCATGCGATAATCTGCGCCGGTGCAATGTGCATCGCCGCGACTGTCTTTTCCAACACCCCAGCGGCCAAACTGCGCCAACCGGCGTGCGCTGCAGCAACGCAAGCTCCAGCCTGATCAGTAAAAAACACCGGCAAGCAATCGGCACTCATAATGCAGCAAGCAAGACCAACCTGCCGACTAACACTGGCATCAGCCGTTAGAACGTGCTCAGCATCTGCAATCACTACGCAATTGCCATGCACCTGATTGAGCCAAGCCGGCTGACACTGCAAAGTCTCAGCCAAATAAGTCCGATTCGCTTGAACAACCTCAAGCGAATCACCAACATGTGTGCCAAGGTTAAATCCAGCAAAAGACCCCAAGCTCTCACCACCATTGCGCGTGGTAACGCAAGTGCGTACATTTTTTGGTGCCGGCCAATCGGGCGCAAGCCAGTCAAACGGCCACATGGAGGTAACTTTTTTATTCATCCCACAAAGGCTTCACGATCTTGGCGCAGCAAAGTCAGCAACCAGACAAAATCCTCAGGTAAAGGCGCTTCCCACTTCATGCGTTTACCGGTCACTGGATGATCTAACTCTAAGAAGCGTGCATGTAAGGCTTGACGAGGAAACTCTTTAAGCGCTAGTAACATGGTTGGGTTGGCGGCTGGAGGAATACGAAAACGCCCACCATAAGCCGGATCACCAACCAATGGAAAACCCACATGCGCCATGTGCACACGTATCTGGTGAGTACGCCCCGTTTCTAACTTAACTCGGGTGTGCGTGTGTGAGCGAAAACGCTCTAGCACTCGATAATGACTGACTGCAGGCTTGCCACTTTCAATCACGGCCATACGCTGACGCTGCTGTCCATGACGCCCAATTGGTGCATCAATAGTGGCGCCTGAGGTAATGACTCCAACCACTATCGCCTCATAGGTACGGCCAACGCTGCGTGCTTGTAGCTGATCAACCAGACTGGTGTGCGCCTCAAGGGTTTTCGCCACCACCATTAAACCTGTGGTGTCTTTATCGAGGCGATGGACAATACCAGCACGCGGTACTTCAATTAAACTTGGCACATGAAACAGTAGTGCATTTAATAAAGTGCCATCAGGGTGTCCGGCAGCCGGATGAACAACCAAGCCCGCTGGTTTATTTAAGACTAAAATATGCTCATCTTCATAGACAATATCTAGGGCAATATCTTGCGCGATCCACTCACCTTGGACTTCACGTTCAGCCGTCAACTCAAGCTCAGAACCGCTATAGACGGTATCGCGCGGCCGCAACACTTTGCCATCAACCGTCAAGCGGTTTTCTTTAATCCAAGTCGTTAAACGTGAGCGTGAATGCTCCGGGAACAACTGTGCTGCAACCTGATCTAAGCGTTGGCCACCCAGTTCACTTGGAACTTTTGCATACAATTGAATTGTTTCGTTGGTATTTGTTGGCATACTCATCAACAGAGAATGCGTAGGCTTTGGTTTCAAGCGCACGCTTGTGTTAAATACAGCATAATTTGCCTCGAATCTAGATGCGAGGTGTTCACTATAACAGGTCAGCTCGCTGCAAGTCAGCCGACCGTTTAACGGCGTACTCAATCATGCATCTAAGGCATCTGCTATTTATCGCTCTTTTTACCTTATTAGGCGCCTGTGCGTCCAAAGATATTGATGAAAACCTAAGCGAGACCGCGCTCTATCAACAAGCACAAACGGATCTTGATAATAAAAGCTATTCATCGGCAGTGAGCAAATTAAAAGCTTTAGAGTCTCGCTACCCTTTTGGTCGCTACGCTGAACAAGCTCAATTAGAGCTGATTTTTGCCTACTATAAGAATATGGAGCCAGAAGCGGTACGCGCCGCGGCTGATCGTTTTATCCGTCTACACCCACAACATGCCAATGTTGACTACGCCTACTACATGAAGGGTTTAGCGTCTTTTGATCAAGATCGTGGTTTATTAGCGCGTTTTCTACCATTAGATATGACTCAGCGCGACCCCGGTGCTGCACGTGATTCTTATAACGAGTTTGCCCAACTCACCAACCGTTACCCCAATAGCCGTTATGCAGCCGATGCAAAACAACGCATGATCTACTTGCGTAACCTATTGGCAGCTTATGAAGTGCATGTTGCCCACTACTACCTAAAGCGCCAGTCTTATGTTGCCGCACTCAACCGTGGCCGTTATATCGTTGAAAACTTCCAAGAAACACCAGCAGTCGGTGATGGCTTAGCCATTATGACCGAGGCTTATCAGCACTTAGCGCTAGATGATTTAGCGGCAACCAGTCTAGAAGCCCTGAAAATAAACTATCCAGAACATCCAAGTTTAGCCAGTGGATCCTTTAAAGCACGCGGAAAAGACCTGGATAACCGTTCATGGATAAGCAAAGCCACTTTAGGCTTTATTGGTAGCAACGATGATTTACGCCCGCAACAAACTCAAGCCAGCAAAGATGTGCTTCGTCAATACGAGAACGCTGCCGAAGAAATACCCGACAGTGTTCGCAGCGCAATTAACGATGAGCAACCCAAACGCAGCTGGCTTAACCGCTTAACCTTTGGCTTGCTGGGCAAATAAAACTTCATTGATCTGCGGAAAATAAAAAGGAGGCCTGCAAGCCTCCTTTTTTTATTACTCATGTTTTGCTAGCCAGCATTTATCGCCAGCTCATTCTCAATGGCTTCAATCAACTGATTATCATCAGGTTCTGTGCGTGGCGAGAATCGCGCTAAAACCTGTCCCTGCCCACTGGCTAAAAATTTTTCAAAATTCCAAGTAATTTCGCCCGGAAATTCAGCGCCCTCACCGGCTAACAAGCGGTACAGTGGATGGTTCCCAGCACCATTAATTTGCAACTTCTCTGTTAAAGGAAAAGTCACACCAAAGCGTTCAGTACAGAATGTTTGAATCTCTTGTGCACTGCCCGGTTCTTGCTTACCAAACTGATTACACGGCACACCTAATACACTAAAACCGTTGTCTTTATAGCGCTCATAAAGTGCTTGCAAAGCAATGTACTGCTTGGTTAAACCACATTCAGAGGCAACGTTTACAACCAGTAGCAAACGTCCTGTAAATTGCTCCATAGGCAACTCACTACCATCCAATGCCTTGAGTGTTAAAGCATGAAACGCACTCATAAAAGCTCTCTCCTACCGCAGGCATATCTGCTTATGCATATGCTTAGCGTAAAATCCAAACACTAAGATAATTTCAAGCTTATAGCATAGCCTAACTCGTCCTTAGAGGTTGTTGTGCGGATACAAAAAAGGAGCAATCTTTGCAGATGCTCCTTTAATGCCGCCCTAATCAGCAGTTGTGCTGCTGGTTCAATCGATCCCAGAATGAAGGGATCGAGCTTGCTAGAAAACGCTCGGTAAAGCGTGTTCAGTTAGGCATTCTCGGTAAAGATTGCGCTAATGATGGGCTCATTCGTTATACAAGCTGTGAACTTGGCTTTATTGTAC
>JAAXZZ010000110.1 GCA_012719655.1 Gammaproteobacteria bacterium | reverse complement strand
GCTGATTAATTCTTTTAAAAACAATAGTTTACAAGTTTTTTATAGCTGTGCCGATCAGGTGTTCAAGCTGTGCCATAGAGGTCAATAGCCTGTGGATAAACAGGTGACTTATCCACAGGCGGTTTCTTACCAAGGTTATCAACAGTGTTTGGGCTAGGGTTTAAGTGTGCTTCTCCACAGGGTTTAGACGGCTTTATTTGTGCTTTAACTTAAAAAAACAACGACCAAAAAGCCACACAGGCATACCAAAGCACTGCTGAGCGTACTAAAAGAAACCATATTTGATCCAAGCTGGCAGTACCTTTTTCCCCAGTTAGATCATGTTCTGCTTCAATTGCAGCACGCCCTGTTTGGCTTAACAGGTTGTCAGCAGGCTCTGTTAAGCACAGTAGGTTATGCATCAGGGCACGATTAACTAAGATGAAGTTACCGATTAAGGCAAAGCTGGCGCTCAGAAGACGCGCGGGCAGCCAATCTAGAACATGCAAGGTGCGGGTTGCGATCCCTGCGAGCGCTGGCTGTTGTGCTTGTTCTGCTGTGAGCACCAAAAGGCGGTAGGTCAGTGCTGCTAAGGGACCGCCGATCAGGTAATAAAATATGACTGCAAAAAAACCTTGGAAACCTTGCCAAAGTAAATGTCCTTGTACGGCCTGGATTAGGCCAGCGGGGTCTTCCGATTGAATCAGTAGATCACGCTGCGCAGCAAGGCTAGCCGCTTGAGTATCTTGTCGGCGCCAAGCATCACGAAAAGGTCCCAGTGACCCGCGCACATCACCACGGGTTAAGCTGTAAAGAACCACTGCTAAATGCACTGGAATCAATAGCAAGCCGTATAGCATGGGCTTTAAAACCACTAGGATCAGTGCTAAGCCAAGAATAGGTAAACTAAGTGCCAGCAATAACGCCAAGCTGCTGTGCTTAGGTAAGAGTTTTGCGCTGCGCTGCAGTTGTGCATACCACCAGTGATCTTTTTGTAGGGCTGTGCGCCAAGATGACATTTTTTCAATCACAATGGCGAGCATTAAGACTAGAAAACTCATGATCTTTCTCCTGAATGTTTTGCCTGCAAGCGTTGCCAAATAAATGCAGGACCTGGGTCTGTTTTGCGTTCTGGGGCGATATCACTGTGCCCACAAATTCGATCAGGGGTGATCAGTGGGTAATGCTTGGTTAATTCATTCACTAATTGGTTGAGACTTTGATATTGCGCATCGCTATAGGCTTGATCATCGACTCCCTCAAGTTCAATGCCCAGTGAGAAATCATTGCAGTTTTTTCTGTGCATAAACTCAGAGATGCCCGCATGCCATGCCCTATCCTTACAGCTAACAAACTGAGTGATAGCGCCTTCTCGACTGATAAAAAAGTGTGCGGATACTTTTAAACCTTCTAAGTCTCTAAAATAAGGATGTGCATCAATAGGCAGTTGGTTGGTAAATAAAGCTTCAACCATCCCTGTGCCAAACTGTCCAGGTGGCAAGCTGATGTTGTGGATGACGAGTAAAGAGATTTCCGCGCTAGGACGAGCATTATGATTGCTGGATGGAAGATGACGTGCGCCTTGCAACCAACCTGTGTTGGAGTCGAGTGCTAAAAGCGGTAAAGATTGCATAAGCTTTCCTATGATGTGTGTACCTTGTTGCAAGTAAAGATTGCGATGCTTAGGACTGCATTAGATAATGCCTGCCGCCGTAAACAGCATAGGCATTAATAGCAGCATTTCAATGGTTATAGAGCGGATTCGGACAGGAATGTTAGGTGAAGTTTGATATTACAGGTTGGCAAGCATGGGCACCGGGAGTTTCCAGTTACGAAGACTGGTTGGCGTGGTGCGTACAGCCGCGTTTACTTGAAAGTGCAGAAACGGCAGATGTTAGTTTTTTACCAGCATTGCAGCGTCGCCGTTTAAGTCCATTAGCGCGTATGGCTTTTCATGTGGGCTGGCCATTGGCTGAGATGATGCCAGCGCAACCCTTAGTGTTTTGTTCGCGTCATGGTGAAACACCGCGTAATTTGCAACTACTCACCAGCCTTGCACAGCGTGAAGACTTATCCCCTACTCACTTTAGTTTGTCGGTGCATAACGCTGTGGTGGGCTTGTGGTCGATTTTTCGTAATGACAGCAGTGAAATGACATCCATTGCTGGGGCTGAAGATGGTTTAGAGCATGCATTATTGGAAGCTCAGTTGTTATTGGCAGCGGGAGCGCCTTCAGTTTTAGTGATTATTGTGGAAGATCAACAACCGGATGCGTATTTACCTTGGATTGATGATGTGCCTTTTGCTTATGCATTAGCCTTGCAAGTAGTGCCTGGCGAACAATGGCAATTGGAGTGATCCACAGTCCCAGAAGAGCAAAACACTCCCACTAAGAATTGGCCACATGCTCTACAATTATTATCACTATTGACTGGCATTGAAGATCAGTTGGTTCTATGCAGTGCGCAGCGGCAATGGCATTGGCGGCGTTTAGCACATGCATAAGAGTTACAGCCCACCTTATCTATGGCGTCTAGTCTTTACCGCATTGAGTTTTGCACTGTTTGGTTTGGGCGGCTTAGTTCTACGCCTTTTAGTGTTTCCGTTGCTGGGTTTGCTGCCCGCTTCACCATTACAGAAACGTCAGCGTGTACGTGCCGTAATCAGCTGGGTGTTTCGCTGTTTTGTGGAGTTTATGCGCTGTACTGGCGTTTTAACCTATTCGGTTAAAGGTATTGAACGCTTAGGCCAGCCGGGGCAAATGGTGATTGCTAATCATCCGTCGTTGATTGATGTAGTGGTACTGATTGCTTTTATTCGTGATACCAACTGTGTGGTAAAGGAAAGCCTGTGGCATAACCCATTTATGCGAGGGCCGATTCGGGCAGCAGGTTATATTAGCAATGATGGCAGTATGGAGATGTTGGAAACGGCTGTGCAAGCATTGCAAGATGGGCAAACGCTGATTGTTTTCCCAGAGGGTACGCGCACCACACCGGGTCAATCGCCTAATTTCCATCGGGGTGCCGCAGCGATTGCATTGCGTGGCGCAAAAATGATCACGCCGGTGCGTATATCGGTGACCCCGACAACACTTACCAAGGCTGAACCTTGGTACAGTATCCCGAGTCGACGCTTCCATTTTAGTCTTGAGGTTGGCGAGAAGATTGATCCGTGTGACTTTAATACACATAGCTCCGCGCCAATTGCTTCACGTAAACTTAACCAATATTTGCATTCATATTATGTAAAGGATGATGCCACGCATGAGTAATCTGTCGCTAGAACTGAAAGAGTTAATTATTGAGGCTCTTGACTTAGAAGACATCAGTGTTGATGATATTGCTAATGATGAGCCTTTATTTGGTGAAGGTTTAGGCTTGGATTCAGTGGATGCACTGGAATTGGGGCTGGCCATTCAAAAGCGATTCGGGATCAAAATTGATGCAGAATCTAAAGATGTTCGCCAGCACTTTGCTAGCATTGAGAAACTTGCAGCTTTTATTGAAAGTCATAAAAAAGCATAAAAATTTATATATTTAGTGATCATACAGTTAGAGTTTAGGGGGGGGTATGCAAACTCGTGAGGATATTTTTGCGCTGTTAAGTCAGGCGTTGATCGAGCTGTTTGAGCTGGATGCGGAACAAATTACCTTAAGTGCTAATTTGTATGAAGATTTAGAGATCGACAGCATTGATGCGGTAGATTTAATTGACTATTTGAAGCAGAAAACCGGTAAGAAAATTGCTGCAGAAGAGTTCAAAACAGTACGCACTGTGGGCGATGTGGTTGAAGCTGTGTATCAAATGGTTACCACTCCAGACGCATGAAACGCCTGATTGCACCGATGTTGGTGCTGATGGGCTTGTTGTACCCGTTCGCGGTGTATTACGGGTTGGAATATGTTACTCCACGTGGTTTTGCCTTGTTTTTAGGTGGGCTATGGGGATTGCGTGCACTGTTTTCAGCCAGCAGCTTAAGTCATCGCTGGCAAGCACTCGCATTACTGATATTTTGCGTGCTGTTGTTTGTCTTCGACAGCCCAAAATTGCTGCAGTGGTATCCGGTTTTGATCAATCTACTGCTGCTGACGGTGTTTGGGCTAAGCCTTTATAAAGGGCCGCCAATCATTGAGCGATTAGCGCGTTTGCGTGAAGGTGATTTACCTGCGCATGCGCAGGTTTATACGCGGCAAGTAACCAAAGTGTGGACAGGGTTTTTCTTGTTTAATGCTGTATTAGCTGCTGCTTTGACGTTATGGGCGCCGCTTTCTTGGTGGATGCTTTATAACGGTTGCATTGCGTATATTTTAATTGGATTGTTATTTGCTATTGAATGGCTGGTACGTCAGCGGGTAAAAAACGCACATGAGCTGGATTGATTTACAACATCTATTGTTAGAGCAGCACCCGACTACCGTGGCCGGACCTGAGCCTTTAACGCATGCTGAGTTGGCGCAGCAGGCATTAAGTTTTGCTGCTGGTTTACAAATTAAAAATATCCAACAGATTGCCGTGCATTTGTTGGATGCAGGAGATTTGGCGATTGCGTTACTCGGTGCTTGGCGCGCTGGAGTGAAAGTGGTTTTGCCAGCTGATTTGCAAGAACATACGCGCCAGCGTTTAACTACTCAGGTAGATACTTGGATTACCACTCGCGAGCAATTGCAAGCTTTGTTTGCGCAAGCACTAGCGCCAGCGGCTTTAGATTTAGATGCAGGGCTTTTAGTGTTGTCGACGTCTGGCTCGAGTGGTGAGCCGAAGTTGATTACTAAAACTTTGCGTCAGCTGAGTAATGAGCTGTGCGTTTTAGAAGAGTTATGGGGTAAGGATTTAGGCGGCTGCGCAGTGCTTGGCAGTGTGATTACCCAGCACATTTACGGTTTATTGTTTCGCTTATTGTGGCCGCTTTGCGCGGGCCGTTACTTATTGCGCCTGCCCTTACCTTTTCCAGAAGATATTCAACAAGCTAGTTTAAGTTGTTTAGCCAGCCATTCAGGTTTTGCTTGGGTGGCCAGTCCTGCTTTGTTAAAGCGCATGGGTGAAAATTTAGATTGGTCAGCTTTACGTGCTGTGCGTAAAGTGTTTTCTTCAGGTGGACCGTTACCGACAGAGGCTGCAGAGTTGCAGGAGCAGCGTTTGCAGCAGCGTCCGGTTGAGATCTATGGCAGCTCAGAAACCGGTGGAGTTGCATGGCGACAAGCTGATTCATTGTGGCAAGCGCTGCCTGGTGTGCAGCTTACTTTAAATGCTGACAGTGCTTTGCGGGTTGATTCACCATGGCTGGCACAAGGACAAAGCGAACAAACAGCCGATGCTGCAGAATTATTTGCCGATGGCCGCTTTGCTTTACTGGGACGCTTAGATCGGATTATTAAGCTGGAAGAAAAACGTATTTCTTTGCCTTTTTTAGAGCAGAAACTGTGCCTGCATGAGTGGGTCAGTGAGGTGCGCTTAGGCGTTGTTGCCGAAGGGCGTGCAAGTTTAGGGGCGTTATTGGTATTAAGCGTAGCCGGTGTATATGCCTTGCGTAATCAAGGACGCCGCGCGGTCACTCAAGATTTGCGTGAATATCTAAAAGACTTCTGCGAGCCATTAGCTTTGCCACGTCGTTGGCGTTTTATTGAACAGTTGCCACTCAATGCTCAAGGTAAATTGCCGCAAGCTGAGGTGGAGCGTCAATTGTTGCTGGCGCGTACTAAGTTACCTTTGATTGTTAAACAGCAGCAGGTTGGCGATGAATGGTTACTGGATTTACAGGTACCGGTGGATTTAGCTTTTTTCAGCGGCCATTTCCCTACTGCGCCTGTCGTACCCGGTGTGGTGCAAGTGGATTGGGCTTTGAGTCTTGCCCAACAATTACTGAGCCTGCCGCCGCGCTTTTGTGGCATGGAAGTGCTTAAGTTTCAGCAATTATTACGCCCCGGTGATGCAGTTAAATTGACCTTGAGTTTCGATCAAGCACGCAGCAAACTGCATTTTTCCTACGGCATGGCAGATGCACGTTGTTCATCAGGTCGGATTCTGTTGGGGCCGTTGGATGTTTAAAGTGTGCGTGGTGATTCCGGTGTACAACCATGGGCAGCCGTTAATTGCGGTGGTTGCTCATTTACAAACACTGCAATTACCCTGCATTTTAGTTGACGATGGCTCGCAGGCAGATACTGCGTTGATTATTGATGAATTAGCCCAGCAGAATGCTGTCAGCTGTGTGCGTTTAGCCAGCAACCAAGGCAAAGGAGCGGCAGTGATGGCTGGGTTGCGCGAAGCATTACGCTTGGGCTTTAGTCATGCGCTGCAAATGGATGCTGATGGTCAGCATGATTTACAAGCAGTTCCGCGCTTTATTGAAGCTGCACAATCCGCACCTGAGCAATTAGTTTGTGCTTATCCTGAGTACGATGCCAGTGTGCCCAAAGGCCGTTTATATGCGCGCTATCTAACCCATTTTTGGGTGTGGGTGCATACCCTGTCCTTGTCGATTCGCGACTCTATGTGTGGTTTTCGTGTCTACCCGTTGGTGCCTGCTGTGCAATTATTTGATCAGGTTAAACTCGGTACACGAATGGATTTTGATATCCAAGTGTTGGTGCATTTGTATTGGCGTGGCCAGCCGATGCAGTGGCTGCCAATTAAAGTCATTTACCCAGAAGAAGGTTTATCTAACTTTCGCGCTGTTGCTGATAACCTGTTGATTAGCCAAATGCATACTAAGTTGTTTTTTGGCATGTTGTGGCGCGCACCTACTTTATTGGCGCGACGGTTATTTTGATGACTGTGGATAAGGGTAAAAAACACTGGGCGCAGCAAGATGAGCGCGGCAGTTTTTTCTTAATGAAATCCGTTGCTGTTCTGACGCGCGTATTGGGGCGCAGTCTGATGACGCCAGTGTTATATGGCATTGTGTTGTATTTTTTTGTTACCGGTCGCGTGGCGCGCAACAGTATTCGCGAATATCAAAACAATTTAGCACAATGGGCTGGACGATCTGAGTTACAGGCTTCATCAGTGCGGGTATTTCGTCAGTTTATGGCGTTTGCTGACAGCCTCTTAGATAAGATTGATGTTTGGCATGGGCGCATTGGTCTAGAACATTTAGAGGTTGATGATCCTGATGGCGTGCGCCAGTTGGCGCACCAACACCAAGGTCGTGGGCAAATGTTGGTTGGCGCGCATTTAGGTAATTTAGAAGTGTGTCGTGCCTTGGCACAGATCGGTAAAAAAGTGCGGATGAATGTTTTGGTGCACACTCGGCATGCCGAAGCATTTAACCGTTTACTGAATGAATCAGGCGCCAGTCATTTACGCTTAATTGAAGTCAGTCGTTTAGATCCGGTGACTATGCTGCAGTTGAGTCAGCGGTTAGATCAAGGTGAATGGTTGGCGATTGCTGGCGATCGCGTACCTTTACATGAAGGTCGGCGCTCACAGGTTAATTTTTTAGGACAGCCAGCGTATTTTCCGCAAGGTCCATGGCTGTTGGCAGGGATTTTAAAATGCCCAGTGAGTCTATTATTTTGTTTAAAACAGCAAGGCCGCTACCGTATTAGTCTTGAGCCTTTTGCTGATTCTGTGCAATGGCAGCGTAAAAATCGTGAGCAAATACTGACTGAAACAGTCCAGCGTTATGCTGATCGTTTAGCCGTGCGTTGCTTGGAAGCACCTTTACAGTGGTTTAATTTTTACCCGTTTTGGATAACTGATGAACAATCCAGTCAATAAATACGTCGTTTTTGGCAATCAGCCATTACAGATTGAAGATATTTTAGCCCTCACCGAGCAGCGTGCCAGTGCACGCTTGCAGGAGGACGCTGAGTTTCGCCAGCAGATTGCTCGTGGCGCTGCATTTTTAGATTCTTTATTGGATCGTGAAGGGGTGATTTACGGGGTAACTACTGGCTACGGCGATTCCTGCGTGGTACCAGTTCCCTTACACCAAGTCGAAGCGTTGCCAAAACATTTGTACACTTTCCATGGCTGTGGTTTAGGGCAACATTTAGATGCGGCTGGCACGCGAGCGGTATTGGCAGCACGTTTGCAGTCACTGTGTTTTGGTATGTCAGGGGTGCGGGTTGAATTGTTGGAGCGCCTGCAAGCGTTTCTTCAGCATGATATTTTGCCGCTCATTCCGGAAGAGGGTTCAGTCGGCGCCAGCGGTGATTTAACTCCGCTCTCTTATGTAGCCGCGACTTTATCTGGTGAGCGCCAAGTACTGTATCAGGGGCAGATTTGTGATTCCGCCGAGGTGCATAAAACGCTGGGCTGGCAGCCTTTGGTACTGCGTCCGAAAGAAGCTTTGGCACTGATGAACGGTACGGCAGTGATGACGGGGATTGCCTGTCAGGTGTATGGCCGTGCTGAATATTTATTGAAGCTGGCAACGCGTATTACCTCGATGAATATGGTGGCGTTGCAGGGCAATACTCAGCATTTTGACGAGCGTCTATTTTTAGCCAAACCTCATCCTGGGCAAATGCAGGTTGCTGCTTGGCTGCGTGAAGATTTAGATAGCGCTCGTGAGAGTCATCAAGGCCACGCTGCCGATGCAGAGTTGCGTGGTTTACATCGTTTACAAGATCGGTATTCCTTACGCTGCGCACCGCATGTTTTAGGTGTGTTGGCCGACAGTTTGGCGTGGCTACGGCGCTTTATCGAAACTGAACTGAACAGTGCTAATGACAACCCAATTATTGATGCTGAAGAAGAGCGGGTTCTGCATGGCGGGCATTTTTATGGTGGGCATATTGCCTTTGCTATGGATAGCTTGAAAAACCTGATTGGTAATATTGCTGACTTACTTGATCGGCAATTGGCGCTGTTGGTAGATTGCCGTTATAACCACGGTTTACCCAGTAATTTATCGGGTGCGCCAGCAGCAACTGCGATGATTAACCATGGCTTTAAAGCCGTGCAAATTGGTGCCAGTGCATGGACTGCCGAAGCTTTGAAAAACACCATGCCGGCCAGCGTATTCTCCCGTTCGACCGAGTGCCATAATCAAGATAAAGTCAGTATGGGTACGATTGCTGCCCGTGATGCACGACGCAGTTTAGAGTTGGTTGAGCAAGTGGCTGCGGCAACTTTGTTAGCTGCGCAGCAAGGTGTTTGGTTGCGTGGGCAAATGGCTGAACAACAGTTACCAGCCGCTTTAGAGCGAATGCATGCGGAGCTGGCCAAAGATTTCCCACCATTACTTGAAGACCGTGCGCTGGAAGGCGAGCTACGCTTATGTTTACAGCGGATTCGTGCTCAGCATTGGAGTTTGTATGCGTAAAAAAGGCGTCTTACAGGAAACGGTCAAGATTGAAGTACCGTTTTTTGATGTGGATATGATGGAGGTCGTTTGGCACGGTCATTACATCAAGTACTTTGAAGTGGCGCGCTGTGCCCTGCTGGATAAAATTGGGCATAACTACACGCAAATGCGCGACTCAGGTTATGCCTGGCCGGTGGTGGATATCCAAGTGCGTTACATGCAAGGCGCACGTTTTGGCCAGCAGATTACTGTGCAAGCGGATTTGGTTGAGTGGGAAAGCCGTTTGAAAATCAATTATCTGATTTTTGATACACAAACCGGTGAACGCTTAACCCGCGGTCTGTCGGTGCAAGTAGCAGTGGCGATTGCGGAGCGCGAGATGCAGTTTGTCACGCCAGAAGTTTTTCAAACAGCTGTGCGTAAGGCACTACAGTGAAACACTTATCTTGGCTGCTGTGCGTGCTGTTTTTGAGTCCTAGCGTTTGGGCATTTGACAGTGCGCAGTTGGCGCAACAATTGGCGGCCAATGAAGTGGTGCGTGGCGAATTTGTGCAAGAAAAACACTTGCGCAGCTTAGCGATGCCACTCAGCAGCCGTGGTCAAGTTGTGCTATCGAAACAGCTGGGTTTGTTGTGGCAAGTGCAACAGCCTTTTGCACAAAGCTATCGCATTGATGGGCAAGGTGTGGCGTTGCTGACTGCGAGTGGCTGGCAGAGTCAGCCGGGACAAAATGTGGCGGCACGACAAAGCCAATTGTTTTTAGCTGTCTTGCAAGGTGATCAACGTGCTTTGGAGGCTGACTTTAACTTACAGCTGCAAGGTAGTACCGAGCAATGGCAACTCAGCTTGTTACCTAAAGCATTGTTTTTACAGCAAATATTTAAAGTGATTGAAATTTATGGTGGTGCGCTGGTTGAGCGGATTGAGCTGCATGAAACTCAAGGTGATCGCACAGTTATGCGGATGCTGAATAGCCAAGCTGATCGCAAGCTAGCGGATGATGAACAGCATGCATTTCAACCTTGAGCGTGTTTTGCCACGGCTCTTTTTAGCTCTGCTGCTGGGGTTTATCGCGTTAAGTGCTTGGCAATGGCGCGCTGGCGCACCGATTAGTGCGAGTTTGTTGGATATTCTGCCGCAAGGTGCTGCAGATCCTGTGCAAGCTTATGCCCAGCAGCGTATGCAAGAACCGTTAGATCGTGAGTTAATTGTTTTGTTGCGCCATCCTGCGGGCGCATCAGCCAGCCAAGCATTCGCTGAGGAGCTGGCGCAACACTGGCGTGCCAGTGGTATTTATCAACAGGTCGATCACCAGCTAAATATCGATATCGCCGCAGTGCGCGAGCAATTATTGGCCGACCGCAGTAATTTGTTGCCACTGGCGGTGCGTGAGCAATTAGCTACGCAACCGGAGTTGTATTTTCAGCAGCGCTTAGCTGAGTTGTTTGATCCACTCAATGGCTTTGCTTTACTTAGCCCAGAGCAAGATTGGTTGGGTTTGACGGCAAAAATCCAAAAAAACCTACAGCTTGATAGCCGCGTACAAGTCGATAGCAGTGGTTATTTATTTGTCGAAGCGGCTGGTCAGTATTGGTCGTTATTGCGTGCGCGCACTCAGGATAGTGCTTTTAGCGGTGCAGTGGCTTTACAAGTGGCTGAACAGGTTGAGCAGGCGCGCAGTCTTATCACCGCTGGCGGTGGTGAGTTACTTGCCAGTAGTGGTTTGCTGTTTGCTGCGCAAGGACAAACGCAAGCTTCGGCGGAAATGCAGTGGTTGGGTGGTTTATCGCTACTGGGCTCCTTACTGTTGATTGTTGCGGTATGGCGCAGCGCCAGTAGTCTAGTGGCGTTATTGCCAGCGTTGTTTGGTTTATGGGTTGGAGTGACCGCTTGTATTGCTGTGTTTGGGCAAATCCATGTGCTGACTTTAGTGCTGGGAGCCAGCTTAATTGGCGTGACCATTGATTTTCCAATGCATTACTTATCCAAAGCTTGGACCTTGCAGCCTTGGCGTAGCTGGGGTGTATTAAGAGCGACTTTGCCGGGCTTAAGTTTAGGTGTACTGACTAATGCTATCGGTTATTTAGCGCTGGCTTTTACCCCCTTCCCCGCTTTGAGTCAGGTCGCTGTTTTTTCCGTGGCAGGTTTAGTTGCTGCGTACCTCTGCACTTTATGTTGTTTACCCTGGTTGTTAAATAACCGTCAACTGCAGCCTTGGCAGCAACCTTTAGTATGGATGCAAGTGCTGCTAAGTTGGCGCGCTGCTCTGTTACGACGGGTATCGAGTGGCTGGTTATTACTTGCGGTATTAGTTTTTTCTTTCGCGGGCGTTTTGCAGCTTAATCGCCATGATGATGTACGCCAGTGGGTCAGTACATCACCTGAATTATTACAGGATGCGCAGCGTATTGCCGAGTTAACCGGCCATCAGCCAACCAGTCAGTTTTTTCTCGTGAAAGGCGCTAGCGTTGAGCTGTTGCTGAGTCATTTGCAGACATTAGATACTCGCTTGCAAGCCTTGCAGCAGGCAGGTGATGTGCGCAGCTATCAGTCGCCACATCAGTATTTAGCTGGCCTATTCGGTGCGCCGAGTTTGTCGACAGCGCTGGCACAGATTCCTGAACGCGCTTTTGCGCCACTGTTGGCGGCAGGTGTTTCTCTAGAAACACTACAGGCTGAGTTAAGCGCGTTACAAAATATGCCTGTGCGTTCGGCGCAAGACAGTTTAAATGGACCGCTCGGTGAAGCTTGGCGACCTTTATGGCTAGGTGAACAGCAGGGGCAATATGCGGCGATTGTTAGCTTGCAAGGCATCACTCAAGTGGCTGTATTTAGCGAGTTGGCTGAGCAGTTGCCGTTTGTACAATGGGTGGATCGTCCGGCCGAACTTAATCAGTTATTTCAAGATACACAACAGCATGCATTGTGGCTAAAAGTGTTGGCCAGTCTGGTGATTTTGCTGTTTTTAGCGCTAGCGTTAGGCTGGCGCGGGGCATTGCGCACGCTGAGTGTGTCGTTATTGGCAGCATTAAGCGCCGCTGCGTGTTTGGGGTGGATGGGACAAACATTGACTTTGTTTAGTGTATTTGGCTTGTTGTTAGTAACGGCGATTGGTGTTGATTACGCCATTATTGTGTATGAAGGTGTTGGCGGTGCGGCCACCAGTTTACTGGGTACTCTGCTGGCGGCGGTCACCACTTGGTTGTCGTTTGGGCTGTTGGCGCTGTCCAGTACGCCAGCCGTGAGCAGTTTTGGGATTGCGGTGAGTCTGGGGTTACTGTTTAGCTTTTTATTTGCACCGTGGGCGACGCGCTCGGTGTCTAGCTGCGCATGAGTGCTTTAATTTGGCTGGTTTTGCTGCTGTTGTTTGCAGGGTTGACTCTGACCCTGCGTAAGATTGGCGTTTTGCCGATTGTGACGCAGCTGTGTGCAGCCTTGTTATTGCCGATATTGATGCTGTATTTACCCGATTCTGTAATGCCGCATTATGCTGAATTAACTTCTGGTGCTTGGCTTAAGTTGCTCTATGCCAGTTGTTTTACTCTGCTACTGGGTTGTATTTTGGCCGATATTGCCGATACCAAACTTAGTTTAGACAGTTTGAAAATTGCTCTTCCCAGCTTTGTTGTGCCTTTTATTTGTGGTGTGCTCTGCGCATGGCTGTTTTTTAGTGAGCTGACGCCGTTGGCTATTTTAGCTTTGGGTGTGTTGTTTTCGATTACCGCGATACCAGTGTTGTTTTTGTATCTGCAAGGCATTGGTTATCCTGCAGCTGAGCGCCAGCGTTTAGTCCAAGCGGCTATTGTGATTGACGTGTTGTGTTGGGCTATTTTGGCTTTGGCGCAATCGAGCACTGAGTTATGGTCGATGCTGCTACCTTTGCTGGCAGGTTTATTACCGCTGTTATTGTACTGGGGACAAATGCGTCAAGTTTGGCTTTACAGTACGGTATTTTTTGTAATGTTATTACTGTTGCAATGGCTTGGCATGAATGCGTTGTTATTTGGTGTGGTGTACGCCTTATTGGTGGCTCGATTGGGGTTGCGCTTGTCGATACCGATCCAAGCTAAGCTCTGGTACGGCTTACAATGGTATTTGTGTGTACCAGTTATTTTGCTGTATGGGGTTTTGCAAATTCGTTTAACTGATGTGCAATGGCAAGGTGCCGCCAGCACCTTGTTACTGTTAGTGATTGTGCCGATTATCAGTAAAATAGTTGGCAGTTGGTTGGGCGTGTATTGGGTGCGTGGCAAGCGCTCACTGGCGACTTTATGGCAAGACAGTGTATTGCTGAATATTCGCGGCCTGACTGAGATTATTTTTTTAAATATTTTGCTGCAGCACGGTTTAATTGATGCGTTGCTATATTTTGGCTTGTTGTTGATGAGTGTGATTTCAACGCTCTTGCCAGCATTGTTAGGCTTACGCCAGCAACGCTTTACGCGGTCTTAATGGGGATGGATATGACACTGTTAGATGAAATGGTTGAGCAACATAAAGTTGTAGTCATTGGGGCAGGCCCATCAGGTGCAATTGCTGCAGCAATTTTACGGCGTAAAGGCCATGACGTTTTAGTCTTGGAGCGCCAGCTGTTCCCACGCTTCTCGATTGGTGAAAGTTTACTTTCGCATTGCCTCGATTTTATTGAAGAAGCAGGCATGTTAGAGGCGGTGCAAGCGGCAGGTTTTCAAGTTAAACATGGCGCAGCCTTTGGCTGGGGCGAGCGCTATACTGAGTTTGATTTCCGCGACACCTTTACCCCAGGTCAAGGCAGCACTTACCAAGTGCGCCGCGCTGATTTTGATAAGTTGTTGGCTGATCAGGCGCAAGCACAAGGTGTACAAATTCGCTATGAAGAAGAAATCATTCAGGTGGATTTCTCTGGCGAAAAACCGCGCTTATACGTGCGTCGTTTAAAAGATGGCAGTCAGTATCAAATTACCTGTGATTTTGTTTTAGATGCCAGTGGTTATGGCCGAGTGTTGCCACGCTTATTGGATTTAGAGGTGCCCTCGACCTTTCCAGTGCGTAAAGCTGTATTCACTCATGTACGTGATTGCATTGATGATCCAACTTTTAACCGCGAGAAAATCCTAATTACTACTCATCCCGACATGCGCGATGTGTGGTACTGGAGTATTCCTTTCAGTGATGGTTATTGCTCACTCGGCGTGGTGGCAAAAGATGACCGTTATGAGGGTCGTCCAGAAGATTTAGAGGCCTGCTTGAAAGCCTTTGTTGATGAAGCACCGAACTTACGTCGCATCTTTAAAAATGCAGTCTGGGATCAACCTTTCCGCACTATGGGTGGTTATTCTGCGAATGTGAAAACTCTGCACGGTAAAGGATTTGCTTTACTCGGTAATGCTGCGGAGTTTTTAGACCCAGTGTTTTCCTCTGGGGTGACTATTGGTATGCGTTCCTCAAGCATGGCTGCGGCGGTGCTCGACCGTCAGTTGCGAGGTGAAACGGTGGATTGGGAAAACGAGTTTGCCGTTCCATTAAAACGTGGAGTGGATACTTTCCGCACTTATGTAGAAGGTTGGTACGACACCTCGTTCCAAGATGTTATTTACTATGAAAATGCCCAGCCGGATATCCGGCGCATGGTTTGCTCAATTTTGGCTGGCTATGCTTGGGACGAAAACAATCCTTATGTGGCTGACTCACGTCGCCGCTTACGGGTTTTGGCTGAGCTGTGCGGAACACAAGAGCTACCAGAAAAATGATACGACGCTGTGGCTTGCTGCTGATGACTTGGTTATTGCTGAGCAGCTTGTCGGCCTGTAGTACAAAACTGCCTTTACCAACGGCTGCGCCGCTTTTACAGGGTGTAGAGCTGCCGCTGCAATTGCATTTGCGCTATCAAGCAGCAGAGCTTCAGCGTGATGCAATTGTGGTGATCCAGCGTGAAGCAAGTGCACTACGTTTTTCATTGTTTGATGCGCTGGGTGTGCCGCTGGCACGGCAAATACTCAAGGATGGCGGTTGGCATGCGGATGGACTATTACCACCCAATCCTCAGGCTCGGCAGTGGTTTGCAGGTTTGTTGTTTGGATTAACAACGGATGAGCATCTACTACAGCAGTACCCAAATGCGAGGTTAGCCGTGCAGCAGCGCAGTTTAGCCAATGGTTGGCAGGTGCTTTATTCAGAACCTCGGCATTGGCAGATTATTTTTAGTCCACAGCAGACCGTGTCGGTTGAACAAATGGAGTGGCAACCATGAGTATGTATTTATCCGCACTCGGCCTTAATTGCGCGCTTGGGCATGATAAGGCCAGTGTTGCGCGCGGACTGTTTGCTGGTGATTGTTCGGGTATGCAGCCGCTGACTGATTGGATACCTGAACAGAGTGTATTGTGTGGCCAAGTGCAGGTTGCATTACCTGAACTGGATACGCATTTACAGGTGCATGCCACACGTAACAATCAATTACTCATGGCGGCCGCCTTACAGGTTATTGAGACGATTGAGGCTGTGGTTGAGCGTTATGGTTGTCAGCGTGTGGCGGTGATTATTGGTACCAGTACCAGCGGTATTCATGAGGCTGGACTGCACATTGCAACGCGACTGCAGAATAATAATGTTTTCCCTAAGACCTATAACTATCATCAACAAGCCTTAGCTGATCCTGCTATTTTCCTTAGCCGCTGGTTAAACTTAACCGGGCCAAGTTATAGCATTTCTACCGCTTGTACTTCCGGCGCACGCGCTTTGTTGAGTGCGCAACGCATGTTGCAGGCGGGTTTATGTGATGCTGTATTGTGCGGTGGAGTGGATAGTTTATGTCGCTTAACACTCAATGGTTTTAATAGTTTAGAAGCCTTGTCGGCGGAGTTATGCAATCCGTTTTCAGCAAAGCGCCAAGGCATTAATATTGGTGAAGGCGCGGCGTTGTTTGTGATGACGCGTGAAGTTTTATCTGCAAGTGATAAAACGCCAGTGCTAGCAGGAGTTGGTGCGAGCTCGGATGCTTATCATATTTCCGCACCACAACCTGAAGGTTTGGGCGCCAGCCAAGCTATGCAGATGGCTTTAGACAATGCGCAATTACCAGCCAGTGCAATCAACTATATTAATTTGCATGGTACGGCCACTCAGCACAATGATGCGATGGAATCGCAAGCGGTTTATCGGTTGTTTACTGACCGCGTGCCCTGCTCCTCAACCAAGCCGATGACCGGGCATACCTTAGGTGCGGCAGGTGCTCTGGAAGCGGCCTTTTGTTGGTTGAGCTTACATCCTGCGTATAATCCACAGGCGCAGCTACCTGCGCATATTTGGGATGGTTGTGTGGACGAAACGCTGGCGCCGATTCAGTTGTGTGATCGCCAGCAAACTTTGCCCATTACTGCGCCGCGCTGGTTGATGAGTAATTCTTTTGCATTTGGCGGCAATAACACCAGTTTGATTTTAGGAGAGGCAGCATGTTGAGTTGGTCGCTTGCCGAGCTGTTGCCACATGCAGGCGACATGATTTTGCTGGATCGCATTGAGCAGTGTGACGATGAGCATATTGTCACTCAGCTTGAGGTGCGTGACGGTGGTTTATTTAACCAAGCTGATGGCAGTTATCCAGCTTGGCTTGGGGTTGAATTGATGGCGCAAAGCATTGCCGCTTATGCTGGAGTGCGAGCTAAGCACAAAGGTGTGCCTGTTGAACTAGGCTTTCTGCTGGGCACGCGTAAATATCAATGCAATGTCGAACGTTTTCCTTTAGGTGCTCAGTTGCAGATTGAGGCGATACGCTCGCTGGAAGATGAGTCGGGTATGGGGGTTTTTGAGTGTTACTTACGTGGCCAAGATATTTATGTTGAAGCCCGTTTAAATGTGTATCGACCACCCAATGTCGCGAGTTATTTTCAGGAGCCACAACCATGAGCGAACGTATTTTAGTTACCGGATCAAGTCGTGGGATTGGGCGTGCTATTGCCTTGCGGTTAGCGCAATCGGGTTATGACATAACCCTGCATTGCCGTAGTGGACGTTCTGAAGCTGAGGCGGTGGCAGAAAAAATCCGTGCATTAGGTCAGCAAGCTAACATCCTGCAGTTTGACGTGGCAGACCGCCAAGCCGCGCGTGAGCAGCTGGAAGCGACGATGGAGCGTGATGGTTGTTGGTATGGTGTGGTGTGTAATGCCGGTTTAACTCGTGATGGTGCTTTTCCAGCGTTAACTGAAGATGATTGGGACAGCGTGCTGCGAACCAATCTGGATGGTTTCTATAATGTCCTACATCCGATTAGCATGCCTTTGGTGCGCCGTCGTAAGCCGGGTCGGATTGTTTGTATTACCTCAGTGTCAGGTTTGATTGGCAACCGTGGGCAGGTCAATTACAGTGCATCAAAAGCCGGTGTGATTGGCGCAGCGAAAGCCTTAGCGGTGGAGTTGGCTAAGCGCAAGATCACCGTGAATTGCGTAGCACCAGGTTTGATTGATACGGCAATGTTGGATGAGCATGTACCGGTTGAGGAGATGCTAAAAATGATTCCCGCGCAACGCATGGGAACTCCGGAAGAAGTGGCAGGCGTAGTGAATTTCTTAATGTCCACTGAAGCGGCTTATATTACTCGGCAAGTAATTGCTGTAAATGGTGGATTGTGCTGATGAATGGATTTAAACGAGTTGTGGTAACCGGGAAGGGCGGCCTTACCTCTTTGGGTGATTCATGGGTGCAGATCAGCGAAAATTTCCGCAATAATCTTAGCGGAATTCGCTATATGAGTGAGTGGGAACGTTTTAGCGAGTTAAATACCCGCTTAGGTGGGCCTGTGGATAACTTTACGGTACCAAGTCATTGGACACGTAAGCAATTGCGTAGCATGGGCCCTGTTTCACGTTATGCCGTGTATGCAGCAGAGCGAGCGTTAGCCGATGCAGGGCTGCTGGATGATCCAAGCATTAAAGATGGTCGCATGGGTGTGGCCAGTGGTTCCTCGACCGGCAGCACAGAAGATATTAAAGCGTTTGGCAATATGCTGCTGAACTCAGTTGCACATGGCCTCAATGCTAATTCTTATGTACGCATGATGCCGCATACCACTGCAGCCAACGTGAGTATTTTCTTTGGCCTTAAAGGCCGAGTGCTGCCCACTTCCAGCGCCTGTACCAGTGGCAGTCAAGGCATTGGTTATGCTTATGAAGCGATTAAGTTTGGTCGCTTACCACTGATGTTAGCCGGTGGTGCAGAAGAGTTATGTCCAACTGAAGCGATGGTATTCGATGCGTTATATGCCACTAGCCTCAAGAATGATGCACCACATACCTCGCCACGCCCTTATGACACTGCTCGTGATGGTTTAGTGATTGGTGAAGGTGCAGGCATGCTGGTACTGGAAGAGCTGGAGCATGCTTTAGCACGTGGTGCGCATATTTATGCTGAGGTGGTTGGTTTTGGTAGCAACGCTGATGGTGCGCATGTGACTAAGCCAGAAAAAGATACCATGCAAATTGCTATGCAGATGGCTTTAGATGATGCAGGTTTACCGGCCTCAGCAATTGGTTATGTCAATGGTCATGGCACGGCGACTGATCATGGTGATATTGCCGAGACTCAAGCAACCAGCGCCTTGTTTGGTGAGCAGATGCCAATTAGTTCGCAAAAAAGCTTTTTGGGGCATACTTTGGGTGCTTGTGGCGCTTTAGAATCGTGGTTTAGTATCGAGATGCTTAACAGTGATTTGTATGTGCACACGCTAAATCTGGATGAGGTTGATCCACGTTGTGGTGCGCTGGATTACTTACGCGAACCTCGACAGATGCAGCATGAATATGTGATGAATAATAACTTTGCTTTTGGCGGGATCAATACGTCTTTGATCTTTAAGCGTTGGAGCTGATTATACAAGACAGTTCGAGACGTAATATGAGTTCTAAAGTGGGCTTTAGCTAACAATTTAACCTGTAATACAATTCTATAGGATGTGAATGATGAAAAAGAATCTACTTGTGGTACTGGCTTGTGCGGCTCTTATCCCAACCTTGGCGCAAGCGCGTGATACTGTGCACTTCTTAGATTTTAATGAAGTCGTGCAAGAAGCCACTAATGCTGGTCGTCTAGATGGCAGTGTAAAGTTCTATTTAGGTAATACACCGCGCGGCGCAAGCATCTTGCGTAAGGGCGTTACCACCAGCAAGAAAACCAATGCGTTTGGTAAAAGTGATGAAGCGGCTTGCAGTTGGGTACTACAGTCAGCACTGATTCATTTACAGAACTCAGCAAAAGCGGCCGGCGCCAATGCGGTAGTGAACTTAGCCAGTAACTATAAGAACAAAGAATATAAAAGCACGAAAGACTATGAGTGCCATGCTGGCGCAATTATGGCTGGTGTTGCGTTAAAAGGTGATTATGCAAAGGTACGTTAAGTTCTTGCTGGCGGCGGTAGCCCTAACCTTTCCTTATATCGGCCATGCGCAGCAGCTCGATAGTGTTACAGCTGATGGTGCTGCGCTGTATGGCAAGCATTGCGCGAAGTGTCATGGTAAAGAAGGCCGTGCCAATACCTTGCGCGGCTGGTTTACCTCTGCGCAAGACTTAACTGATCCTGTATGGCAGGCAGAAACATCGGATGCCGATATTATTGATGCTTTAGAAAAAGGCCCAAGGTCGATGCCATCCTATGCTAAGAAGTTAAGCTCCTCTGAGCAACATGCACTTGTTGATTTAGTGCGTAGTTTTTAAATTGGATTGATATTTATATTTCGTTAATAGCAGGGATAGAAGAGCGATGAAGTTATTTTCTCAGTAGTCTTAAGCGGGTTTATTTTATTATTTAGCAGTTTGCTAAGTGCAGCCTCTGCAGTTAATCAGCATTATATTGAGCGTATTGTGAATGGTGGCCCTTCTACAGTGCGAGATGTTGCGCGAACTATGCAGCAAAATAAGTTTAATGACACCAGTGTTTTAGAT